>JAGCWQ010000179.1 GCA_017961765.1 Paludibacteraceae bacterium | reverse complement strand
TCGTATGCATTTTGAGATGACCGGATGGCAAGATGGATTGTATTCATGGTGTATCGAACGAAACGGAAATAAATCGGGTACGAATACCCATTGTGGGGAAACGCTAAGAAGTGGCGTTGTGGCGTTCGATCTATGGCATCTTCCAGAAGGACAAAACATCTTCTATATGTGGGATCAGTGTCAAGATACCTTCTACACGAAGGAACAGGTAATACCAGCCGCTTATGAGGATCCTCTCACTATCGACATGGGCGAAAACAAGGCCTATACTTGTCTTGACCGCGCAGATGGTAGTGTAACCTTCGTTGCTTCTTCCTGGGATCCAGAGTTCTATGCTGTTTTGAAGAGGGGCGACGAGGTTGTTAAGGATGGTGCAAAGCCAAAGCTCGTTGAGGGCAAGGCTTATTTCGAATTATCCGATCAAGGAGCCGGTGTCTATACGCTTTCAACAACAGATTACTGTAAGCGTACCGTCGAGAAAGAATTTGACTTGACAGCCTACTCTAAGGAGAAAGGTATGTTCCATATTAGCAGTGTCGATTTTGACGCTAAAGCGGCTCGATGTGAATGGGATCAACGCTTTATAAAGGCAAAAGTTGCTGGCGGATCTGCACCGTATGTTTATAAGGTGGAAACTGCTGATGGTACTTCAATACAGATTTCCGACACGACTCTCTCTTCCTCTTTTATCAGTGACTTGCTTCCTGATGGCAAGTTCAAGATTGTTGCTGTTGACAGTACCAATTGTGAAAGTGTTTACGATGAAGGATTGGAATTAGAGTCAATTGTAAAACTTGTTGCTCAGAAGCGTGAGATGATTTGTGGCGATAAGAAGTACACTTTGGTTACTGCAAAACATGGAGCAGAGAACAATGAGCGTGAATATTGGTTCATGGATGCTGATAAGAACAACGAAACGAAAGTTGTTATTGGTGGAGACGTTACTTCTACGGTTATTGTTACCCCTGTGGATGTTACATTTACCCAAGTACAATCCTATTATGAAGACTGTGGCATATATGCGCGTCTTACAGAATTGCCATTAGACAATTCGGCTTTGGCTGATGCTGAAGCAAAAGTGAGAAAGGTTTACAAACAGCGTTGCTTTGGTAAGAACAATGGTGGTGTAATCGTTGACTATAAGGGTCCTGAAACTGCCTATTCAGTAGCCATCAAGTTGGTAGATAAAAACGATGAATCTCATTTCTATTATTCGGAAACAACGAAGTCAACAGTAGATTCATTCTTTATTGAAAATGCTGCACCTGGCGAATATGAATTGTTCTTGGTTCATAAGTTAGGTGATTGTGATTTGGATGGTATGTCTCGTAAGTTGCAAGATGTTTCCATTGCGGCTCTCACCGAACCGCTCGCGTTGTATGCTGACGAGACTAAGGTTCATCCAAGTACTTGTTATTCGGTTATGAATGCACGTTCTGTTGTGGCTGCTACAGGATGGACGGACGAGGTTTATACTCTCCGTTTCTACGATTATAATGAGCAAGGTGAGCTTCATGAAAGATGGCACGGCATGGGTGCTAACCACTTGACATATGTTACCGACCGAGATGTTTATGCTTGGTCAACTGGTGAAAATTTGACTGCTGGTAAGTATTATGTGACATGGGGTGATATGTGTGATGCTGAAATCATTAAATATCCTTTCACCGTTGAACCATTAAAGCAACCATCTATCAAGATGCTTGAATCAAGTTATGTCGAATTGAAGTGTAATTATGATAAGGCATATATCGATTTCAGTTACGAAGGTGGTTATGTCGATAACAAACATATCTTGATTAAATATACACCTAATGGCGGAAGCGAGGATTGGGATTATACGACGGAGGCTTTAGAAGAGCCAAAATCTTACCGTTTGTATGGCTTTACTACTGGTCATGGTAATCTGGGTCACGACAAGACGGAAGACTTGAAGTATGAATTAACAGATGAGGATAAGGGGTTGCCTGATGGTAAGTATGTTATCCTTTATACGGATATGGAGGATAAATGTCCTGGTGATAATGTTAGTTTTGATACGATAGTTAGACGTCAGAAAGCAATCAAGTTCTTGTTCGAAAAGGAGGATGTGAAGTGTTTCGACATGAACATGGGTACTGTTTGTTTCGTGCCATACCGTAATGGTTCGGATTTGAAATACACTAAGACGCTTTATCCTAATAGAAATCAGGGTAATAACTGGGCAAATTCCATTATCATGACGGATGCTCAGCAGAGAGAGTTCTTTGCGTCTAAGTATGAGATTGATTCCTCGATAGATGGAAAAGATCTTCCGAAAGATGCAAAGTTCCGCTCTAAGGTATTTAGCGATATCTCTACTATTCATATAGAGGCAAAAGAGCGCGATAATGACGCCGTCATGAAAATTATCAAAGACAGTTTGAATCATCATGATCCATTACCTTATCCATTGCCTACATTGTACAATAATGGCAATCGCGAGTCGGTAGCTACTGATTGGATTGGTTTGGATATGTTGCCTGACGACGAATATACAATTATTGTGACCGACACTTTCAATTGTACATATACGAAGGATTTCTCTCTCATCCCGCCAAAAGGCAAACGCTTGGAGGTTTTTGATACGGAATACCTTGGCGATGCCGAAGGCGCTAATCCGGTATGTAATGCGGAAGAGAGACGTATCCGTTTCAAATGTCAGGGTGGTAACTATCCTTATTTGTACAGTATCGTCAATATTGATAAAGAAGACATGAATCTTGATCTTGATAACATGAAGGGAGAGGGCGATTTAATTGGCGCTGATTATGTTCAGGATGTTACTATTAAAAAGAAGCCGCTTGACAATGGCAACCAAATTATAGAATATACATCTGAAATGCTTCCTGCTGGTAATTATCAGGTTAGAGTTTACGATTCACTTGGTTGTGTTGCGAAAGGTGGCACTGTGAGGGTTGAAGCTAAATTCGCATTGGATGGTAAGCCGCATGTGGATCTTTGTAATCCGTCTGACAATAATATCCTGTTGTTGGATAAGGATTTTGCAAATACGCTTGACCACTTCACTTACATGATTGGACATGGTAGTCATTGCAAGTACTATCCATATTGTACGGTCGATGATGGATTTGTGAATGTTGATGAAAACGATTTTAGAGAACATACCCATCAATGTAATCTTGAAAACTTCCCTGATTGTGCCCACAAGACGGTGACAAATGGTATTGAACGCCGTTTAGACCAGCCGATAGAAAAAGGTTTGTCGTACAGAGACTCGGTTAACAATAAGTGGGTAGATTATACAGGTGCAGTGGGTGTTACGAACGTGCCTAAGGGTAGAATTGGATTTATCGCCTACGATAAAGAGGGATGTTCTGCTTATGCTGAATTCGATTTCAAATCTTCTGGGTTGCCGATTTCTCTTGCTGCTATCTCAACCGATTCTATAAAGTGTTATGGTGAAAGTGAAGGTGCTGTTGAGTTGATGCTTTATGGTGGTCATGAGTTCTATACTAAGATGTTGCTTGATGGAAACGAACTTCCAGCCACAACTCCTATTGTAATGAGAACAATAAAGAAGAATGACCCAGTGAGGGATGCATATAACAATGAGATTGTAACCAGGGATACGGTTGTGCAAGATAAGAGTTTGTCTTATCTCTTGAAAAATGCTGATGTCTTCAACCAATTGAAATTGGCATTTGATGCGGAACTCCTTATGAAAGTTGTAAAAGATTCATTGAAAAAATTGTATGACGTAGAGCCTACATTTAAACAACTAAATGAAGAAATGGGTAAAAGACTCAGAATCTATGAGAAGACCTCTTATTCTTTCAGATTGGATGATTTGTTGGCTACGATGAACTTCGAGGGGGAAGATAAAGACAAAAACCGTAAACATGTCATTACCGTGGTAGATAACCAGAATTGTGAGTTTTCTACCGAGTTTGACATCTATCAGCCTACTAAGTTGAAGATTGAGGCTGATGCAAGTTATGTTTGTCATGACGGTTCTACTCGTATATATGCTAAATCAACCACAGGCGGTGTGGCACCTTACTTATATAAGGTTGAAAAAGTCACGGGAGATGATTACATTTCTGATGAAGGTTTGAATAAATACCCTCAAACCCCTGAAGGTGAGGATTTGACAACTTATCTTGATTACAAGAAGTTCTATATGGATGAGTTTCATTCAAATGACCATATTCCTGTGGGTAGCGGTTCTCATGTGATGCAGGTCCAAGATGCGAATGGCTGTGTGGCGTCTAGTGCAAGCACTGATCCTAATGGATTATTAAATTGGGATGATGTTGTACAAGACCAATTGATCAGTACATGGCACGACTTCGGAAATGTATTGGTAGTTGAAGACCAGACAGACTATAGTGTTATGAATACTCCTATTGCTCAGTATGATAGCATGAAGGTTTTGATTGTCATGGACGACGAGGACGATGCTGAAAAATTTGAGGGCGTCATGGTATCGAATGACCTTTATGTTTATGGTATTAAGGATGTGGGTGGATCAAAGAGTTATATTAGTCCTAGTTGGACAAGAACCTCTTATGAAGGTCCGTCATGGGGCATTCCTCTTGAGGCACAAAAAGATTATCTGAATCTTTCGGAAGATATGAAGAATCGGTATAAGATATCAGATGGATTCGACTTGCTTGTTCCTACTGAAGAGTTGAAACGTATGGCTTTTGTTAAGTTCAGAAATCCAGCAACTTTGTCGAATTTCAACTTGGTTGACTATTTGAGAGAGAAGAATAAAAACAACGGGCAAAAGGGAGTCCAATTGGGCTTTACGATTCGTGTGATCGCTTATGTGGCAGGTTGTGACGTGATTACTGAACACAATTCGTTGGCTCTCAATCTCGATGGCGTTGATCCATACCCTAATCCTAAGTTCATGAACAGTATCCATTTGGCTTGCACTGGAGCAGATCAGAATGGAACGGCGATTCTGTCGGTTACCATGGAAGATCCTAGTAGTTTCAACTATATAGTCTATGGCATGAACGGTGCAGTCAAATCCCCAGTGCAGTCGTATAGGTTGAATGTTAACGATTGGCATGTTACTGATAGATATGGTAATGCTTACGTCGTAACTCCAACTAACGATACGGAGGAGGAGAATGCAAATACAGATGTGGAAGAGAATCAGGACACAGAAGGAGATAAAGAGGGAAAAACTATTGTCGTAAATGGCAATAAGGAAATAGTTAATTATTACACTTACTCTTTCGAAGTGTCTGATATTAAAGAGAATGTTATTATTAAAGTGTTCACCGACAGCAATGCGGCTGCAATTAAAGTTTTGAGAAATGCTAAGTAAGAAAATGCGAATATTCGTCAAACTCATTTTGTGCATTACATCGTTAGCATTTGTTTCGAATATGAATGCAGTGGAAATCTCCCCCGATAATATCGACTACAAAAAGAAGTTGACGGCAAGTGGTGGGTTGAGTTTCAACAATACATTTTATGCGGGTAGCGATAGCTTGATTAAGCGTGACCCCTATGTCTATACGCTTTGTGGTACTCTTAATCTCAATTATATGGGTGTTGACATGCCTTTTAGTTTTGCGCTTAGCAACACTAGCAAGGAATATACCCAGCCGTTCAACCGATTCCAGGTTGCGCCTAAATACAAGTGGGTGCGACTCTACCTCGGTAGTTCCAGCATGACTTTCTCGCCTTATACTTTGGCAGGCCATGACTTTACTGGCGTGGGTGTGGAGTTGACTCCTCGTAATTGGTACTTTGGTGCAATGTATGGCCGTTTCTTGAAGGCGATTGAGTATGATCCGTTGATTGAGAACATCGATGACGTCTCTTATAAGCGCATGGGTTATAGTGCCAAAGTGGGGTGGAACGGAAGCGGAACATCGGTCAATGCAACTTTCTTTCATGCCAAAGATGATGTCAATTCGTTGGAATATGCTGTTCCTGATGAAGCTGATTTGCACCCGAAAGAGAATACGGCAATTAGTGGCTATATTCGTCAGTCGTTTTTGACGGACTTCTTCATTCAGGCTGAGTATGCGTTTTCGCTATATAATTCGGAAATTCGTACTGCCGAAGGCGCTCCAGCTGCAGGTTCTACGTTCCTTGATAAACTATTCAACCGAAAGGGCAACGACCGTTTTGTGGATGCCTTGAATGCCTCAGCAGGTTATGCAGGCAAGGTTTGGGGACTTTCGTTGTGTTACGAGCGTATATCTCCTTATTATCAAACACTTGGTGGGTATTATTTCACCGATGACAAGGAAGACTATACCATTGCTCCTTATGTCAAATTTCTTAGTGGCAAGTTGAATTTTAATGGTAAGTTGGGTTTTGAGTTCAATAACCTCAACAATCTAAAGTCTAATGATAACAGAAGGGTTGTAGGCTCGTTGACGGGCTCTTTTAGCGACGGAAAGCACTGGACAACGTCATTGTCTTATTCCAATTTCTCGAACTATACCAAATATAAAAAGACGGCTTATCCTTATTACGTCGATCAACTCGATACGCTTAATTATTATCAGGTTAATCAGACATGGACAGGATTGGTCTCTTATGCGTGGGGCGATACGTTGAGGACACAGTCGATGTCGCTCTCTGGTAATTATAATTATGGAAATCAGGAGGCTGGGAACACCTCTTTTTCAGAACAAACCATTATGGGAGGAAGTCTTAACTTCTCACAAGTCTTTGTGCCGACTCGTATTTCCTGGGGTTCCTTTTTCAGTGCGAATTGGGCAGATGCGTCATCTGTTGAGAGTCTTTACTGGGGACCAGGTTTGAATGCGGGTTGGAGCGATAAGTCTGGAGCATTCTCTGTCTCAGGGCAGATTGCCTACAATGTGAACAATCTAAATGGTCAGTTATATAGTTCTTTGTTGAACAGTGGTATTAATGCGAATTATTCCCTAAAGCAGATTGACGAGAAGTTGGGCAAACATACGGTTACTGCCTCTCTCGGCTTGACCAATTGGCTGAAAAGTGAGGCAAAGACAAAAAACGATTTTGAGTTCTTGGCCACACTGAATTATTCTGTAACTTTTTAAATTTTTGAAAGATAACATTCATCTCGAAATATGAACACGATTAAAAGATATTTATTATCAGTGCTTTTTCTCTGCGTTAGCTTATCTGCTTTTTCGCAAGCCTCGGTTTATCCTATCCAGTTGAGTGCTGCAATGTTGCCTCCCTACACTAATTGCATGGGCGATTATTTCTCGAATGGAAGGGTGCAATTAAAGGTTATCGTGAGAGATATGAGCCGATACGATGCTTCGTTGGACTATTCTATTTCCGTAAAAATTAAGCAAGGCGGTCGTGTCGTATTAGCGTCTAAAGGTCCTTTGAAGAGGCGTTTTAGTCAAGCACAGATTGTTAATGACATCTCGTTAAAAGATCTGTTCAGTGATAGGAGTAATTATACCGTTACTGGTGGTGCTAATAATTTTTTCGATAATGGCTATTGTTTGGAGGAGGGCTCGTATGAATTTGAATACCAACTCTTTGACAAAAACAATGGTAAGATGCCGTTAAGTGAACCCTTCTCGGTTTACTGTTATTTGACGCAGGCAGAACCTCCTGTAGGGGTGTTTCCTGAGGATGGAAAGTGTTATGAGGGAAGCGAGTTGCCGCAAACGTTTTTGTTCCAATGGATTGATCCTATTGCCATAGGCCCACAGAATCGCTCTTATGAGTTGCATATCAAGGAGAATGGTACTGATATGAATTTTACTGGTAACATGTTCTCTACTCAAGATGCCCCAAGTTCAATGGAATTTTATAATCAGAATGTTTATAATAACAATTTTGTTTTGATAAACAACTCCTCTGGGAAATTCAAAGAAGGTAATACCTATTATTGGTATGTCCAGACCAAGTCTGTTGCGGATGGTATTCATGGGCAGAATGCCTATAAAAACAATGGTAAAAGTCAAACCTATAGTTTCTCTATCGGTAATTGCCATCAGGAGGAGCCAAAGATAAATTTTGATGATTCAAAAGCGAAAAATAAAGCACAATCGAAAGTCAAAATAGAACTTGATGAAGTCAAGGTTGAGGGTGATGTCGTTACTCCTAAATGGGAGTTGAAGTCAAACAAAGACAATGAATTAATCTGTGGTTTTAAGATATACTGTTATAAGGCGGGAGGAAATCCAGATGATGCGTCTGAGGTGAAGAATATGACTTTCATTTGTAATAAATTTAAGGAAGGTTATGTATGGACAGACAATCTTAACTCTTCGGTATTGGAGAAAGGAGTGGAGTACTTCTGCTTTGTGCGTCCTGTTGTAAAAGATGGTGCCATAGGATTGAAGAGTAACGAAATCTCTTTCAAGTTAGCATCGCCAAATGCATCCTCTTCATCTAAAAATGAGGATGACGGTTGCGGTGTTGATTTGAAACACCGTCCTTGTGAGGAGTTGCTAACAACAGTACCTAAATATTTCTTTGCTAATGACGGCCACCAAGTGATTTTGGTGGATAAAACGACCAAATTGGAAGGTGATGCCTTTACGGGCGCTGGTATTATCACTCCCGCTTGGTTGAAAAACATGCTTCCTGATGTTATGCCATTGACTGGTCTTAATGTCGAATTCGAAAAAATTAAGATCAATAGCGATGGTTACCTTTGTGAGGGTGAAATCAAGGTGGTGTCTGATCCGGCTACCAATCTCTATTTTGATTTGAACGAACTAGTAGATTTCAAAGCAGGCTCGGATGCGGCTGCAAAGCAAAGAGAAGTCTATACAAAAGAGGTGGATAAGAAAGAAGATATTAAGGGTGACGTTTTTAATGGACAAATTGTTCATGAGAAATCGACTGGTGATCTTTATGCCGTGCCTATGGGTGGGGGAACCCCTGAAAAAGTGGCAAAGTGTTTGAACAAAAGAGAGTATTGCCCACTTCAATATAGGGGCGCACTTAATGATGCTGGCATCTATTTACGTTTCGATGTGGACGCTACCCTTAATGATGGCTATAGTCCATATATAGATAAGGAGGCCAAGCCGTTTACTGCCGAGAATATCCTTAATGGTTATATCTCATCAGGTAGTGATTACATCCAACCATGGATTTCGATGGTGCAAGGAGAGACGAAGTATATCAAGGCTTATTTCGAAGGAGGAAGTGTTGATCCAGATGATGTTGAATTCTATTTGATTTCACAAAATAGCATTGCCTTGCTTGAGAAAAGCTATGAAAATGGATATTTCAAGGTGAGGATTTATGGTGGTCAGCCTACCAGGTCTTTGCAGATTGTGGCACGTTCGAAGGCTAAGAAGAAAGATTGTTCTGACGGCAACAATAGTGACAGTAAAGACGGCAACGCCACCAATACAGATACAAATGCTGGAACCAACGGCAACTCTGCCAGCAGCGACAACGATTCGAACAAGAACAGCAACGATTGTGAGGAGTGTGAAGCCGTAACCTACGGTAGCGCACAGATTTACATGCTCTCATCGAAGAAAATAAAGGTGATGTTGGTGCCTGTGGTTCAGAATGCCACAGACAACAATTTGAACATCGACGATTTAAAGACAAAAGTCTCTGCTGCGAACGACATCATCAATCAGCGTTTTGCGCCTTTGGGCCGACAGTTTGAACTTGTGGTGGACGGGGCCTTCGAATATAAGGACATTGACCCTAACACCGGCTTTAATGTTAGCGAGGACAATAGCGAGTGGACCAAGGAAACCGAAGAGATGAAGGCTTTGCGCAAGGCATACGGTTTGGAAGTCGGCAAGCGTGACGAGTACCAGGCCTGCCTCTTCCTGTTGACACAAGCGCAGAAAGAGGGCTTGCAGGGCTATATGCCACGCTCAAACTCGGTAGGGTTCATCTTCCTTGGTGATAATTTTGCCAATGTACAGTCGGATATTATGGCGCATGAGTTGTGCCACGGTCTCTTTGGTTTGCAACACACCTTCGCCTATGCAGGCGTTACAGAGGGTGATGTTAAAGAAAACTTAATGGACTATGTGGCTCATAACGACGAGCGTTACCTCTCAAAATACTTCCAATGGAACAATATGGAGAGATTTAACGGTCACGTGTTTAAACTTTTGGATGATGTTGAGGACGGGGAGTTCTCTACAGAATGTGCTGGTATAATTACTACATTCGTTCAAAATGTTACAAATACGTTAAAAAACTCTTTTTATGGAGACCCAGCGGAATTTAAACCTGAAAATGTTAGAACGGTAGTAGAAGCAGAGTTAAATAAAGAGTTTGTCGGGGTTGAATTTACTAAAGATCCAATCCAAATGATTCTTGCTGTAGGTGCTTTTTCATTCTCAAATACATCAACTGCCTTTGGTTGTTATTGTGAAATGGTAGGAATCGATAATCCATATGGTCTTTATGCTGATTTAGTAAAAGCGGCTTCAGATTGTTACACAAAAGATCAGCAAGGCCAGTTGACCCCTGAAAATTTTTGTCGAGAATGTGTACAAAACGTTGTATGGCCAATTGCAGATGAAGCTTTAAAAAAGGTGCCAGGTTATGGACAAGTTTACAATGCAGCAAGAACAGCTATAGATTGGACCAATATTATCTCAGATGCTGTAAATTCTTTCACATTAACAGAAGAGCAAAAGTCAAATGGAAAAAAGAATATTGAAGCGTATAACAAATATTTAGAGAAGCAAAAAGAAAAAAATATGGTAGATATGCTTACTTCTGGTATAGTAGGAGCTTTTGATTTTGCTGGTCAAAAATTATCATCGACTACTTGGCCAAGAATTGAGATTGATTTGTGTGATTTTTTATTTGATGAAGGTTATGATGAAAATTTGAAAGCAACATGTAAGGGTGCTGGTATAATAATAGAAAGTCATACAGCAAAGGGTAGAAGAAATAATGGTATAGAAAAGCTTGTCGTTGTCGGGAAAAACGGTTCGACAGAATATAATACAGATGCTATTCCTGATAGGGATGGTAATGTTAATAAACAGATGCAGATTCCTATTAAAAGTGAATTTGAAGCTGGTGTTACAGGATGGGAAAAAATAAAGGATGCTGTTATAAATGGGGGTACAGGCAATAAGTTTACACGTCTGCAAGGCCGTGCAAATTATGATATGTTCAAATATACACTTGAACCATCTTGTGATAATGAATGGTTTGAATACGAGATTTCGTATTATCAGTATGATCCCAATGATATATCTAAACAGGAATTAAAAACGATGAGAAGAACTTGTAGTTGTCTTATCCCTATAACTCCAGATCCAGAACCGGATCCAAAACCAGAACCAACTCCAATAACAAAATATGACGATTGTTCTGGTACAAACTTCTTCCCTGGCACTGCCTATTCAGAACAAGAAGCACAAACAAAGGCTAACCAAAAACGTATAGACTTTGAATGTCACAATAAAATTCCAAAGTGTGCAGGACCATGGAAAAAAATAGATGACTATACATATTCTATTGATGCTTATGTCGGCGCAGAGGGAAATATCGTAAAAGATTTGTTTATAATTAGATTATCAAAAAAGAATGATATTAATAGTTTTATCTCCTGCGAAATGGACATTGAAAAAGCAAAACAAAATCAATGGAAGGTAATACATTATGAAGATTGTATAGTAGACGAAATTATTAAAGGAAATGGTGATGTTGAGCCTATTGATGAGTTTTTCTCAGAAGATGCATTATATAGATTAATATATATAACGCGCCAAACTTTAGGTGAAACAAATAAGACTACTCCTCCTACTAAGATTAAGTCAACTCTTCATTCTCATTTAATGGAAGAGCAGATACAGAGGAAAACAGCTGTAAACAATGGATCAGCCAATGCTAAAAACTATATAGGTCATTTTGTAGACGTACTTAATGAAAAAGAAAATAATTCTGAAGAAATTATAAGGGAAACTGTTAAACCTCTCATTGCGTCTTCATTTATAGCAGATCGTAAAGATGGTTTGGAAAAGGCAATCATATTTACTACTAATATAATGAATTCAGTAACATCTTCTCAGAATAATACATTGAGTGTGTTAGAGTGGTTTTTATATGAGCTATATAAAGGAGAACTAGAAGCAAAAGGACTCACAACAGATTCAAACTTTAGAGAATGTTTCTTTAAATCATACATAAATCCTAAATGTGTTAGTTATCCTAATACAACATTGTTAATTATGTTAAGTACTATTGATAAATAGTATAATAATTTAAAAAGTATAAATATATTTTAGTCGTGATGCAAATATATGTTCACCAAATTCAAAATATCAACCATTATCCTCTGCACCATAATGTTGGGTGCAGAGACGGCGCTGGTTGGCGACTTACAAGTTCGTGGGAAATTGATACATCAAACGACAGGACAGACAGCAACTGTGTTCAACTGCTCTTGCATTGAATTTAACTATAATAATAATGTTATTCAACGGTATACTTTGTAATTGATTAACACAAGATTGACTCTAATTGAATATATATGATATTTAAAAAGATTTTTCAAATTTTAGCCTTATTCGTGCTTTTTGCGCCATCAATAATGGCGCAAGAGAGCATCACAGAGATCAAAAAAGGCGGAGAAGAATTTTATACAGACGCAACATCGTTCTTTAGTTCGCTTAAAAACGGAGGTGCCAGTTCTTCACTATCTGGTGCTGGCAATGAATTGAATAGAATGATTGATGAGGCGTTGAATGGAGCCGATTCTCCTTTGAAAAAGTTGCAGGAGGGGCTGAAAGATCCCAATATTAAACCGGAAGATTTGGCGATTTTGATGTCGGATGCCAAAAACTACATCAAGAACTTTAAATCGGAAGTCCTAAAGAGCGGCCTCAACAATTTCCTGCAAAATGATGGAATGTCGCAACAGCTTGACGGACTGATTAGTCAGGCTGGCGGTTTGCTTGAAAAGGCACAAGACCTTATCGATTTCGGGTATGGTTTCAATGCCCCTATTGGTCTGAAAGGTGAACCTGTTGATGGCTTCTATTTCTCCGTAAAGATGGATTCCATTAGCTATAGACGTGATCCCCAAGATATGGCTAACTGCTACACGAAGGGTAGAATGTTTGTGGAGGTTGCATTGCCCATTCTTCCCGAACAATCGGACGGTAGCCACAAAATTGCATTTGCAGGAGATGTCCAATTCCAAAAAGGAGATCCTTCTGTAAAGTCGCGTATCTATTTGGATATTCAGAGCACAGGAAAGGACGAATACCGCATCCCTTTTGTTAAGAACAAGATTGATTTGGTCTTTATAGATGTGCCTTCCGATAAGACCGATGGTAACTGTGTGGCGCATGAAGGAGAGCGTTCCTACATTGAATTCAACTGTGATGGCATTACCGACTTCAAACTGAACGGTTACCTCGATTTCAAGCGCAAACTGCTGGTTCCGATGGAGGAAAGCGATATCGCGGATGAAAAAGCCGATATAAAGAAGGAGAATGGCGAGATTGAGAAAGCGACGTACGACGAATACGAGAAGCGTAAGGCTTGGATTCCGCTAAAGGATGAGAAAAAAACGGTTAAGGCTTACTTCAACATTGCCATGAGCCACGGCCCTTGTGTGGCTATCTGTTTCAACCATCCGTTCCGTGCGAAGAATGCGAAAAACTTCGTATGGGAAGTGCATGAGTCTATTTTTGACTTCAGTACCGCCCGTAACGCTCCTGGCTTCAAACTGCCGGAGGGCTATATGGCTGAAGGCCTAGACGAAGATTCCTGGACGGGTGTTTACATAAAGGAGGTGGACTGCCATTTTCCGGAAGACTTTAAGCTAAACGATACGGACGAATTCCCGGAAGCCAGCGTCTATGATGTCTTTATTGACGATTACGGCTTTACGGCGAAGGCCAAAGTGACGAACATCATAAACAAGGGGTTGGGTAATTCCGGTGCCAGAATTGCGTTGGATGAGATTACGGCAGAAGTGTACCAGAACGAGTTTATGTCGGCTTCGTTGAAAGGCTCGGCCGCAATTCCATTCCTGCGCGAGGTAGAAGAAGGCTCGGCAAATAATGCTTCGACCGCTACCAGTGAAGAACAGTTGCGAAAAGAAGAGGCAAGCAAAATCCTTAAATTCGAAATCGATGGTCGTATCGACTACTCAAAAGAAAATGATGAGTATTATTTCGATGCCAAGGCGAGTGTCAATATTGCTAAAAAGTATAAGGTTCCTTTTACCGAATTGGCTACCATTACGGTTAATCCGGGTACGGGCATTTCGCTGACAAACTATAAGAAAACGGTGGTTTCGGTAGGAGATGACAATACGGGTGAGACTGTAAACGAAAAATTGCCAAAGTTGCGTTTCGACCTGACATTGAACGGGTCGCTCGACATTAATTCCAGTGCGGCATCGGCGATTAAGGGTAGTTCGATGTTCGGTTTCGACTGCCAATTCGACGGGGTGGCGTTCGAGGACCTGCATATAACCAATGTTGCCCCTAAAGTTTCGATTAAGAGTCTGGCGCTTAAAGGAAAGGCGCAGGCAAGGTTCTTAGGAATGACGCTGGTTATTGACTCTTTACATTGGACCAATGGAAGGTTTGCCATGAACAAAAGTCTTCAAGAGGGCGAACAATCGTATGGTGGACTTGATATGAGGTCGTATATAGAATTGGTACCAGATGACGGCGGTTTCGGTATTTGTCCGAGGTTGGGTGCCCGGTTCAAGTCGTACTACGGCAAACTGAAGGATGCCTCTGGTGATCCTAGATGGCACTTTGCAGGCATCGATGTAAACAACATCGCTATTAATATGGATTTCCCAGCCTTCTCTCTGAAGGGTAACGTGGACCTTTATAAAGACGATCCAGACTTCGGAAAAGGCTTTAAAGGTATTGTCGACTTCAAGTTGAATCCGTTGGATATTGCAGCCAACGTGCAGGCATGTTTCGGTAGGGTAAATAAAAATGGTGAAACTTTGAAGTATTGGTTTACAAAGGCTAACTGCTCGTTCAACCCGGGTATACCAATTTTTGCATCTGCCAAATTAAGGGCGCTCACTGGTGGTGCTTATTACCACATGCACGATGCCAAACATACACAATTCGGAAAGGATATTAAGAATATTAAGGCAACATAGAATCCGGATGCCGCACCTTCCTTTATGTTTGCCAATGTGGCGAACTATGTGCCGACTGACCAAGTTAAATTCGGTATTATATTAGGAGCGGGCATGAACTTTGGTAACGATGCGCTTGCCACAGTCAATGCGGAATTGAACATGTCGTTCGCCAGCTGTGGCGCTTTAGATAGGATTACCCTAGGCGGTGAGTTTACCATGATTTGTCCTACGCCAAAATTCCTCACAACTGTGGAGGGAGGGCTTAAACAGTTGAACGACTATGATAAGAATATGACGTCGGAACTGTATAGCGAAAACAAAGTCTTGAGTAACCTGAAAGGCTATTTAGAAGGAACCGATAACCTTGGTGGTGGAGAGACTCGTACAGGTAGTATGGGTGGCGATGCGAAGAACGGAACCGTCTTTGGCTGGGCTTGTATGGAGTATAACCATACCAGTAAATACTTCTGGCTCGACTCAAGGATAAATGCCGAAATTGGTAAAGACGGTAATTTGTTGAAAGGCCGTGCATCCGTTAATATGTTGATCGATAAAGACGAATGGTATTTCCGCATAGGAACGGATACCGATCCGGCAACTCTTACCTTGCTAGATGGATTCGCTCAAGCAAAGACTTACTTCATGACGGGTGTGCTACCAAGCGCCCAACTGCAGCCGCTCTCGAAAGACATGAACGAGAGATTCACTATGGTTGACCGCTCTTCTTCAACGGAAAGCATGAAGGCCGCCAAGGGTATGGCATTCGCTTTGAATACGAAGGCGCATTTGAAATTTGACGATTTCCCTCTTATCTTTGCCGAGTTTGGGTTTGAAGGTGGTACGGATCTTCTCATTAGAAAGTGTACATACACCTATGAAGATAAGGAATACAAATGGCGTGGTTCTGGTTCAATATACGGTTATGTAGCCGTTGACTTGGGAGTCAAATTCTTCCGCCATGAATGGGATGTGATAGAGGCGAATGCGTTTGCTGGATTCATGGGTGAAGCGCCAGCTCCGGTAAAGGGAGAAGCCCTTATGTCTTTCTATGTGAAAGTGGCACGTATCATTAAAACAACAGCCAAGTTAAGAGTGAAAATTGGTGAAGACAAAAAAATTGAAAATCTAAGATATGACTAATAAGTATTTCTACATAATCCTTTTCGTGTTGGCAAGTATGTGTCAGAACATATTTGCCCAAGAGGATTATGACATCAAATTGCGAGTGTTCTATACAGGTAATCATGTGTTGCTCCGTTGGTATCCGCAAGACTTTGACACTTATGAGAAGTGTGCTAAAAAAGGTTTTGTCGTTGAAAGACGTCAAGTAGGCGATGCGGAAGGTTGGCAAATTTTGGGAGAGGTAGGAATTGGATCTTTAAATGAGTTTGAAGAATTAGAGCGCAAGGAGAATAATGCGGGCTTGTTTAAGTACATCCTTTACAAGGACGAACTTATCAACCGTTTGCGTGCTACTGAACCCGATTCAGTCAAGGCGCTTCAAAACTATTACAAACAGATTCAGGGAGAGAGTAAGAACTTCCTCTATGGTATGATGATGCTCTCTACTGAGTTTAGCGTTGATCTGTCGAGATTGGCGGCCGTAAACTTTATGGATGAGATGACACGTTCACAACAGACTTACGAGTATCGGGTGTTACCAGCAGATAAGAGTGTAAAGGTGAAAAGTGAGGTGGTTGGTCTTGTTACGAATCATAGGACAAAGTTAAAGCCAATGTCCACAATTCAGATTTCTCGTTCGGATAGGTCGGTTCGTTTGAAATGGCCTGTCTCTTCGGAATTGGAAGAGTCTTACTCTGGTTACCAATTGGAACGAAGCGAGGACGGTATCCATTTCAAGAAGGTCAACCGTCGCCCAATTGTACACGTCCAAACGTCAGAACGTGATAAGGACACTTGTGCGATTGGTGATTCGCTTCCTGAATGTGGCAAGCGCTACTATTATAGGGTGAAGGGTATGAGTGGATTCGGTTTCTTAGGCGATCCTTCAAATGAGGTATCTGAAATGTGTGTGGATCCTTATACGGTTAGGCCCATTCTTACAAATCTCGATTTCAACAAAGATGCGGAATGTGTCATTGAATGGGAGGTCGAAAATCCAGACAAACAAACCGTCAAGTCATTTGTGCTTGAGCGTGCAGAAAGATTGCATGTGTCGGCAAGAGACACCTTCTTGGCTATCTCTAAACCATTGGCTCCTAATGTAAGGACATTTACGGATAAGAAACCATTACCCAATAACTACTATAGGGTAGCGGCTCACGGCGAGAACGGTCAAATCGCATACAGTAATATCGTGTATAAGTATCCATCTGATACATTGCCACCGTCTGTACCGACAGGTTTGAAGGGTGTCATTGACTCGTTGGGTGTTGTGACACTTACTTGGAATCCGAATCCGGAACCCAAAATCCGCGGTTACCGTGTTTATGTGGCAAACGATACTACAGAGCAGTTCCTCTGTTGTACAGACACCTTCTTGAAGTCTCCAATGTACACCAGAAAATTGTACTTAGGATCATTGACTAACGATATTTACTATAAGGTGCAGGCTGTTGGCGATAACTACGGTTATAGTAAGTTAACACCTTTCATCAAACTGATGAAGCCAGATACAATTCCACCAGCGAAGGCTGTCTTCGACAAAGTTGGTCAAGATGATAATAATGTGTTGTCTTTGACTTGGTATGATAGTCCAAGTGTCGATGTGGCTAAGATTGAATTGTATCGTATGTTGGAATCGGAGGAGAATTGGGTGCTCCTTCAAACGTGGAATGCAAAAAACTCTTCTCAAGCATATATTGATTCGTTCCCGTTCATGGGCGAAAGGGTTGCCTACAGCATCAAAGTCTATGACGAGAGTGACAATATGAGTCAGACCGACATGGTACCTTACCATACCAAGATTTTGCGACGCCACTGTCTGAAAGACCTGAAGCTGACAAAAGACGTTAACAAAGGAGGCGTGTTTGTGGACTGGAAAACATGTGGATGCCGCGTAAGCAGTGTTCGTGTATTCCGTACCGATAATGGAGGTCCATCAAAACTCATACAGACGGTTAATGGGTATGAATACGGTATTTATGACAAAAATGTTTTTGTAGGTCACGAGTATGAATATATCGTGCACCCAATCACAGAGAAGATGTCGGAGCCAGAAGTTGCTAAAATCAAGTATTAGAACACTTTAGAGGTATTTCCGCAAAAGAAGTCGTACCACAACCGCATCGGCTGCGGGTGCTGTTGTGTCATGCAGAACGTCGGATCTATGGAGGAGTGAGCCCTACCGTCTGGAGAAGATCAGGGACATGGGCAAGTGCAAAAAAAAGGGATGTGATTCACATCCCTAATTTTTTCATTTCCTCGGCGCGTTCCCGCTCGATTTGTTCGTATTCCTCAGGTTCCATCACGAAGATGCCTCCGTCAGGATTGACATCCAGGATGCGCGCAAATTCATCCCATAGGATATCGTTGGGGAGAGGCGCCTCCACACCAATCAATTTTTTGGAGACTGGGTGGATGAACTCCAAGTAACGGGCGTGGAGCGATATGCCGCCGTCCGTGTTGCTTCTCGGAAAACCATATTTCGTGTCGCCTTTGATAGGGCAACCGATGGTGGAGAGCTGGCACCTGATCTGGTGGTGCCTTCCTGTCTTCAAGTCAATCTCCAACAGATGGTAGTTGTCCGAGTCGGCAATGCGTCGGAATGACAAAATGGATTTCTTGGATCCTTCCGTGCGTTCCTCGCTGGCGAAGGTCTTGTTCAGACGTTCGTTGCGGGTGAGGTAGTGGACCAAGGTCATCTCGTCTTGCGGCGGCAAATTTTTGACAATGGCCCAGTATTGCTTTTTCAGGTTGCTGTGGTACCGGAACATGTCGTTTAGTCGAGTCAGGGCCTTGCTGGTCTTGGCAAAGAGGACGGCACCGCTGACTGGTCGGTCTATGCGGTGGGTGATGCCCAAGAAGACGTTCCCTGGCTTTTGGTACTTCTCTTTTAGGTACTCCTTTACCATCTCGCTGAGAGGAATGTCACCCGACTTGTCGGCTTGCACAATTTCTGAGCTCGCTTTGTTGACAACGATTACATGGTTGTCTTCGTAAAGAATTTCCATTGTTTTTTGTTTTATTGTGTGATTTTTAGTCTTGGGTTTGGTTCTGTCGGAGTATTTCGTAGATGAATACGCCGGCGGCAACGGAGACGTTGAGGGATGAAATCTTTCCCATAATCGGAATTTTCACCATCTCATCGCATATCCTCAATACTTCTGGTGAAATACCGGAGTCTTCGGCTCCCAACACAAGGGCGATAGGAGCGTTCAGGTTGGTCTGGGAGTAGACTTTCTCCGCCTTTTCTGTGGCAGCGATGACACGTAGTCCGCTGTTCTTTAGGAATTTGATGGTCTCCACCAAGTTGGATTCCTTGCAGACAGGGAGCGTGTGGAGTGCTCCTGCTGAGGTCTTGATGGCATCGGCATTGACCGTTGCGCCACCTTTAGCGGGGATGACGAGCGCATCTACGCCAGCACATTCGCAGGTGCGGGCGATGGCTCCAAAGTTGCGGACATCCGTCACGCCATCCAGGACGACAACGAACGGGCTCTTTCCCTCTTCGTAAAGCGTAGGGATGAGTTGGTCGATGTGTTGGTAGGTCGTTTGGCTGATGAAGGCGATGGCGCCTTGGTGGTTCTTCCGTGTGTAGCGGTTGATGCGTTCGATGGGTACTCGCTGCACTTGGATGAAGTCATGGTTCCGAAGTGCCATGAAGAGTTCGTGCGACAAGTCGCTTTGCATATCTTTCTTGATGATAATCTTGTCGATCTCTTTACCTGCCTCGATGGCTTCGATGATGGCTCTGATGCCAAATATCATTTCGTTTTCCTTCATGATGTCCTTATTTTGTGAGTGTCCGTCCATTTCCGCTTACGGCTCCATGGAAAACCTCTTGTTATATATTCTTGTTTTTCGTTTCTCTCTTATTGGGCGTTTTTCCTCAACTCTTCCAACTCTTCGGAGAGCAGTTCCCATTCATACATCTTCTGTTCCAACTCGTGCTGTCGCTTCTGGTATTCCTCGCAGAGTTTTGAGTCGGAGGCGTTCTCGGGTTTGCTGAGTTCCTCTTCTATCTCCTTGATGCGGGTCTCGATGGCGTTGATGGCCTTTTCTGCCTCCTCGACGTTTCGTTCTGCCTTTTTGATTTTCTTGGCAGCCTCTTTGCGGGCCTCGTAGGAGAGTTTGTTGTCGTTGTTGCTCTTTGGAGCAGCCTCCTCCTTTTTGTTGACGCTGGTGTCCAACTCTTTGAGCGACTCCAATTTCTTGGCCTGAAGGAAATCGTAGATGCCTCCGATGTGTTCCACGATTTTGTGGTTGGTGAATTCGTAGGTCTTCTCCACCAATCCGTCGAGGAATTCACGGTCGTGCGATACGACAATCACCGTTCCGTCGAAGGCTTTGATGGCCTCTTTCAGGACATCCTTCGAACGCATGTCGAGGTGGTTGGTCGGCTCGTCGAGGACGAGGAAGTTGACGGGCTCGAGCAGCAGGCGGATCATCGCCAAACGAGTCCGTTCGCCACCGGAAAGCACTTTCACTTTCTTCTCAGAAGCCTCGCCTCCGAACATGAAGGCGCCCAATATGTCGTTGATCTTCGTGCGGATGTCGCCCGTGGCCACATCGTCGATGGTCTGGAAGACCGTACGGTTTTCGTCGAGCAGGGAGGCTTGGTTTTGGGCGAAATAGCCGATTTTGACCAGGTGCCCCAGTTTGAGTTTCCCTTGGTACTCGATTTCGTCCATGATACATTTCACGAAAGTGGATTTACCTTCGCCGTTCTTTCCTACGAATGCTACTTTCTGACCTCTTGCGATGATGAGGTCCACGTCGTCGAGCACCGTCTTCTCTCCATATTTTTTTGTGAGGTGTTCTGCCTCGATGGTGATGGAGCCGGAGTGGGGGGCAGGCGGGAATTTCAGGTGGAGGCAGGAGTTGTCTTCTTCGTCCACTTCGATTCTGTCAATCTTCTCCAATTGCTTGATGCGGGACTGGACTTGCACGGCCTTCGTGGCTTTGTAGCGGAAGCGTTCGATGAACTCCTCCGTGTCCTGAATCTGTTTCTGTTGGTTCTCGTAGGCGCGGAGTTGTTGTTCCCTGCGTTCCTTGCGGAGTTCCACGTATTTGGAGTAGGATACCTTGTAGTCGTATATCTTGCCCAGTGAGATTTCGATGGTCCGGTTGGTGACGGCATCGATGAAGGCGCGGTCGTGGGAGACCAATATCACGGCACTACCGCTGTTGGCAAGGAAGTTCTCCAACCATTGGATGGACTCGATGTCGAGGTGGTTGGTCGGCTCGTCGAGCAGCAGCACGTCAGGGTGCTTCAACAAGATTTTTGCCAATTCGATACGCATTCTCCAGCCTCCGCTGAATTCGCTGGTTTGTCGGGTGAAGTCGTTGCGTTCAAATCCGAGTCCTAACAGTGTCTTCTCTATCTCGCCTTTATAACTATTTATTCCCATGATGACCAACTGCTCGTTGGCATGGGTGAGCTTGTCGATGAGGTTGTGGTAACTTTCTGATTCGTAGTCGGTACGGACAGCCAATTCTTCTCCCATTTTGTTGATTTCGTCTTGAAGACGGAAGAGGTGGCTGAAGGCTTTCTCAGCCTCTTCCATAACCGTTGCCCCATCGTTGTGTATCATGTGTTGGGGCAGGTAGCCGACGGTTACCTCCTTGGGAATGGAAATCGTACCTCGTGTGGGCGGTTGAATACCTGCGAAAATCTTAAGCAAGGTGGATTTTCCCGCTCCGTTTTTTCCTACGAGTGCAATTCTATCTCGTTGATTGACAACGAATGAAATATCATTGAAAAGTGTAAGTCCACTAAATTCTACAGAAAGTTTGTCGACAGAAATCATTTTATTGTTGGTCTGTTTTTATCGATTAGCAAAGATAGGCAAAAAAAGAATAAGATTTGGATTTAGGCTATTAAGATATGTTATTGAAGGCGATTAATTGACATTTCTCCACACGCCAAACATTGTAGGGCTGCACCTCGTTTCTACGGTTCAACGCACCGCTCGTCCCCTCTGGGCGCCCTATTCGTAGTCGTTGCCGTGAAGCCAAGGAATAAAAAATCCGTGATTTGTTGATGATTAGGTTTGAGCTCTCTATATTTGTATTTAAAGACTGTTTAAGTTTTTGAGTTTTCATAAAACCGATTTGGAATGAAGCGTAAAATTTTTAAGGTTCTTTCTCTTTTGGCCTTTTTGCTGATTGGGGCAGTGTGCGTCTTGTACTGGCAGCGTAATTCGTTGTTGGAGAATTATTTGCGTGCAAAGTTGACTAAGGTGGAGGCGGAGCGGAATCTCTCCATCGATTTCCAGCAGGTCAATCTGGAAGGAGTGCGCAATCTTCAGCTTACGGGGCTCTGTGTCATGCCCTCGCCAGGGGATACGTTGGTACGTTTGGGCAAGGCGGAGGCGAAGGTGAGCCTGATGAATCTCTTGCGCCGCTCGTTGGTCCTGAACCGTCTGCGTTTGGCGGAGGTGGATTTGCGGTTGGTCGATACGGCAGGTGTCCGCAATTTCGATGTGTTGCTTCATTCCCATAAGGTGGCTGGAGATGCCTTGGCGGATTCTTTGGCGGTAGAGCCTTCTGCGGCTACCAAGGGTGGTTATGCGGGACGGATTTCGAAAGTGCTCTCGCTCTTTTTTCGGGTGGTGCCCGATCGGATTCATGTGGAGAATATGAATGTCTCTTTGCAGAAGGACAGCACCTCTTTGCGTGCCTATCTGCCGGAACTCTCCATTGTGGACAAGAATTACAGTACGCAGGTGTTGGTGGACGAGGACGGGGATTCTCAAAATTTCCTCTTGTCGGGTTCTTTCTCCAATGAAGACCGTTCGTTGGATTGCCGTGTCTCCTCTTCTGATGGGAGCCAACTCCGTATGCCGCTCCTTATGGCGAAGTTTGGGGTGGAGGTCGCTTTTGACTCGCTCTGTTTCCGTTTCCGTGAGAAGGCGGACGAGGAGGAGCGTTTGCAGATGGATGGAAAATTGAATTTTACGCATTTGTGCCTAAAACATCCGAAATTGTCCGATACGTTGGTCTCTTTCCCGTCGGGGGGAATAGACTATCTTTTGAATGTTTATTCCGACGAGGTGAAGCTGGACAGTGCCTCTTTGGTCACGGTCAACCAATTGCAGTTTTCTCCCTATATCAGGGTGGCGTTCCGTCCGGATCTGAAAGTGCGCCTCTCCATCCACAAGGATTTTTTCCCTTCGCAGCAGCTTTTTGCCTCGTTGCCCGATGGCTTGTTCCGAAATTTGGAAGGTATCGTGACGAAGGGCGAACTCTCCTATGATTTGGATTTTGATTTGGACATGGCCGAAGTGGACAGCCTGAAGTTCCACTCCTTCATGGGGAAGCGTGATTTTAAGATTGAACGATATGGAAAGACGAATTTCACATTGATGAACGAGCCTTTCGTCTATTCCGCCTATGAGAACGGAGCTTTGGTCAGAAGTTTTGAGGTGGGGGAGACGAATCCTGATTTTCGTACCATCGACCAAATCTCGCCTTATTTGAAGTCGGCCGTCATGTATTCGGAGGATGGTGCCTTTTTCGGACATAAAGGTTTCTTGGAAACGGCTCTGACGGCTTCCATCATCCAGAACATCAAGGAGGGACGATTTGCCCGTGGAGGTAGCACGATTTCAATGCAATTGATTAAGAACTTGTATCTTAGTAGGGATAAGACACTCACCCGAAAGTTGGAGGAGGCGTTGATTGTCTGGCTGGTAGAGAATAATCGTTTGGCTCCTAAGTCGCGGATGTTGGAGATTTATCTGAACATCATCGAGTGGGGCCCTGGCATTTATGGTGCGAATGAGGCGTCTCGCTTCTATTTCGATAAGGATGTCTCTAAGTTGACTCCAGAAGAGGCTATTTTTATGGCTTGCGTCATTCCTCGACCTAAGAAGTTTTATTGGATGTTTGATGAGCATAACGAGTTGCGCTCCTATGTGGAGGGCCATTACAATATCGTCGGGAAGCGTATGCTCGACAACCAGATCATCACCGAATCGCAGTATGAGAAGCTGAAGCCTTCCGTAAAGTTGACGGGAGCGGCGAAATCCTATTTGCGGGGTTCGGACAAGGATGAGGCTGCCGACGAGGCTGAGGAGGAGAACTCCGATTCGGGTTGGAACCTCTTTCGGAAGACGAAGGAACTCTTTAAGAAAATTAAGAATTAAGAGTTAAGAATTGAGAATTAAAAGTTGGGGCGTTTGGGGGCTGATTTTTGTATGGACAAAGATGAATTCATATATCATATCATGGTCGATCGCTTTACGGGCGATCCTTCCTTGAAGAACGAAAACCGTTTTTTAGGGGGAACGTTGCGTGGCATCTCCGAGCATCTGGACCATATCCAACGTATAGGGGCGACGGCACTCTTGCTTACCCCTGTTTGCGTCTCGGCCAATTACCATGGCTACCATACGACGGACTATATGAACGTGGATCCACATTTCGGAACTTTGTCCGACTTGCAGAGCCTGATAGCTGACGTTCATTCCCGTGGCATGAAAATCTATGCCGACTTCGTCCCTAACCATTGCCATTTCACGCACCCTTTTTTCTTGGATGCGAAGGAGAATCCCGATTCGCCCTACCGTCCGTGGTTTTATTGGCGGAAGTCGGGCTATAAATGCTTTTTGGATGTGGTCGAGTTGCCCAAACTGAATTTGAACTATTCGCCAGCTTGTCAGTATATGATTGACGTGGCGCGCTATTGGTGCAGGGTCGGCTTTGATGGCTTGCGCATTGACCATGCGATTGGCCCTTCTTTCCGTTTTTGGAAGCGGTTCATGAAGGAGATGAAGTCGGAGTTTCCTGATAAAGTCTTCTTTGGCGAAGTCTGGGGGGCTGGCATACAAAAAAAGCTTTATTCAACCATCCATTTGAAGCATGAGTGGTGGAAGCGTCTCTTGGGTTTCTCTCAGGAGGATCTGCAACGTGACTATGTGGGGGTGTTGGATGGCGTGCTCGATTTTGAGTATCGTAATATCTTGATAGATGCGATATGGCATGGAATGAAGTTGGAAGGGAATCGAGTGTTGGAAAAGAAGATTCGACACCATTTTTCTCTCTGTCCTGCTGATTTCAAACTGATTCTTTTCTTGGATAACCACGATATGGACCGCCTGCTCTTTTGTTGCCATGGCAATGTCGAGTTGATGCGTAAGGCGATTGCTTTTTCCCGAAAATGGGGCAAGCCTTTCATCCTTTATTATGGTACGGAGTTTGGAATGCAGAATCAACAAACGGTTTTTGATGGTTCTCCCTATGCCGATCTACGGGTACGCGAGTGTGTGGATTGGAACAAGAAACCTCTTTCTTTAACGGATAGACATGAAGATATTTAGAACTAATCAGATAAAAGAGTTGGATGCCTATACGATAGCGCATGAACCTATCGCTTCGTTTGACTTGATGAAGCGTGCTTCGTCGGCTCTGTTTAATGAATTGTTGCATGAGTTGGATCGTGATGCCTTCGTTCGGGTGGTCGCTGGCCCAGGAAACAATGGAGGCGATGCGTTGGTCGTTGCTCGGATGTTGGCTATGGTAGGTTTCCGATTGGAGACATACCTCTTTTCGACGAATGGTCGCTATTCGGCAGATTGCTTGGCGGCCAAGTCGGAGTTGGAATCCCAAGGGGTTGAGGTTCACTTGATCGACGAAAACTCGTTGGAGAATTTCATCCTTGAGTCAACGGATTGTGTGTTGGACGGTTTGTTCGGTTCAGGCCTCAATCGACCGTTGGAAGGCTTTTATGCGGAGGTGGTTCGGCGAATCAACGAGAGCGGGGCAACGGTTTTTGCGATAGATATCCCTTCTGGTTTGTTTGGAGAGGATAATCGGACCAATCGGGCAGAATCCATCGTCCGTGCCTCGGTCACCTATACATTCCAATTTCCTAAAATAGCTTTCTTACTTTACGAAAATGCTCCTTATGTAGGGGACGTGCATGTGCTTGATATTCAGTTGCACCCCAAGGGAATGGAGGAGATACCCTCTTCCTATTTCCTCTTTGGAAAGGAGGAGGCGATGCAGATTTTGCATCGAAGGACGAAGTTTTCGCACAAGGGAACCTATGGACATGCTTTGTTGGTGGCAGGTTCCTATGGAATGGTTGGTGCTGCATTGTTGGGTGCGAAGGCGGCTTTGCGTACGGGGTGCGGATTGCTGACAGTCCATGTCCCTTCTCGTTGCTGTGATGTGTTACAAATGACTATCCCTGAGGCTATTGCTTCGTTAGATAAGAATGAAGAGGCGTTTAGTGAATTTCCTGATGCTTCCCGTTTCAATGCCGTGGGGGTCGGCCCTGGATTAGGACGAAAGGCGCAGACGCATAAAGCTTTGTCCGATTTGATAGAAAATGTACGTCTCCCGTTGGTGATGGATGCAGACGCCCTCAATATCGTGGCGGAGGAGGGTTGGCTTTCTCGTCTTCCTAAGAATACCATAATCACGCCCCATCCGAAAGAGTTCGACCGCCTTGCCGGTGATTCCGTTTCGGGGTATGACCGATTGGAAAAACAGATACGTCTCTCGCAGGAGTATGGGCTGATTATCGTCTTGAAGGGGGCGAACACCAGTGTCTCGTTGCCAGACGGACGTTGTTTCTTCAATACGTCGGGCAATCCGGGGATGGCGACAGCGGGCAGTGGCGATACCTTGACGGGCATTATCCTCTCGCTCTTGGCTCAGAAATATACGGCGGAACATGCCGCTCTGTTGGGCGTCTATCTGCATGGCTTGGCAGGTGATTTGGCGGCTGAGGAGATTTCTCAAGAGAGTTTGTTGGCGGGCGATATTGCAAATTATATAGGAAAGGCTTACCGATTCTTGCAGGTACGCTAAAAAGAAAAACCCCTTGGTTGCCAACCTTGCAGGATGGGAAACCAAGGGGGATTATGCTTCTATGGATTAGTGGGTCATACGCCAATCTATGCAACGTTGCAAGTAATCTACATAGGCTGGGTCTTTGCACGTGGATTTACCTTTTGTGTCTGATATTTTAGCCACGGGGCTGTAGTTGGCTTCCGTCACTTTCATCACGATATTCAGAGCCTTCTCGCAAGTGTCGTTTGAGAGGTAGGTTCCGATTCCGAATGCCACTTTGGACTTTCCGTTGAAATATTTGTAGATGGCAGATGCACGCTCAAAATCCAACGAATCGCTGAACAGCAAAGTTTTATTCAGTGGGTCGATGCCTAAATCACGGTAGTGGCGAAGCATCTTGTCTCCCCATTCGTAAGGGTCTCCGCTGTCGTGTCTTACTCCGTCAAAGAGTTTGGAGTAGGTGAGGCGGAAATCTTTGAGGAAGCAGTCTGTCGTGATGGTGTCCGTGAGGGCGATACCGTTGAGTACGCCATACTCTTTCACCCATGCGTCGAGGGCGAACTTGTTGGAGTAGGCCGGGTTGTGTTCGTGGTATCCTTGTCCTACCGTCATGATCCACTCGTGGGCCATCGTACCCATTGCCTTTAGGTCGTATTTCTTGGCGAGGAACACGTTGGAGGTTCCGATGAATCCTGGCAGGTTGCTCTCCTTCAGTTTTCCTACCATCCAATCTTGAGCCTCGAAGGAGAGTCTCCTTCTCATACCAAATTCGGAGAAGTTACCTATTTCGTATTGACCGGATTTCAATTTCGCTATTTTTTCCTCTGTCCGTTTTTTGAAAGAGTCGAGCAAGGTCGCATAATCGAAATTCATACGGAAATAGACCTCGTTTACGATGGCTAAGACGGGTGTCTCGTATTGGGAGGTGTTGAACCAGCTTCCGCAAGTCTCGATGAAGAGTCCGCAATCGCCTTCTTCCCGGATGTCAAAATCTTCGTAGCGAGGGTGCCAATATCTCAAGAAATCGACGTAACTCTCTTTGAACCAAGCTTGTTTGTCCAGTAGATAGGTCAACTCCTCTTCCTTGAACGAGAGGGTGCAGTAGAGTTTGATTTGCCTTTTGATCTCTTCCACCATCTCGGAAGTGAATTTCACGTCCTTGTTGCGGCAGGTGAATGTCCACGTTGTCTTTGCGTCGTTGAATTGATGGAAGATGGCCTGACCCATGGAGAATTTGTATAGGTCGGTGTCCAAAAGTGAATTTATGATTTGTTCCATATTCGATTTGATTTATAGGTTAATGGAAGAAACTGGAGATTTAGGTTTCGTCTCCAGGCTCTTCCGGATTTTCTTGTCTGTATTCTGTTAGTCGTTTGACTTGACGTTGTTAGCCAACTCTTGTTTATATAATTCTGTCATAGGGGCGCTGAAACAGCAAAATAGAACTTTCTTGATGTTTCGGGTTGGAAAGGAAAGTGCTGTCTGTATTGCTATTTTTGTTGCATCTGCCCATGGGTAGCCATAAACGCCTGTGGAGATGGCTGGGAAGGCGATGGTCTCGCAATGGTTCTCTTCGGCGAGTGTGAGGCAATTCCTATAGCAGGATTCCAAGAGTTCGGGTTCCCCGTGTTTCCCGTCTCTATAGATGGGACCGGGTGTGTGGATTACAAACTTAGCTGGAAGCTTGAATCCGGGTGTGATTTTTGCCTCTCCGGTTTTGCAACCGCCGAGGGGAATGCAAGCTTGTAGGAGCTCGGGGCCTGCCGCGCGATGAATGGCACCATCGACCCCGCCACCGCCTAATAGCGAGCAGTTAGCCGCATTCACGATGGCATCTACATTCAGTTGGGTGATGTCCCCTTCGATGATTTCAATTGTAGCCATAGGTCTTCTTGGTGTGGTTCCTATTCGTCGACTTCCACTTGGCAGGACTTCATGACTTCAAGCGCCGCTTTGTGCTTCTCTTCCGTTAAACCGGCACAACATTTTCCATCCACCCGTACTGTGAGTTCAGGGAAGGCTGCTTTGATGGCCAAAGCGTTGCTGATCACGCAGATGTCAGTGCAGGTGCCGACCAACTCAACCTCTTGGAAGGATTTCAGCTTCGTCTTCTTCCATTTGTTCCATCCGAAGGTAGGCTTATCGATGATTTTGCTCTGCTTGCGGGATGGTTTCAAGTCGTTGACGATTTGCCAACCCCAAGTGCCTTTGATGCAGTGTTCGATAGGAAGTTTCCTTCCTTCTTGCGACTCTGCGTAGCTGTCCCGTTTGTGCGTGTCTCGCGTGAACCAGACGGAGTTTCCTTCTTGTTTGTATGCTTCGACTTTTGCTTTAATCAGAGGGATTATCGCTTCGGCTGCTTTGTTTGCTAAAGTTCCGGTCACGAAATCATTCTGCATGTCGATGACTATTAAACATCTTTTCATGATAAATCCTCTATTTATTTAGGTGGACCTTGTTTAATTCCAATGTGTTTTATCGATTCAGTTCAGTTTGCCGTGGCGTGAAGGGATTGGATCCCGACAAGATGGTGGCATTCGTAGGGGTGAATCAAAAAACGTTGAATGTTACGACCACGTTAGTTATCTAAATCGGCGAATTTTGAAAATTCACCTACGATTTGACGAAGTTACAAATTTGTTCTATAAGGATGGTGCTTATAGTGAAAAAAAATGTCTAAAATCGGCATTTTCTTTCGACCGATATGTGTCTTTGTCAAAACTCCACAACCGTGATGCCCGCTCCGCCGAATTGCACATGCTCGTCGTGGAACGTGGAGACGCCTTGTACGGTCTTCAAGTAGTCTCTAATCAGTTGGCGGAGAATGCCGGTTCCTGTTCCGTGAAGGATTCTGACTTGGTCAACTCCTACGATGAGTGCGTCGTCGATGAAGTAGGTGACGGCTTGCAGGGCTTCGTCTCCTCGCATTCCTCTCACGTCTATTTCCCGCTTGAAGTTGAGCTTCCGTTGACGTACATCCTCGGCGGTGGTGGTGGAGATGAAGGAACTCTTCGCATTGTTCTCACGTTTGACTTGGTTCTTGCTGACATGCTCCAATTGATCGACTTTGACGTTCGATTTGATGAGACCGAATGCGACGACGGCGTTTTTGCCTTGGATGGACATCAGTTCTCCGATGTTGCTTTGTCCTTTGATGCGTACGTTGTCCCCTGGTTTCAAAACAGTCTCCGGCTTGGTGACTGGAATTGGGGCTTTCTTCTCCTTTTTCTGTTGTTCGCGTTGTTGCAGACGCTTCAATTTCGCATTGATGGTGTCGTTCTCGGATCCCTCTTCCAACAACTTGTCTCTGAACTCGTTCAGTTCGTTGCGGGCCTCTCTCGTACTCTCTCGTTCGGCTTGTGCTTCCTTGATCTTTCGGACGGTGTTTTCAATGACGGCGTTGGCCTGTTCCACCAAGCGTTTGGATTCGGATTTTGCTTCGCGGATAAGTTCCTTCTTTTGGGAAGCGAGGCTGTTGAGTTCCTTCTCGTATTTCTCCGTCAGTTCTTCGAGGTGCTTCTCTTTCTGTCGGATGTTTTGTCGTTTGTTTTCCCAATAGCGTTTGTCCCGTGCTATATCTTGGAGGTATTTGTCCATGTTGATATAGTCTGTTCCGACCAATTCGGAGGCCTCTTGGATGACGATTTCCGGCAATCCTATTTTTCGGGCAATCTCGATGGCGAACGAACTTCCTGGGTTTCCTATCTCCAGTTGGAAGAGCGGACGCATCTGGTGTCGGTCGTAGAGCATGGCTCCGTTGACGATGCCCTCCGTCTCTGTGGCGAAGTTCTTCAGGTTGGTGTAGTGGGTTGTGATGACACCGAAAGCCTTCTTCTGGTTGAAATGGTCGAGCAGTGCCTCTGCAATGGCACCTCCGATTTGTGGCTCGGTTCCGCCTCCGAACTCGTCGATGAGGAGGATGCTCTTCTCGTCGCATCGTTTCACGAAGTGCTTCATGTTGGTCAGGTGCGAACTGTAGGTACTCAAGTCGTTTTCGATGGATTGCTCGTCTCCGATGTCGATGAAGATGCTGCCGAAGATACCCATCTGGCTACTTTTGTACATAGGTACGAGCATACCACACTGCAACATATATTGTAGCAGTCCGACTGTTTTCAGGCAGACCGATTTTCCTCCGGCGTTAGGTCCCGAAATGAGCAGGATACGTTGCTCTTGGTTGAGGACGATGTCGAGCGGCACAATCTCTTTCCCCGCTTTCTGGTGAGAGAGCATCAGGATGGGGTGGGTGGCATGTGCCCAATCAATTGTCGGAAAGTCGGCTATCTTGGGAAGGGTGCTCTCCGTCTTTTCGGCGAAGAGGGCCTTGGCTCTGATGAAGTCAATCTGGGCAAGGAATTGGTACGAATCCAGTATCTCCGGAATTCGTGGACGGATCTCATTGGTGAATGCTGTGAGTATCCGTATGACCTCCCGTTTCTCCTTTGCTTGGAGTTCCCGTATGCGGTTGTTGGCCTCCACCACGATTTCCGGTTCGATGAATATTGTTTTTCCTGTGGCCGATTCATCATGGACGATACCCTTTATCTTCCTTTTGAAGGCAGGGGAGATAGGGATGACCAATCGTCCGTCGCGCATGGCGGGATTTACGTCTTTCTCGATGAAGCCGTCCGCTTGGCCTTGGCGCATGATGTTCTGTAGGCTCTTGGAAATGCCGGCTTCCGTCGTCGTGATGGTCGTGCGTATCTCTGCCAAAAGGGGAGAGGCGTTGTCTTTTATCTTGCCGAATTTATCGAGAATACGGTCTATCTGTTTGATAAGGTCGGGAAAGGTGAAGATATCCTTGGACAACTCTTTCAGGTAGTAGTACTGTCCCTCCTCTTTCTGTTCGAAAAAGCGGACGACAAGGCCGATGGTCTCCATGGCTTTGCGGAGTTCGAACAATTCTCTCTCTTCGAGGAATGTGCCCTCCACCCGGATTTTTGCCAAGCTGTCGCGTCGGTCGTAGTAGGCGTCCGTCGGAAATTCGTCTTCTTCCTGCAAGATCTGCACGAATTCAGCGGTTTGGTTCGTCTCGTCGAGAATTTTTCCCTTTTCGGTGGAAAAACTCATTTCATCCACTAATTCTTTCCCCAAAGGAGAGAGGCATCCCTCTTTGACAAGAGCCCTTATTTTGTCGAATCCTGTTTTCGTTTCGAAGTTGTCTGGATATATCATCTTTTCCCTTTTTGTCAATTCGCCTGCAAAGGTAGTGAAGAAAGGAGAATTCGTAAAGTCGTGTTCTATATTTGTTTGCGGCTAAGGTGATTTGTGTTTTAATTTATTCAAGTTTCGCAACTCTCTTTTCTTTGCCGAGATACAACATATAGATTGAAAGGCCTGTCCGTCCATAGCCTGGGGCAACGCCCTGGGGGTAAATGCCGCACGTGATTTTTAACCCAAATTCCACTCGACCCCAGAATGATTCTCAACTTTTAATTCTCAATTCTTAATTCTTAACTCTTAATTTCCTATATTTGTACTAGCATAATCGCAAAACAAATTTTATGTCGGAAGAAGAGATAAATAAATTATAGGTTGACCAGTCTGGAGGAACCGACGGACGAGATGCTTTCGTACATCATGCGGGAGGCGGCTGAAGAGGCTCGAAAAAGCAACGAGGCAGCCCTCCGAAAATATTTCGACGAAATTTCAAAAATGTATAAAGAGAAATACGGAGATAGACAATGTACGAGAAAAAGCCCGTGTTGATAATCGTCGCAGGACCTAATGGGTCTGGTAAGACCACGGTGACAAGCAAAATACTTCGTCATCAGTGGTTGGTGAACTCTGTGTATCGCTTAACGCTGCCCGCATCGCTAACCGAGTGATGAAAGGTAGACACGATGTGACTGCCGGAATGGGCCCGACAAATTGTGGAATGAATCGTAGAGACGATGTGCACATCGTCTCTACCTGATAACAGATAATTTTATTAACAAACAAAAAACATTACGACAAAAACAGAAACAAATTTTAAACTAACATATTATTATTCATAGCGTTTGCTATTTAATCTGAAACGTTCGGAAACCTGGCAGTAGAAGAACAGATTTGAGGATAAATAAGCAAATGCCTGCGTGCATACGTGGGCATTTCTTATCTCAAATCTGTAGGTCATGCCAGGTACCTAGAACGTTGGATAAGGAATTGTCCCACGTTCTTTTTGTATATAGAGGTATCTTGCCTGACTTTCGTTTTTTAGAT
>JAGCWQ010000022.1 GCA_017961765.1 Paludibacteraceae bacterium | reverse complement strand
GTCGCCTACAATGGCTATGCTAATGAGACGGCGGAGCAGTATTCACGTCCGTTCGATATCTGGCAGGAGCTCCAAGGCCTTCCGGCAGGCACCTACACCCTCACGTGCAAAGCCTTCTATCGAGCCGGTTCCATCAACGCAGGCTATGAGGCATGGCGGAACAACAGCAGTGCGACACGCAACGCACAACTCTATGTGAACGATGTCACCGCCACAGTGCCTAATCTGTACAGCTCATCCGCCTACACCTACAACCCATATACCTACCCAGATAACCTCACGCAGGCCTCCTCTGCGCTCAATGACGCGAGTGCCTATGCGCCCGTCTCCGTGAGCATTGATATCAATGAAGGAGAGGCGATGCGATTGGGTATCCGCAAGCAGGCGATCGTCTCCTCCGACTGGGTTGCCTACGACCATTTCCAACTCCACTATGTGGGAGGCACGACAGGCGTGGAAGAGGTCCGTTCCGACCATTCCAACGGCTCCGTCTATGATCTCCATGGCCGTCTCGTCCGCCAAATCCCTGATAATTTAGAGGATATGCCTAAGGGCGTGTATATCATCAAGGGGGAAAAGGTCTTGGTGAAATAACCGGTTATTCATGTGTTGTGGCGCCCCTTGGGGACTAAGCAAATCCCGAAGGGATGTTACGATACAAGCGCAGGTGTCAACCTGTGCTAAAATGAACAGACGCATGATTCGTATTGTTTCCCAATCCCGAAGGGATGCCATATTGCAAACGCGGGTGTCAACCTGCGGATAAAATGAATAATTGTCGTCACCCCCAAAAAGCAGTATCCTCCCGTTTGGAACAAATTTAGGCCGAAGTATCCTCCCGTTTGGAACAAAATTGAGCCTAGGTATCCTCCCGTTTGAAACATTTTGTGTATTCTATGTCATTGTAGCAGTTTTTTTGTTAGAGAATGTTGTTAAAGAATAACCGCCATGCAAAGATCACTGCTGTTTTGTTTTCTTGAATTTATTACTATTTTTTGCAATAAAAATTATGCGCTGAATTTTGAATGCGCATTCGATGAATAGTATGATTTTTCCGATATGTATTTATTTGTATATTAATTGATTGTTTTATGAGAAAGAATTTTATTGTTACCCTAACCTTGTTTATGTCCTATGCTTGGGCTTCGTTGAGTGCCCAAGGGCGAAATGCGGATGTTAAGCGTATAGAGATTGACAAGGATCCTTCCATTACGTTCCTATATTGCGATCCCATCGGAGAAAAGGGGTTGATTTTGAAAATTTCTTATCGTCTGGTCTATTGAAGATTAAGGATGAAGACGGAAAACGAAAGATATTTGGCATCAGTAAAATATCATTCGGAAAGAAATAATTTATTTTTAACAATTCTGAGGGGCAAGAGTTTGGAAATTCTTGTCCCTTTTTTGTATTTTTGGGGAGCAAATCTCTAATCTCTACGCTTATGAATAAGATACTTAGCCTACTAATTGGTGGCTTTTTAATCCATCTTCCTTCTTTGATGGCTGTCGAAAATGAAGAGTTGGTTACATGGGAAACACAGAAGTTAAAGGGAAAAGTACGTTCTGTGGAGTATGTTGCTCGAGTTGTGAAAGGTTATAAACCTCAGGAAGATACTCTCACGACGAAGTTCTATTTTAACGAGGATGGTACGTGTTCCTTCCAAGAGGAGACGGAAGTCTTGTGGTATAGAGGCGAGCGGGAGGTGAGGCACACCATCGCCAACTTTTTCTATAAAAAAGGCCACTTGCTTGAGGAATTGAAAACCGTTGAGGACTCTCGTTCTGATTCGAAAGAATTTAAGTATAAGTATGTTTTCGTGTATGATAAGAAGGGGCATTTGAAAAGGGAGGATCGTCTCAGCCTAAGTGCAGATGGAGGATTACATACGAGGTATGATTACGAGACTGACAAATCGGGAAAGATTATCCATCGAGTTGTTACGATGCCTTATCAAGATGGAGAGAAGACTCATGCTTCCAAGTCTTATTATCGAGGGGAGATGTCCTACCGTTATAATAATGCGGGCATGTTGTCGGATCAGGAAGCCTTGCGCTATAAAAAATCGTATGCCTATGATAATGTTGGACATTTGATGAATACTATCATCATAGATGAGTATGGTGACACAACGAATATTACTTACCAATACGACCAACAGGGGAATGTGGTCCAAGAGGAGGAGGTCGGATCTCGTGCGCATTCACTCCATTCTTCGTCTTCTACGCCGTGCAGTCCGCATCGTGGTGAGGCGCATCGAAAAATTCATGCGGCTCATCTTCTCCAAAATCAGTTTGCCGATGATTTTGTTGAGGCTTGCGCCACTGTGGGCGACAATGAAGACCACTTGTTGAACAAGATGGCCTATCAATATGATGAACAAGAGAATTGGATTACGAAAGTGGAGGTCGATTGTAATGAGGTGATTTATAAATACACGCTAGCCAAGATCGTTTATTATTGAGCTGGTTCCATTACATCTTTATATAGTCCAGCTGGACGGCAGAATACAGACAGGGGGTTAAGCCCCTGTTTGTGTATGTGGACATTGGAAAACAAATCTCTGAAGGAATGTGATAATGTTCCGCAACGTGATGGTTCATTGCCTATAATGGGAGACATGTCAAAGGCAGTGCCGAGAATCACCGAAGAATAGAAATGTTAGTCTATTACAAATAAAACATGTTTTTGGTGATTGTAAATTGAAAAAACTGCTATTTTTGTAATTCATATACAAAAATTGTATTCTATGTTGGTAGATTTTTCAGTTGAAAATTTTCTTTCCTTTAAAGATCGACAAACCCTATCGTTTGAACCCGATGCGAAAATTAAAGGATTGGAGGATTATTATTTCATATCTGTTCGTGACAAGGATTCCCAAAAGAAGCCGTTGCAATTGTTGAAGATTGGAATGATATATGGGGCGAACGCCTCAGGAAAATCTAATCTTCTGAAAGCTCTGAACCATATGAAATTCATTGCTACGAAGACTCAAACCGAAAAAAATGTTCCATTGAAATTTATCCCGTTTGGGATGGATTATTCGGGGAAGTCGGCAATGGAAGTGAATTTTATTTCGGAACAGACCAAATACAACTATATAGTGGAGTTTAACGCTAATTCGATCATATATGAAGAACTGAACGAATATCCATTTCTGACGGCAAAAAAAAGTAAAAATGTTTATAAACGCACAACTGATAAAGAGAAACGACTTCCGAACATCGTATTCGATAAAGGACAAAAGGTTGATTCGTTGACGCAGAAACAATTAGGTCTTATTACTTTGTCGAATGAGACGGTTCTTGCGGGCTTCTCGAAAATCAGTGCGGACATATCTGCGTTAAGGAACGCTTGTGATTGGTTCAATGAAAAATTGGATATGTTACTTTCTTTACAAATCCCATTGCATATGATTGCGGCGGATTATATTGATAATCATTCGATTATGTCCAAATCGATGGTGAGCGCTTTGAAAAGAGCCGACTTCAACATCTCTGACATATCAATTGACAAAAAAAGAACAGAGAAAGAATATATGCAAGAAGAGTTGGATTCATACGTCGAAGGTCATAAGTTGACAATAAATGTGGATGGAGAGGAGGTTGGAAACAGCAACGACATTCCTAAAATAATTATTAAGCATAAAACGGACCAAACTGAGTTTGTCTTGCCTGACAGGCTTGAGTCGGAGGGGACAATGCGTTATTTTGGATTAATGGGAATACTATTGCATTTGTCTGATTCTGATGGTCTGTTCATGATGATAGATGAGTTGGATACGTCACTACATCCTGAATTATATAATTCGTTTATAATATCGTTTCTAAAAAACGTCAAAAATTCACAGTTGCTGTTTACAACCCACAATCGTGAATTTTTGCAAAAGAAACGGATACTTCGCAAGGATGCCTTGTGGATAGCGAATAAACGAAGTGATGGCTCTACCGAAATGTATTCTTTCTCTGATTTCGATAGTTCTGTAATTAGAGATACGTCTAGTATTTATAATGCTTATAGCGTTGGTAAATTAGGCGGTGTACCTAAAAATGCTGATGATTTAATGCTTTTTATTGAAAAATAATGGCTCGTAGAAAAATAAAAAAAGAAATACAACCTGTAGGTTATGTTTTGATTGCTGACGGCGAAACTGAGCAGTGGTATGTCGAGTTGATGAAAAAGCATTATAATATAAGAGTTAAACTTCAGCCGGAATTGTCGTGCCATTCAATAAAAAAGCAGTACGAGTTGGTGAAAGAATCGATAGACAAGGGCTATGAACATGTTTTTTGGATTATTGATTTCGACAGCATTCAAAAGGAGAATAATGAGGCAAAGAATAAAGGTAGTGTCTTGCAAGAATTCAAGAGGGTCTATTTCGAAGCAAAAAACGCCCTGAAATGGAAGGATCGGTTGACGATAATTGTCAATAATCCATGTCTTGAGTACTGGTTCTATTTGCATCAGCATTCAGAATCGAATAGATATTTTGCGCAGTACGAAACTGACTTGCTTCCAATCTTGCGGAAGTTTGATGTTGGAGGAAGATTGTTTGACAAGTACAACAAAAGCCATCAGGATTATTTTGGCAAGCCGGACCTCTTTAAGAGATTGCTGCCATATTTAAAAAAAATTGATTTTCAAAGACTTCGATCCTTTGATTTTCAGACTTGCAATAGTGAAAGCGTTTCGGAAATGTATAAACTATTTGAATCTTTAAATATCGATGAGAGGACGAAATGATTTGGCCCTGTGAAATTTAAGAATTAAGAGTTACTCGATTGTCTGGGGATGATGAAGACGAGGAAACGTGCAACACCAAATGTTCCTCGTTGGCTTTCCGAATCAAATAGCATTATCTGTATGGTCTCTCCTCCATACGCACAAAAAAAGGCAAGCGAAAAACTTGCCTTTAGAAAACCATAAACCTTACATCTATTGTATTATACAGAGGTTTCACAACCATGATGCAAAGTTCTGCATTTTTTTTGTAAAAAACAAGTTCTTTGAACTCATTTTGACTTTTGATGTTAAAAAAACATTGTTTGTTGAAAAAACATAGGGGTATAATGATTGAAGAATAGCTTGGGACTATTCTGCTCTTACACAAGGAACTGGGTCGTTTCTCTTCGGAATACGACGGATTCGGAAACAAGAACTGCTCGTACGATGGTCGTACGGATTATGTGTTTTTCTGCTATTATCGCATGGTGTTATCTCTTTTTGATGAACTTGATCTCCTCGTTCTTGTCAGGGAAGACGGCAATGTACACTTTGCCTGACACCAACTCATTGGCATTCTGTTGATGGCCTTCCATGTCGAAGAATTGGACGTTGTCCATGGCTTCTATCTCTTGATAGACAAAGAAATCCTTTGTCCCCGTGTTGTTTCGTATCTCGAATTTAAGCCAGTCTATGTTGACATAGTTGCCTACGATTTGGATTTTCAGGATATGTTCTCCCTTCTCCAATGTAGCGGTGGCTACTGGAATCTCTTCATAGACGCTCCAGTCTTCGCATGTTTGTGGAATGGTGTACTCTTCAGTGATCTTCTTGTTGTCGATGAACAAGTTGAAGCCATCCAGCTCGCCGCCGTTGGAGACGTTGGCGGTAATGCTGTAGTCGTTGCTCTCCTCCACATTGACGGTATATTCCAGCCACTCGTCCTTCTCTGTGTAGCCGATGGAGTAACCGTCGCCAGCTTTCACAATGTCCACGCCCTCGTTCGTGCGGAATTCGCCGTCGCCCTTGTTCGTCTCGTCGTTGTCGGAGTAGGAGAAGCCTTGGCCTGCTTCATCGTAGTATTCTGCCTCGATTGTTCCTGGAATCGTTGCGGCGATGTTCTTGTAAGGGTTCTGTGGCACGTTCGTAGGCGTGATATAGACCCGGTAGCCGTACAGCTCGCTTTCTATCTTCACAGGCACGGTGAGTGAACCTCCATTGACGGACATGTTGCTCTCCGATACCAATTCGGTCGAATTGACTGGGGTGTTGATGCTCTTCCAAGTGACGCGTTCAATCCTCACTTTCACATCTCCGCTCAAGAAATCGGGCAGTTTTTGGAAGACGACATCCACGTTGCCTACGGATTTACCACCCAATACCAAGCTGGCGCAGTGGTGTTTCTTATCCACGCAGGCAAAGCCGTCCACGCCTTCGCTCTTGTCGTTGGGTGGGGTTACTCGTGCCATGTATCCGGCCATGTCGCCGTACCATTTGTAGAGCCACCATCCACCGCCTTTTTGTCCGTCGTCGGTCAGCAAGCTTCCCAATCGGCCTGGGTGTGGCACGTGCCACCAAGAGATGGTTGCGCTCTCCACGTTGTATCGTTCGAATTTAGCGATGAAAGGAACGGAGTAGCCTGGGCATCCTTCGTATTGTTGTTTGTCGGCATCTGATCCTGCACAATATTCGTTGATGCAGTAAGGGCGTTCCTCGATGCCCAACTCGGCTTGCAATTTGCGGATGTCTTCCACTGCGCCTGCGAAACCGCCGCTTCCCCATTGGTGCCAGCAGATCAAGTCGGGCAGACAGTTGTTCTCTTTGCAGAACGACAAGAATCTTTTCATCCTATCTCTATGGTAGTAGGCGATGCCTGGGCCGACAATCTTCGTATTCGGGTCCAAGCGGCGCAGCAATTCGTAAGTCGGTTTCCAAACGGTGGTGAGGATGTCTCCGTTGGAGTCGTTCCATGTTCCGTCTGGTTCGTTCCAAATCACATAGCTGTGGATGTTGTCTATGCCGGAATCCACTTTCTTGCGTACATACCCCTCCACGGCATCCAACCATGCCTTTTGTCCGGGCCATTTGTAAGGCCAATAGGGCAGGAGGTCGGCAAATGTGATCTGCACTTGGGCAGTGGTTCCTTTGAGTCGTTCGGCCACGATGAAGCCGTCACCGAAATTGTGTTGGTTCCCGTTTTTTCCTTCTGGCGGTTGGCAGAACATGTGGGGCTTCAATGGAGCCACTAATGCATCAATGTCTTTAGGTTCCGATTCTGTCATACCATATAAGGCACCTGATGCGCAATGAGTCACCGGACGGATGCTATCCGTCAAATCTACTTTCAATGTTTCGGCCGCTTGGGAATTCATGATGCTACAGCCGCATAATGCGAAAGCAATAATGTTTTTCCTTACTGAATAAATCATGGCGTTTTGTTTTTTAGGTTTGAAACGAAAGTATAAAATGACAGGCATTCGAGTCTATGACAAAGATGCCAATTGTCGGTAATATTGGGTTGCGCAGATGTCTTATTAGGTCAAAAAACGTTGTTTTGATGACTTTTCGGTCAATTTTGAAGGTGGTTACGTTTTTTTTACCCTTTTTTAGCTCTTGAAACGGGGCTTATTTAAAACTGCAGAACCATCTTGTTGTGCTTCTCTTTTTTGAACTTTTCCCTCGCTTTTTCTAAAAAGGTGGTGAATTCTTGGCTCGTCAGAATAGCCTTGTAGCAATTTCCCCAACACTGTCCTGCAATGTTTTCTTGGGCATTCTTGTCTAAGAAGAAGTCCCAGGGGACATCAAAGCTTACGACGCCTCCGCCGACGCTTCCTGCCGAACTGCCTTGACAACGTTCGTCTTGGTATATTTCGGTGGAATCTACGTAGAATTTAAGCGTGATCAGGTCGTTCCCCCTTTCGAAATAGTCGCCCACGCAAGCCAAATCAATATCTGAGTGTAAAAATTTCAGTTTGTATTTGCGGGCGAACTCTTCGGCGTAGGAGTCGAACGTACCACGTATCAGCACTCTGTTTTTATGGAGAATCTCCTCGAACTGCGGACTGACCCCGATGGAGGTTACCGATGGAGCTATTTGGAGTTCCACCAAATGGGGAATTCGATCGAAGAATCCCTCTTCCACTGTCTCGATTTCGTCGGAGAGTTCGAAGACCATATTGTTTTCCTGAAATCGATTGTCGTTGGGATAGGTGTTGGCGAGGATTGTATTTCCTCCATAAGCCTTTAGTCCTACACTCGAACCTGCAATGATAATGCTCATAATGGTATCTTTAATTGGAAATTTTTTCTTGTCACTAATAACGAAGTTAGTGAATTTTGTCCAAAAATCCACGAAGAAGAGATTAATTTTAGACAGCAGGGGGACGGAATTTTCATTTGACTTTTGAAATCCGTGTTATAGAAGGGAATGAGGTGGAAGGGAGTTTCGTATCAGCTATTTATCTGCACGCCTTTGACTGGAAGTCACCCCTAATGCAGGCGATACGAAAGTTTCCAGCCTATGGGGAATGGTGCGCAAGACAACAACAGAGTCCCGAAGGAACGGCACAGCATAGCCAAGGGTATAAACCCATGGAAAAAGGGGATATCCTATGAAATTTCGAAACCACCAATGCGAATATGGGATGGTGACTCGACTATTCGCCATCCTTCGCGAATCCCTTCTCATACGGTAGTGCAAGTCCTACGCTGCGGGCAACTAAATGGAGCGGGTCGTCGGCTACCGTCACTTTGATCTTTGTCTTTTCCTGCAGTCGTTCGGCAATTCTTGGCAATAACGCACCGCCTCCCGTTAGCACAATTTTGTCACTTGCGATGTCGTTGAACAGTTCCGGTGAAATCGATTCTAAGACAGATATGATGCCTCCTTCAATCTGTTTCAGGGGCTCGTCTATCCATTGGGCTATATCTTTGGCGGTGAGGGCAATCTCCAATAGCTCTGCTGTGTATAGGTGCAATCCTCGGAGGGTATACTTTTTTGTGTCTTCGATGGGGAGGGCGGCCCCGATGTCCTGCTTGATTTTTTCCGCCATCTGTAGGCTGACGCCTATGTGAAAATCCTTTTGCAGGCCTTTCTTGATGGCCCAAGTGAGATCGTCGCCCCCAACGGCTATGGTTTTCCCTACGACAATTCCCCCTAAGGAGAGGACGGCTATCTGACTCCATCCACCACCAAGGTCGATAATCATTCTTCCACGAGTTTTTTGAATCTCCATCCCCATCCCAACGGCAGCGGCAATCGCTTCTGGTATCATGTGCACCTTCTTGAAGCCGATATTCTCTAGGGCTTCTTGAATGCAGCGACGTTTGGCGTAGGTGCAATTCAGGGAAATGCCGACTGCGATTTCTGATGTTGGGAGCAAGGCATTTCGTTTGCGGTTGGATGCTTCCCGTTTATGCCATTTATTGAGGCTCTCTCCTTGGGTGGTAAACCCTTTTAGCAGGCTTTCTATGCAATTGAAGTCGGTTCCTTCCTCCTCCTTCATCGGGTGAATTAATTTCATGTGTTGCATTCGGCATCTTTCGTTGGCCTCGTTCCCGACGGCAATCACTTGACGTGTAGGTGCCATGTAGGCGATAACGGCGGGTTCTTCGATAATGATTTTGTCGTTTTTCATAATAACGATTTTGGATGATCCAAGGTCCATCGAAATCATCGAATGCCCTTTGGGGTGCATCCCTTCCGCCTCTAATCGTTTTTTGAGTTCTTGCAATTCTTTGATCCTTTCGTCGATCAATTCGATTTTTCCCCTATTGAAAGCGAATCGAAATAAGGGGTCCCACATCTTTGTCATGGCCTTAACCCTAATCCGTGTCGGGCGCAACTTCTACATTATTTTTTTGCAAACATAGAGATGCCCTGTGTCGTATGGGGGCAGAGGTTGGACGGGATTTTAGGCAGGGTTTTAATTTAAATTAAACTGTATTTTAAAAATTTGCGTAGTTCATGATTTTTCTCTAACTTCCTCGTCAAATATAAATTCGACCGATTTTTATTTATGGCAAGTGGTAAAAGTATATGCAAGACGCTAAAATCTATTCGCAAGCAAATTGCCGACTCGAATGGAATCGCCTATACACCCTCTGAATGCACTTTTTCTGGAGAATGTACGGGAACGTGCCCCAATTGTGAGCGCGAACGGCAATATCTGGAGCGACACTTGTCCTCTAAACTGGAGGCGGGCAAGGCTCTGAAGATTGTCAGCATTGTTGCGGGACTCTCCGCCATGGTGGCTTGCCAGAAGGCGCAAGGACAGAATGCGGAGGAGGATTCTTCTTTTCGTCAGGAATTTCGCTGGGATTCGTATCCTTTCCATTTCAATGGTGAGTTGCGCCCTGAGGATGACGAGCAATGGGTCGAGATGGCGGAGTTTATTTCGGAGTTTCCCGACGATACCTTCTTGGTGGTGGGGCATACGGATGAACGACGGAGAGATGGCCAAATCGAATTCGATGACCAATTTAAGTTGAAGTTGTCGGAAAAGAGAGCGGAATGTACTCGTTCCGCTTTGGTTGCCAGGGGTGTTGATCCTGCGAAAATCAAGAGTGTCGGTTGTGGCATGAAAGAGCCAGTGATACCGAATGCGCAGGAGTGTGGAGAGCATGAACAAAATAATCGGGCTACGTTGGAATTCTATTCCGCCAAGCGACTCAAGGAGATTCAAGATAAGACTCGTATCCAAAAATCAAAAAGGAGAAAATAGTGAACCATGAAGGCAGGCAAGCATACATGTGAAGTATTAAAGTCGATTCGCAAGCAGATAGCCGACTCGAACGGAATAGCCTATACACCCTCCGAATGTACTTTCTCAGGCGAATGTACGGGTACGT
>JAGCWQ010000002.1 GCA_017961765.1 Paludibacteraceae bacterium | reverse complement strand
GCTTTTTGCTCTACCCGATAGATTTTCTTGCCAAATTTACAGACTCTTGCTTGTTCCTGCAAGCGTCTCATAGTAAAATCCACGAAATTTATGAGAAAAGTTAAATGAAATTTCCGTGTATTAACTGCCTAAAAACAATCACTTTTTATTGTCAATTCTTCATTTTTGTGCTAACTTTACCAATAGGAAGTCTTTTGTCAAACTGCTCATTCGTTTGAGCAAGAAAGGCTCATCCTTTCAAGAAACAAAATTGTGCGAAGACGGAAACATCCTTTCTGATGCACACAAACTGATAACTAGTTAGTATGAAAACAAGTACGCTCACATTACTTGCTTGGGTGTCGTCGCTGTGCTCGATGACTTTGTCTGCTCAAAAAAGCCTTTACATTCCTCGTGAATGGAAGAACCGAACAGATACGTTGATTTACAGTGAAATGGATGCTGATAATCGTTACACATGGTCAAAATCACGTTCAAAGGAGAGCGACAATTTCATCGTTTATTGGGATAAATATTATGGCAATACCCATCCCTCCAATGCTTCCTCCTCTTATCGTGTGGATATTGACGACTTGCTGGAGAAATGTGAAGGATTCTATGCTATGAACGTCGGCCAACTTGCTTTTTGCGATGAAGGCAACTCCAACGTCTCGAAATATAAGATGATGATCCTCCTCAACCATACGACCGAATGGGTCTGCTATGGTGGCGGTTACGATGATGTCATCGGTGCCCTTTGGTTGAGTCCGAGCACGAGCAAACCCGTTGGACATTCTGTCGGGCACGAAGTGGGTCACTCTTTTCAATATCAAGTCTATTCCGACTTGAAAGGCTATTCGGGCTTCCGGACAGCCATCGGTAGTGGGTCCACTTTTTGGGAGCAGACCGCCCAATGGCAAGCCAACCAATCTTATCCGGAATTGAAATGGGAGCAGAGCTGGAGCCTTTTCAAAAACACGCACAATTATGCCATGACGCATGAGTGGCATAGGTATCAATCTTATTGGTGGCACTATTTCCTTACCGAAAAATATGGTATTGACGCTATTGGAAAACTATGGAGGTTTAATCCGGGGCGTGGTGTTGACCCGAACGAGAGTTTTATGAAGATGATGAACATGAGTGCGGCAGACCTCTATATGGAATATTTCCGCTATGCCATGAAAATGGCAACGATGGATATCGAAAACGTAAGGGAAGAGGCGGATGGTTACATCAGCACCCTCCGATATGATTACATCGCCCTTGGTGGTACAAAATATCAAGTGACGTATAGCAGTTGTCCCCAAAGTACGGGTTTCAATATCATTCAACTGAATGTGCCCAAGGCAGGTACCGAAATCTCTGTTGATTTGACCTCATTGCCCAAGGGGGCGGTTCTTCTAGCGGGTGATGCGAGACAATATTTTAACGGGGAGCGTTTTGTCTCTGCCAATGTCTCTTCCTACAATGCTTTCTCCCAATATTCGTCCCGTGGTTTCCACCTTGGCTTTGTGGCTCTTATGGACGACGGCTCTAGAAGATATTTTTATGACGAAGAAGTCTATTGCGCCAATTCCGATGTGGATGTGGAGGCGAGTGGCGTGGCAAGTTGTGTGGTGCCCGATGGAGTGAAGAAATTGTTCTTGGTGGTCTCTCCGTCTCCTTCGGAGTACATCCAGCACGCGTGGGATGAGAACATAACGAACGATGACCAATGGCCATATACGGTGGAGTTTAAGGGAACTAACATTTTTGGTGCTGCCGACATCTCCGATACGGAATCCATAGCAGACGTGGAGATTTCCTATGACGTTTACTTTCCTGCCTCATCGAATGTCTATCAAGGCATAACACTGAAGGTGGAAGGCTCCGCAGCCTCACAAATGGGAACGGCTTTTCAGATGCAGGCCTCCTCTGTGGGCAGTTTGCTGACGAAGTGGGAAAGTGCAGGCCCTTCCGACGGACAAGCTATGTTCTATGCTGTCAATTCCGACGGAACCATCAGTAATACAGCCTCTTCCGCTAACGGTTACGGACATTGGTTCTCTGCCAATGGCGACCGTTGCGACTATGCGTCGGGCTATGTCTTCAGTGAATTCGATGCCAATAGTCTCACGTTCTCACTCGGACAATATCCTGGTAAAGTGGCCAATGGCTCCAACTACACGATTCGGCAAGCTATCAAATATCGGAAAGGGGGAGCGACTGCTGTGGCCACCTTCGTATTCAATATCCACATCACTGCCGCACGCACCGGCTACGAACAGCAGGAGGAGGTCACTAACGTGACGGAACAACGCTCCGAAAACACCTATCCAGTGGCCATCTATTCGATTTCAGGTGTGAGGATTCCTTCTTTGAAGCGAGGATTCAACTTGCTGAAAATGAGCGATGGTAGCGTTAAAAAGATGATGGTGAAATAAATAGATTTTTCTAGTCAGAAATAGGAGAGGGCGCATCTTGATAGCAAGTGCACCCTCTTTGTATGACAGATGTCGTAAATCAGTTTATTCCAAGAATACATTCATTCCTACGTGTCCATATTCCACAGGGCAGGAGCATCTGGATTTCAGGATGGCGTATTGGTTGATGCCCGTACAGTGGCAAGGTACGATTCGTCCGATTTTCAGTCGATTGAATTGATCGGCCAAGCGTTCTAATTTTGCTGGCTCCTCATGCAGGGTGTGCATTCCTCCGATAATTAGGTCGATGGGTAGAGAAAAGTGCTCTTGTGCGGAACGAACCACGTTGGAGATGCCACGGTGGGCACAACCGCTGACGATGGTCAGTTTCCCCTCTTTAACAATGGCGATATAGAGTTCGTCGTCGAATCGGTCTGTCACCAATTGATTGTTCTCCAGCTTGTTCAGGCGGGTGAAATGGGTGTCGTCTTGGTCGAATATCTTAATATCCGGCATGATGGTGATGCCTTCCGCAATTTCCGTCGGTTTTTCCACGAAGATGAGTCTCTCTTGGGGAATGTCAACTTGGACAGGTTTGCCTATATATCGTTCCGTTCCGCTGTATTTCGCTTGGTCATAACCCTTTTTCGCATAGATTTTTGCCTTCTTGTTCAACGAAAGAAAACGATCCAAACCTCCCGTATGGTCATAATGGCCGTGGCTCAGCACCAAAACGTCGAGGGAGGCTACATCGATGTCGAATAGTTGGGCGTTGTCGGCAAAAAGACCGCTTTGACCCGTATCGAAAAGGATTTTCTTGTCCTCGGCCTCGATATAGAGCGAGAAACCCAATTCAGCCTTGGCTTCGGGTTGGAAAACGGTGTTTTCTATAAGGATTTTTAGTTTTGTCTTCACGAGAATCTTTATTTTGTGTTGTCTGCAAATATAATTAAATTTGTGGTAGAATAATGTTTAATATATGGACGATATGAATAAGCCTTTGTTGGGAGCCATGTGTGCCATGGCATTGTCTTCTTGCCAGCCACCGGAATCTGGCTCTGGCGTAAAAACGGAATATCTAGATACGACAGTACGTGCGGGAGATAACTTCTTCCAATATGCGACGGGTAATTGGATTAACTATAATCCGCAGCCTGCAGAACATCCTCGTTGGGGGTCGTTTACTAAGTTGGGTGAGGACAACATTCTTCAAATCAACGAGCTGATAACTTCTATAGCTAAGAGCCAAAATGAGAAGGGCAGTATAGCGCAAAAAATCGGTGACTTGTATAATCTTTACATGGATACGGTGCGCATGGAGAAGGAAGGTGCAGCACCGATCATGCCGTTTTTGGAAGAAATCCGTGTCATCTCTTCCCGCTCGGCCTTTATTGATACTTGTGCAGTGAAGCACCACGATCTCTTCTTCAATATTTATCTGGGTGCCGATTGTAAGAATAGTTCGATGAATATTGTGGAAATAGGGCAGGGCGGTTTGACGTTGCGTGACCGTGACTACTATTTGGCGGACGACGAGAAGACGGTTCGTGTTCGTGAGGCATACAAAAAAAGGGTGGTTAACCTCTTCAAACTATGTGGATTGTCGGAAGAGGAGGCTCAGAAACGGATGGAGACGGTCTTGCGCATAGAGACGGAATTGGCAAAAATACATTTGCCTCGTGTCGAACTTCGTGATCCTGAGGCGAACTATCACAAGATGACGATAAAGGAGTTGGCCGACTCCACCTCTGGTTTCGATTGGGTAAATTACTTCAAAAAATATACGTATGACCAGACTACTGAGGTCGATTTGGGTCAGATTGCGCCAGTCCGCAAGGGTTGCGAACTGTTGATGACAGCTCCATTGGAGGATTTGAAAGTGATTTATGAGTGGAGCCTAATCAACCAATATTCCAACTTGATGAGCGATGCTTTTGTGCAGGAGAACTTCGCTTTCAACCAAGTCTTAACGGGTGCGAAGGAGTTGCGTCCACGTTGGAAACGCGCCATCAGCTATGTGGATGATGTGATGAGCGACGCTGTCGGTCAGATGTATGTGGAGAAGTATTTCCCGAAGGAAAACAAGGAGAGAATGCTCGAGTTGGTGAAGGATTTGCAGGTTGCGTTGGCCGACCGTATCAAAGCCCAAGAATGGATGAGCGACAGCACCAAGGAGGTGGCTTTGGACAAACTGGCCTCCTTCTATGTGAAAATCGGTTACCCTGACAAGTGGGACGATTTGACGGAGTTGATAATCGACCCTAATCTTTCTTTGGTGGAAAACCATCATAGGGCTTCCCAATTCTATTGGGACCTCAATAAGTCAAAGAAATACAACAAGCCTGTCGATCGTGACGAGTGGCACATGTCGCCTCAGACGGTGAATGCCTACTATAACCCGACGACCAACGAGATCTGTTTCCCTGCCGGTATCCTACAACCGCCGTTCTTCAACATGCAGGCGGACGATGCTTGCAACTACGGAGCCATTGGCGTGGGGATTGGACATGAGATGACGCACGGATTCGACGACCAGGGCCGCCAGTTCGACAAGGAAGGAAACTTGAAAGTTTGGTGGAACGAGAAGGATGTGGAGCGTTTCAAGGTCCCTGCAGAACAGTTGGCTGTCTATTTCGATAGTTTGAAGGTGTTGCCTGATTTGAATGCCAACGGACACCTTTGCTTAGGCGAGAATATTGCCGACCATGGCGGTTTGAACGTGGCTTTTGCCGCATTGCAAAAGGCGATGCAGAAGCGACCTCTTGGAGAAAAGGATGGATTTACGCCTGAGCAACGTTTCTTCTTATCCTATGCCAATGTATGGGCAGGCGTAAGCACGGAGGAGATAATTCGCCACTTGACGAAGGTAGATGTCCACTCCATCAACTTCCTACGGGTCAACGGTACGTTGCCTCATATCGATGCATGGTATGACGCATTCAACATTCAACCAGGCGATTCCCTCTACTTGCCGAAGGAGGAGCGGGTGAAAATTTGGTAATTAGGAATTCTTTAAGCATTTTGAATGATAGGGGGCTGTCGGACGAATGTTCGGCGGCTCTCTCTGTTTTGGGGTCGGGTTGGGTATAGGTCGGCGAATTTTTATATATTTGTGGCAGTTTATTTTATTGAAGAATACCATGAAACATACGTTTATTATACTTTTTTGTTGGCTAATCGGAAGCAGTGTTTGGGCTCAAAAAGAGGAGAAACAAGGGGATGACGTAGTGAATATTCACATGGAAGGTAAACGAGGAAATGGCGATACTGTTGTCATCTCTTTTGATCGAAGAGGCAAATATCTTTTCTTCGGTTATGATGTTCAGCAAGAGGGAGATAAGGCCTTGAAGATACGAGGACGAGATTATGTTGATCGTATCCTATCGTGTGAAAATTGTACGAAGATAGTCTCTTTTTCTCAAGAGGAGAACAAGATGAATAGCATGAAATGCCTAAAAGAGATTGTCCTGACTGCGCCTCTCTCGGAAAAGCATATCAGTATGACGGAGACCCGGAAAGGAAAGTTGGGGTTGACCCTAAAAGCCATGCTCTATCCTAAGGTGGCATTCTTTCTGAAGATCAATGAGGAGATGATTAATTTGCCTTCTCAGACAGGTCTTCCTCATTTTCAGATGGAGGATACTTTGCGTATTGTCGCCGTGGCAGATGGGAAGGAGCTAAATATAGAGAAGTATGCTATAGTCGGTTCTTCGATGGGAGACTATAATTGGCACCTCGGAAATCTGATTACTATGGATCAGAAAGAAAGATTATTGAGGAATAGATCTAGGAATACTAGTATCGTGGTTGTTCTTCTCGATGAGGACGGCTTTGGGTGGAATCGTGGTACGGATTTATGGTAAGCCAAATTTTAGGGTTAAATGATAGAAGAACATCATGAAACATACGTTTATAATACTTTTTTGTTGGCTAATAGGATGCAGCGTTGTGGCTCAAAATGAGGAGAAGCAAGGAAATGCTTTGGAGAAGAGGGCTGAAGTAACCTTACAGAAGAAGGATGATGTTTTTTATAGGCTCCTAGAGAAGGGCTCTGCTGACGTGTTGGAAAAAGCACAATATTATATGGATCCGTGGATCCTGAATGATTATGATATGAACTATATAGATTGTCAGTTCTTTTTGTTTATGTTTGAGTACGCTTACCAGTATAATGATGGCGTCGCATTTCAATACCTAACGAATTTTATTTCAAGCATATATGAGAAATTTGAATTGACACCAGACTCTTTAGCTTTAGATGTGATGCATAGATTTTCTGACCGTGCTCAGAAGGATCCCCGTCTTCCAAATGATAGTTTAGCGTCAGAATTGAAACACAAGTTGGATAAACAACAAGAAGACAAGACAAATAGCACAGAGCCTTATTTCATTTATCGAGTCATTTGTGAGACATTTTCGACAGAACATGCTGATCATGAGAAAACTAGCAAGTTGTATCATACGCTTTATAATGACATGAAAAATCAAAGAGGGCGAGGAACTAGAATTGGCCAATTGTTTTTCCTGTCGTTGATTATTGCGGACCAATCAAAAGATCCTTTAGCCTATGCTTGTTTATATGATCAGGTTTGTGGTTTCTATTTGTCGAACGGATTAAAAATCTCTGATCCGATTTTTGAAATTATCTCCTCTTGGCTTACCCATTTACATTCTGATAATAAGCAAGTTTTATATCGAATAAGTAGGTTAGAAAAGTATAAGGAAATGATATTGCAAAATAGGTCGGCTTGTGAGTGACTTGGATTAGAAAAATGTATACAAGGGTGTAAATAAAAGAGGATGTTTGAAAAAACAATTGTATATTTGACTTTGTGTTAGAACGATTTATGATTTTAAAATATAAGTTAGTATGAGGAAATTTTTATTTATTATTTCATTATTTTCATTGGGCTTTATTTCCAATGTGTTCGCTCAGGGGAATATGTCGTTAATAAACGCTTTCTCAGATTCTTCTGTATCAGTAGGAGGATTAAGACGTGCCGAAAGTCTCCCTCCTAGTAAGCCTTATCTGTATGTTATAAATGGAGTTGTTCTAGAAATTCAGAATATAGACGAGAATCCACTGATATATTTAGCAGCCATAGACATAGAGGATTTGATGATAATTAAAGCTAAAGATAATGAATGTATTGATGCCATCCTTTTTATAAAAACAAGGAAAGGGAAAAAACTTCATAAAAAGCTTCGTGAAATGATGAAGAATGCAGGTAGTTATAAATATCAAATACCTCAAGCGTATTTTAAGAATAGGTACTGATACATAAAAACATCGTCAGAAATGGAGAATTTAAAACTTACAAAGAATGTGACAAATAATGGGATGAGTAATGTTCGTAAAATATTTATTACCTGTATTTTATTGTTGTCATGTTGTTTTTATTCCTTTTCAGAACCTGAAGATGCGACACAATATAGGAAGCATAAAGAACAAATAATCAATTTATTAATTAACACCCCTCAGTTCGATAGCATATATGGGTGAGGCAGATTATGGATATATGTATTTTAGATGGCATTGAAGAAGAATAGGGCTGAACAACGTGATTTTATTATAATTTGCATGCAAACTCCAGAACAATAATTTGTGGCAAACGCAAAAACTTTCTATTTTTGGCAGAAAATAATATGAAAATTATGGGAAAATATCTCGATCCACGTTTTGATTTGACTTTTAAAAATGTATTTGGAAGGCATAAGGATTTGGTAACCAGCTTTCTCAATGCCTTAATCCCCTTCAAAGAAGGAGAGGAAATAAAAGAGTTGGAGTATCTTCAGCCGGAGATGCTTCCTGATACGCCACTGCGTAAGAACACCATCGTCGATGTACGTTGCAAGGACCGCAACGGACGACAGTTCATTGTGGAAATGCAGATGTACTGGACCTCGGAATTCAAGCAACGTGTCCTTTTTAATGCTTCCAAGGCGTATGTTAGTCAGGCGACGAAGGGCTTCGACTACAACAAACTGGCTCCGATCTACTCGCTTAATCTGGTGAACGACAACGCATTCGATGGCCGGAAGTTCTACCATCAGTTTCAGGTGGCGGAGAAAGACCACCCCGACAATGTGATAGAGGGATTTGAATTGATATTCATCGAACTGACAAAGTTCAAACCGCAGAACAAAAGCGATAAGAAGATGATGGATTTGTGGCTGCGATTCCTCACGGAAGTGAACGAGAGCACGACGGATGTGCCACAAGAGTTCTTGGATTCTCCTGAGATCAGTAAAGCCCTCAAGATAGTGGAGCATGGTGCCTATACCGAGGAGCAATTATACGCCTACGATCGTTTCTATGACATTATAGCGACTGAACACACGCTGATCTCGGGGACGTTCAGGTCTGGTGTTGAGAAAGGACGTGCGGAAGGTGAAGCAATCGGAGTACGAGAAGAAAAGCTCCGCAACGCAAAGAATTTCAAACGGTTGGGAATTGATGCGGAGACTATATCGAAAGCTATAGGATTGTCCATTGAGGAGATTGAAAAACTTTGATTCTGCAATGTGGAGTAAGGTTGTAAGGAAACTCTATTGGTGCATGACTAACCGTCAGAGAACCATACATTTCTCCACCTAAGAGTAAGAATGCAAACCTTCTCCCATTGATGGGATATCAAAACAAATTGTTAACTTTGTGGTATAGTAACAAAAAAACAGGGAAAGAACATGTGCATACCTGGAACAGCGATGAGTCGCTACATAAATTTCTACACTGATTTCGCCTTCAAGAAGATTTTCGGGACGGAGGCGAACAAGGATTTGCTTATCAGTTTTCTGAACTGCCTGCTCAATCTGGAAGGAGACAAAGAGATTGCTGATTTGACCTACATGAACAGCGAGCAACTCGGCGAGAGCGCAAGCGAACGACGGGCCATCTACGACGTCTATTGCAGGACAGCCGCAGGCGAACGTTTCATTGTCGAGATGCAAAAGGCAGAACAGGACCATTTTATAGACCGTTCCATCTATTATTCTTCCTTCGCCATCAGAGAACAGGCTCAAAAAGGGGCGCTTGACAGGAAGTCGTGGGATTATAGCCTTTCTCCGGTGTATGTAGTTGGCATCCTGAATTTTGAGATGGACGAGACGAAGGAGAGAGCAAGCAAAGTGATAACAAGGGTCAGTCTGAAGGACGATGAGAACAGGAATTTCAGCGACAAACTGAATTTCATTTTTCTCGAGATGCCTAAGTTCAGGAAGCGGGAGAAGGAGTTGGAAACTCTCATGGACAAGTGGCTTTACGTCATCAAAAACCTCTATCAACTCGAATCCAAGCCGGCAGCCTTGACGGAGGGTATCTTTAGGCGTCTGTTTGATGTTGCCGAGATAGCCGCCTTCACGAAAGAGGAACGTTATGACTACGAGGAGAGTTTGAAGAACTTTCGGGATCTATATAACACCCTCTCCACAGCAGAAAGAAAGGGACGTGCGGAAGGGCGAGCGGAAGGACGTGCAGAAGGGCGAGCAGAAGGGCGAGCAGAAGGTGAAGCAATTGGAGTACAAAAGGGAGAACGAGAAGAAAAGCTACGCAATGCAAAGAATTTCAAATCGTTGGGAGTTGACCTAGAGACTATATCAAAAGCGACAGGTTTGTCCATTGAGGAGATTGAAAAGCTTTGATTCTGTAACATGGAAGTAAGTAGGTTTGAAAGATTCTATTGGT
>JAGCWQ010000178.1 GCA_017961765.1 Paludibacteraceae bacterium | reverse complement strand
CACCTTGCAAAGACCCTTCCAACAACGCCTTGATGACAAGACGACCTTCTGTCGACGTGCATGTACCGTAATTCAATGACGTGAACGGTAATTGCTGCCCAGACCGTGACTGTAATGTGTTAAGGTTGTGATACATACCTTCCACTGCCTGTTGTAGCTCCCTACGCGTCTCTATCAATGCACCACGGTAATATGACGGGTTTATATCGTATAATTTATTGTTGCCGATGAAAAAATCTTCTTCCGACAAACCCATTTCAGATAGGTAAACCATCTTGATGTCATCAATGAAGTCACTAAATCGTTCCCATGACGAATTCAATATGAAATCACAACTCAACTCATTATCCGCTTTGATATGCTCATAAAGATAGTGCTTCATGAATGACTTGCGCACATAAGGCACCATCGTCCAATCGAGATGCGACGCGCTAACACCTCCAAATTGCTGCAATGACTGTATCTGGAATATAACGGCGACCAATTGGAAAGCCGTGTTGATGCTGTTTGCTGGTCTTACGTCTGTTTGCTTGACAACGAAGCCATTAGACAGCATGTTGTCGAATGGTATCGTTAGGCAATTGTGCATGCCAACGGCGTAATTGTCAAGGTCGTGTATATACACCTCATTATTTTGATGGTTACGCGCCGACTTCCTTGACATGCAATACTTAAGGGCATAATCTTTCGTGACAATATTAAGCGCCTCCAACGATCGTCCACTGAATGAGTGTTCGTCAAGGTTAGCGTTCTGGTTCTGGATATCCTCAGCCATGAGTTTCTTCGACAAGTCCTTGATTAACTTGTCACGGCTCTCACGGATGACCTTGTGTTCCCATCTGTATATTATATACGACTTGGCGACTTGCGGACAAAAATCCATCAGGCAGGTCTCTACGTCGTCGTGTATTGTGTCAACGGCTATTTTACAGTCCTTATTAATGTCGTATTTCGCCCGAAGGCAGTCAATGACTTCCCTCATTACAGGTAAATTCCGTGAGGCGAAAGCCCTGCTGACAGCCGATTCAATTTTGTCAAACTGGAAAGCTTCCTCAGTATTGTCTCGTTTAATTACAATCATGATAAAATACTTGTTATTGCGTTAATATATATGACCGACTCAACAAAATATACGTAATATAAAAGGCGGTTTTTTTGACAAAATCACCTAACTTTTTGAAAACACGGAATTTACGTGTCTCAAACGATAAAACCTTACATACTCGAACGAAAAAAAGTTGTTCAACGCGCTATTTATGCCCTCTCATATCCCTGTATACTTCCCTAGCAGTGTCAATACTTGGGTTCATTGTCGTCGGCGCACCGAATATGTCAGGATCGTATTCACCGAACTTACAAGTACCATTATTAAACGGCACCATCCTGAACTGTGAATGGTTTATATGGCCGGATCTAAACTTACCAATAAACACGTTGAGTCTCCCGTCCTCTTTCATCTGATCTGTCGCCGCCAACTGTACCACTATATGTGGGACTTGGGTCTTCTTAACAGAGCCACCGGCCTGCATCATCCCGACGACTTCCGCACCTATTGAATCCTTTGTACCTTGAACGGGACACCATATTGCGACATTAAGTTCCTTTGCCATTGCCTCAATCTTACGCATCGTAGCACCCTCTTTGCTCCATTCGCTATCGCCCATGTCGGACTTCTCGAACTTGATACACTCGAAGTAGTCAATGACCAACAAATCAGGCTTAAAGCCCCTTGCTATATGCCTTTTTACCTTCGCCTTAATCTCACTCGCCCTCACTTCACCGGTGGATAGTCTCTCACAGATGATGTTATTTTCAATCATCCCCTTAATTCCTGAAGATGCCAAAGCCTTCAGTACGCTATGCTTTACATTAGGCTTGGACAACGTGGCAGCATCAATATCCGTGACATAACCGTAGTATTTCCTTCGCACGTTGACCTCCGTGTCCTCAAAGAAATAATGGAGAACCTTGAAACCACCGTCGTTGTTTGCCTTGCATCTTGTCGTCGCTGCGCTGGCTGCGAACCCAGTCACACACGACGTCTTACCTACATTGGGCGGCGCAACCAATACGCCAAGTTCTCCCTTTGCCAGACCACCGTCAAATTCATTATCGAGAAAACCAGCGCCTGTCGGTATCGTTATCCTGTAATCGTCGCTTAAGTCCTTCTCTACACAATCAAATATCCTGAAACTGGACTCATCATGCGAGTTAGTATCCAAGGCTTTCCTTATTATATCCTCAGCTACATAATAAGAATTATAATCACCCCTCTTGATGATGCCCTCTATCTCCGACAATGCCTTTACAAGGTTCTGTTGCTTGAAAAATTTCTCCGCTGTGTCCTCGATTATATCTATCCCGTCGAGTTCCATGTCTCGTATGAGCTTAAGTTTGCCCAACGCCAACTTGACGTCGACGTCACTGACTATCTTAGCCCTCAACATGATTTCGGCGTCTGAATATGTAAGCACCGTCGAATTCGTGTTATATCTCTCCTTAAGTTCACCGACAATTCTTCTTAATGAAGGGTCAGTGAACATATTACAGTCTAAAATGGCGTTGACCTTGGCAAAGTAATCCCAATCCTCGAACAGGCATTTCACCAATTTATGTTGGAACTCGTCACCAAGGTAGCCAAGATCGTCTTTCCTAACTTGTTTCTGCGCCATATTGCGCCTTCTCTTTAATGGTAAAAAAATGACCGGCTTAAGAACACCGGTCATAAAAAACGACTAATCAAAAATTCCTGTCAACATAATCCAATGGGGCTGGCGTTATACCTAACGTGTCCGCGAATCTAGACATTCGCGCCATTTCCGATTTCCACCTCAGTGTCTTGTAAGCCACCGACATCCTAGCAGAATCAACCCATTCCTTATCATAGGTACTATACCAGTAATCCCTGTCACCATATCTCTGTGACCTGGTGTAAACGTCTTCCTCATGCCATGAGCATACGTCGCAGATAACCCTTATTATATGGCTTGTCAAGTTAGTCCTACCAGCGGCCATCTTCTGCATCATCATCTCGCTGAATCTAATGCTCTGTGGTTCCCTGTCCTTATATGCGTAATTTGACAGGTCAACCCTGTTCCTCACAAATCGTGGCTACACCGTCGCATCCCATATCCTCTCGTACAATGCTTTGTCATCCATAAGGAACGAGAATTTAAAAAAGACATCATATGACTTCATGTTAGCCACGTCGGCGTATTTCGAGTCGTCAACATCATCTTTTTTATATTCTATGTATGACTTATTGACTACCGTCCCGTCTGACAGTTTCACAAGACCAACATAATCCCTTGAAGAGAGTGCCTGTATATCCTCCCTGGTAAGGTTATGACTTTCGTCACAGAAACCATTCATCTTAAGGGGGAAATTCGTCGTGTACCACTCGTAGACCCTGCTTTTGGACACAAGTTCGTCTTGTATCCTGCCGACAATGTAGTCGAGTGTGTCCTTAAACTCGACAGAACGTATCGACTCGATGTTGAAGCCACCGATGTTGAAATAACGTTGACACACGATATGTGTCTTTTCCTCGTCGTCTCCGACGGTGTTGTCTGTAATTGTCAGTAGAAATTGGAAACGTTCCCAGAATGAATCAGTCGTCTCCTTTTCCTGATTTTTAGGATTCTTTTCAAGCATTCAATAATTCTTTGAAAAAAAAGTTAGACATAAAAAATACAAATATAAAGGTAGTCCATCGGGGGATCGAACCCCGATTTACAGCTTGAGAAACTGTCGTCCTCACCTTTAGACGAATGGACTTCATTATCTCATCAATACTCAACATTGCAAAAGTACATTTTTTCCACCACAAAACCAAATTTCATGACTATTTTTTTTTAACAGTCAATATCATAAACTATGATAGGTCTTTTTTCGAAGGTTTGTAATAAGGCAAAGCCCTAATCGTGTTATAGTCAATAAACTCAGCCGCCTCCTCATCTGTTATACAATCCTCGTTGACAAGACAATCCACCATCTTCTCATATGAGTAGCATACTTGCCCCGTACTGCTTATACCAATGACAGCTTCCGTATATGACGGGCTCTCGAAAAGTATCGAATCATCATACCCCATGTAACACAAAGTTTCTTTCAACTCGTCTTGCGTCATTTCTTCTCCCTTGCAATTAGATATGTAAACTCAACAAAAAAACTTGAAAATTTATT
>JAGCWQ010000177.1 GCA_017961765.1 Paludibacteraceae bacterium | reverse complement strand
GCGACCCTATTCCAGTATTTTATTTATGTTTTTGCCTCATTTGCAATTATTCCTACTATTTCAGTTACTATACGTCGTCTTCACGATGTCAATAAGAGTGGTTGGCATTTTTTTAACATTCTTAAACCCATCGTTGGTATAATTTGGCTGTTGGTGCTTCTCTTCAAAGCGGGTGACAAGGGCGACAATAAGTACGGTCCAGATCCAAAGGCAATTGAGTTTTAATTTTATACTAATAACTTTAAATTTCAGTAGGGAATGAATTGGTATCTTAAATGTTTGAAAAACTATACGGTATTTGAAGGAAGGGCGCGACGTAAGGAGTTTTGGATGTTTCAACTCGTCAGTAGCATCATCTTTCTTGTCTTGTATTTTGCCGGATATGCCTTGCATAAAATTATAGGAATAGGAGTGGATTCGTTGATACCTTTCATTGTTTATGGACTCTATATTATTCCCCCTACAATGGCAGTTACGGTGCGTCGTCTTCATGATATCGGTAAAAGTGGTCTCTATCTGCTTCTTTTTGTTCTCTTGATGGGTCTCTCACTTGAACTGTTGTTTGAGATTGAAATCAAATTTAGACATTGGAAGATGCCTGCGATTTTGAATGAGTATTATCCTGTCATTCTCGTCTTGGGAAACCTAATTCCGTGGGTGATCTTTTTAGGGATGTCGGCTCTTCTCTGCAAGGATAGCTGTCCGAAAGAGAATAAGTATGGTCCAAATCCTAAGAAAGTTGAAGCGTAGGGGTTGGCTCAAGGGCGGAGCTTGCTCGTTCGAAATTTCATTTAACGCTTCTTGTATACACGGGTTTAAACTGAAAAAGCCGTGAGGTTTGCCTCTCTTCGTTTGTGATTTGTTAGCAATAAGAGAGAACATAACCCAAAAAATGATTAAAAATCTGTTTCTATTTTCAATTTGAAACTTTTTTTGATAAAAAACGAACAATTTGTTTTCTGTGGAAGCGGGGGCCTTTCCGTTTAAAAATAATCCCCCTTTTGTTCTAAAATAATGACAAATAATGATTAACTTTGGGGGTTTTTAATTTGCAGTTAATGGCAAAAATAGGGACTTTTGTGTGTTGATTGTAGATTGAATGCAAATGAATACAAGGTACATTTTTGTCACGGGAGGAGTGACCTCTTCTTTAGGAAAGGGAATCATTTCGGCTTCATTGGCCAAGTTGTTGCAGGCAAGAGGATTGTCTGTCACCATCCAGAAACTGGATCCTTATATCAATATCGATCCAGACACGTTGAACCCCTACGAGCATGGCGAATGCTATGTGACGGTGGATGGAGCGGTAACGGATTTGGACTTGGGCCATTACGAACGATTCTTGGGAGAGAGCACAACCCAAGCCAACAACGTGACGACGGGACGGATTTACCAGTCTGTCATTGACAAGGAGCGTCGTGGCGATTATTTGGGTAAGACGGTGCAGGTCGTTCCCCATATCACGGACGAGATTAAGCGTCACATCAAAATCTTGGGTAACACGAAGAAATATGATGTGGTGATTACTGAGATAGGCGGTACGGTGGGTGACATTGAGTCGTTGCCTTACGTGGAGGCTGTTCGTCAACTGAAATGGGAGTTGGGCAGTGAAACGCTTTGCATCCATTTGACCTACGTCCCTTACTTGGCTGCGTCGCACGAGTTGAAGACGAAGCCGACCCAACACTCGGTGAAGTCGTTGCTTCAGAGTGGTGTCCAGCCGGATGTCTTGGTGCTTCGTGCCGAACACGACTTGAGCGAGGATTTGCGTCGGAAAGTGGCTCTCTTCTGCAATGTCGAGAAGGATGCCGTGATACAGTGTATCGATGCTCCGACCATCTACGAGGTGCCTTTGTTGATGCATAAGGAGGGCTTGGATGCCGTCGTGATGCGCAAACTGGGCATTCCTAACACGAAGGAGCCGGACATGACGGATTGGCTTTCGTTCTTGCAGCGTTGCGAGAATCCGAAGAGGGTGGTGAAGATTGCCCTTGTCGGCAAATACGTGGAGCTCCCTGATGCCTACAAGTCAATTTTGGAGTCATTCGTCCATTCCGGGGCTGCCAATGAGGTGAAGGTGGATCTTCGCCTGATCCAGTCGGAAAACGTGACGGCGGAGAATGTGGCCGACCTTTTGGGTGACATGAAGGGTATCTTGGTGGCACCTGGTTTCGGAGGCCGAGGCATAGAGGGAAAGATTGAGGCGGTTCGCTATGCGAGGGAGAACAATGTGCCGTTCTTCGGTATCTGTTTGGGAATGCAGTGCGCGGTGATAGAGTTCGCCCGCAACGTTTTAGGATATGCCGATGCCAATTCGACGGAGTTTAATTCTCGGTCAGAGCATAAGGTGGTTGATTTGATGGAGAGCCAAAAGAATATATCGGGCATGGGTGGTACGATGCGTTTAGGTGCCTATCCTTGTGAGATTGAGCCGGGTACGTTGGCAGAGAAGGTTTACGGAGCGCGTTTGATTCAGGAGCGTCACCGTCACCGCTATGAGTTCAACAACGATTATTTGGCTGAATTCGAGAAGCATGGCATGAAGGCGTCTGGCTTTAATCCCGATACGAAATTGGTGGAGATTGTGGAGATTCCGAGCCATCGGTTCTTCATTGCTTCCCAATTCCATCCTGAGTTGCAGAGTTCTGTGCTTCGTCCCCATAAGTTATTCGTATCGTTCGTGAAAGCGGCGATGGAATGGTGATTTTCAACAAGTGGGGCGACTGCAAGTTTTTGAGAAACAAGATAAAAAACAAATAGGGCAGCAAGGCGGAATTGTTCGCTTTTGGGAGGACGATCCGCAGCCCCATGATTGAAGATTATGGATCGATTGAAGTTTTATTTATTGTTCTTGTTGTCTGCGTTTTCGTTGGGTGTCAGCGCGCAGACCGATTTTTTCGGAATCCCTAAGATGGAGATCGGCGGGGAGGAGTATTCCCTTGTCTGGTCAGCCAAGATCAAGTTCCGTTATGTGGAGGACTTTTTGCCAAAGAAGGTCACCAACTCCCATTTCACCTCGAAGGTGAGTCTCGACTTCTATGATGCGGATGTAGATGTGGAGAAGGTGGCTAATTTCAAGATTGCCGAATTGGAAGCCAGCAAGACTGAGAATTTGGTGACCAACTTGACCCATAGCGTAGCCTCCAACGGAGATTACTTGATCGAGTATGTCGCTTTTGTGCAGGGTGGCGACAAGATGCAGGTGGCGGAGTGGAACCTTTGTCGCCTGATTGCCAATAATTCAAAGGGTGTAGCCCTTCTGCAGATGAAGCGCAGGGAATACGACATCAAGTTGGAGAAGTTCATCTCCCATGTCGAGAAGAAGAAGTCGGGTTGGGTGAAGGAGGTTCTCTCGTACAAACTTCCGGACCTTGTTGTAAAGAATCAATAAATAGATTGGAACTCAGGAATATAAAGCAATACAAAATAATATGTTTGAAAATTTAGGAGAAAGATTAGAGAGGTCATTTAAAATACTGAAAGGTGAGGGTAAGATCACCGAGATTAATGTGGCCGAGACCCTTAAAGATGTGCGTAAGGCATTGTTGGATGCCGATGTCAACTATAAGATAGCGAAGTCGTTCACGGAGACGGTGAAGGCGAAGGCTTTGGGCCAGAACGTCTTAACTTCGGTGAAACCGAGCCAATTGATGGTGAAGATCGTCCATGACGAGTTGACTCAGTTGATGGGAGGCTCCAGCGTAGATATCAACATCAAGGGAGCTCCGGCTGTCATTTTGATGTCGGGTCTGCAAGGTTCCGGTAAGACGACTTTCTCCGGCAAGTTGGCTTTGATGCTCAAGACGAAGAAGAACAAGCATCCGTTGTTGGTGGCTTGTGACGTTTACCGTCCGGCAGCCATCGAGCAGTTGAAGGTCTTGGGTACTCAGATTGATGTGCCTGTTTATACGGAGGAGGAGAACAAAAATCCCGTTGAAATCGCACAAAATGCCATCAAGGAGGCTAAGGCGAAGGGAAATGACATAGTCATCATAGATACTGCAGGACGTCTGGCTGTCGATGAGCAGATGATGAAGGAGATCGCTGCCATCAAGGAGGCTATCCAGCCACAAGAGACTTTGTTCGTGGTCGATTCCATGACAGGTCAGGATGCCGTCAATACGGCGAAAGAGTTCAACGACCGTTTGAATTTCGACGGTGTTGTTTTGACCAAGTTGGACGGTGACACGCGTGGTGGTGCGGCCCTTTCCATCCGTTCGGTTGTTGAGAAGCCGATCAAGTTTGTCGG
>JAGCWQ010000176.1 GCA_017961765.1 Paludibacteraceae bacterium | reverse complement strand
TAGGAGCGGACTGGAGAGATGAGGAAAGTGTCGCATTTGTGTAGCAATTTGTTACTTCTCCTGCCAAGTCGCCTACGATACCTGCAACGCTTTTATTTCCATCTAAAGATCCGTTTGAGTAGCAGTATTTAATTGTTCCTGTTGCAGCTTCTCCTGCAATACCACCAACTCTGGCGTCATTTGATAATTTTATGCTTCCTGAAAAACTACTATGAAGGATTCGTCCACCATCCATTGTTGCGACAATACCACCGCCTAATCTTCCTTTTCCTGTAGTTTCTTTGTATGTTGCATTAGTTATGTGCAAACTATCTATGAATGGTTTTTGTCCTGAACCTTCTTCTATCATGTAGAAGAATCCGACAACGCCATCAAGAGTTGGCTCTGCACAAAGTCCATCTATCTTGTGTCCACAGCCATTGAAGGTTCCGTTGTATCCTGCGTAATCAGTTGATTCTGAGACAACTCCTATAGGATACCAGTTTTCTCCACTAGGGACATTGATGTCTTTGGTCAATTTGGCATTTGCACTGATGTTGCCGTCGTTTACGTAGTCTCTAAACCATACCAACTCAGCATAATCGCTGATTAGATAGTAGCCATCTGAGTTTTTTTGGGGCTCCGTTGGCGTTACCGCCGCACTGGAGAGGCTTGTACTTGCATATAGACCAAGTAAAGCCGCAAGCATAAATTTACTCTTTTTCATTTGTTTGATATTGATTGTTTTTAGAAATTATAAAATCTCATATTCGTTAGTAGGTAATCGGATTGCAGTTGAGCTCTCCTGTTAATCTATTAAAGTGTCTTATTGTTATTTAGGTGACTATCCCTATACTTCCGAAAATTGGTTTATTTGTTTGGTCTTCGTCCATATAGGTCACTCCTAAATTTTTTACAAAGATAATGCTTTTAAATGATTCTATCTAAAAAATCCTTGTTTTTTTATGAAAATTAGTTGAATATTCCGTTTCTGTGCATAAATATTCGGAGATTTTGCACGGGGGAGAAACTTCATTGGTAGCCTTTCTTCTTTTGCGGGTTTGTAAGCCCACAGAACTAAAAACGGTCGCCTGATGGACGACCGTTTTTATATAATCTCATTACCTTTTTTATTACCAAGCAAATAGAGGGTAATCCTTCATGATGGAGTTGACCTTCTCACGAACAGAAGTGATGACCTTGTCGTTTTCTGGGTCTGAAAGTACGGTGTCGATCATCTCGACGATTTCGCCCATCAATTCCTCCTTGGCACCACGGGTTGTGATGGCTGGCGTACCGAAACGGAGACCAGAGGTCAAGAATGGAGAACGGCTGTCGAATGGCACCATGTTCTTGTTTGTCGTGATGTCAGCGGCAACCAATGCCTTCTCTGCCAACTTACCAGTCAACTCTGGGAATTTAGTGCGGAGGTCAACCAACATGGAGTGGTTGTCCGTACCGTTGGAGATGATCTTGTAACCCTTGTCCATGAATGCCTGAGCCATAACAGCTGCATTCTTCTTAACTTGGGTTTGGTAAACTTTGTATTCTGGTTGAAGAGCCTCCTCGAATGATACGGCCTTTGCTGCGATGACGTGTTCCAACGGACCACCTTGGATACCAGGGAATACAGCAGAGTCGAGTAGGGCAGACATCTTCTTGATTTCGCCCTTTGGAGTCTTCTTTCCCCATGGATTATCGAAGTCCTTGCCCATCATGATGACACCACCACGAGGTCCACGAAGTGTCTTGTGGGTAGTCGTAGTGACGATGTGTGCGTATTTTACAGGGTTGTCCAACAAACCAGCAGCGATCAAGCCGGCAGGGTGAGCCATATCTACCATGAAGATGGCACCAATCTCGTCAGCCACCTTACGGATACGTGCGTAGTCCCACTCTCTTGAGTAGGCAGAAGCACCTGCGATGATCAATTTTGGCTTTTCAGTGCGTGCTACGCTCTCCAATTGCTCGTAGTCAACACGGCCAGTCTCCTCCTTTACGTTGTAAGCCAAAGCTTGGAATACGATACCAGAGAAGTTGACCAAGGAACCGTGGGAGAGGTGTCCTCCGTGGGAGAGGTTCAAGCCGAGGAATTTGTCGCCAGGGTTCATGCAAGCCAAGAAAACAGCTGCGTTGGCTTGTGCGCCAGAGTGGGGTTGTACGTTGGCCCATTCTGCATTGAATATTTTCTTAAGACGGTCGATGGCAAGCTGCTCGCTAAGGTCAACGACTTCGCATCCTCCGTAGTAACGCTTGCCGGGATAGCCCTCAGCGTACTTGTTTGTCAAGCAAGAGCCCATGGCTTGCATGACTTGTTCGCTCACAAAGTTTTCAGATGCGATCAACTCGATGCCTTTGAGTTGGCGTTGACGCTCTTTCTCGATGATGTCGAAAATTGCCGAATCTCTCTTCATATTATTCTCAGTTTTTGAAATTTCTCCGCAAATTTAATTCTTTTTCTTGATACGAAGTTTTTTTTATTCTAAAAAATGTTGGAGGCCAAGCAGATTTTGGAAGTGAAAATAGTTGGTTCCAATCCCTGTCGAAGATACGCCACAATAATAGCTCTCATTTCAATGTGGAAAAGATTGTCAATTCCGATCCGTGTCAAAGACACGACACAATGTTAGCCCCTCATTTCAATGTGGGAAAAATAGTCAATTCCGATCCGTGTCGAAGACACGCCACATTAATAGCCCCGCATTTCAATGTGGGGACAACAAAAATATCCCCTCATTTCAATGTGGGGAAAGAAAAATAAAGAGGGAGGATTCCTTCAGAATTCCTCCCTCTTCTATGAGAACGAAACGTTGTCCTTACTTATTTGGCAAGAGCCACCTGTCCACCCACGATATCCAACAACTCGCTTGTGATAGCTTGCTGTCTGGTCTTGTTGTAGAGGATAGTCAACTCATTGATCAAGGTGTCTGCATTGTCGCTTGCGGTTTGCATGGCAACGACGCGAGCACCGTGCTCGGAAGCGTTTGAGTCGAGGAGACAAGCATACAATTTTGTCCTAAGTGCCTTAGGCAAGAGTGTCTGCAATACTTCAGCTTTGCTTGGCTCGACGATGTAGTCGCAGGACAAGGTTTTTGTTTTCTTGTCTGCTTTCTTGTCAAAAGCAATCGGCAGGAAGTTTTCCGTCATCAACTTCTGGACGGAAGTGTTCTTCAAGTGGTGGTAGATGATGACCACCTTGTCAAACTCTTTGGCGACAAACTTCTCCATGATGCCGTTGGTAATCTCAGACATCTCGTTGAAGTTAGGCTTGTCGGCCAAACGATGGAATGAACCTTCGACCTTGACAGGCAGCTTGCCTACGGCATCCGCCACTTTTTTACCGATTGGATAGACGGAGATGTTCTCCATTCCGAGTTCCTTATGCTCAGCAATCACCTCGTTCAACCTTTTGATGACATTGGAATTGAATGCACCGCAAAGGCTGGAATTAGAAGAAAAGACCACGATCGCCAATTTTTTCAATGGTCGCACTGCCGCATACGCTGATTGGAAGTCGGTCTCTGTTTCCAAGAAATTGTTCAAAATGGTGTTGAGCCTATCTTGGTAAGGAGACATGCTTTCAATGGCATATTGAGCTTTTTTCAGCTTGGCCGACGAGACCATCTTCATTGCTCCGGTAATCTTCTTGGTGGAGTTTACCGACCCGATTCTTGCTTTAACTTCTTTTAGTGATGCCATTTGTTATAACGTTTTTTTGATCTGATTGATGACAGTCTCGGCCTCTTCCTTAAGGATTGCCTTGATGTTGTCGTCGATTTTTCCGACTTTCAAGCTGTCCAAGACATCCTCTTGGTGAAGGTGGTTCAATCTTTCGATGTACAATTTCTCGAATTCGTGAACCTTTTCGACTGGCAATACGTTCAAGATACCGTTCGTACCACAATAGATGACAGCGATTTGGTGCTCCACCTTGTAAGGTGTGTATTGCGGTTGCTTCAGCAATTCCGTGTTACGGATACCCTTGTCGATGGTCATCTTCGTTACGGCATCCATATCACCACCGAACTTGGTGAATGACTCCAACTCACGATATTGAGCTTGGTCTGTCTTCAATGTTCCGGCGATTTGCTTCATGGCCTTCACCTGAGCACTACCACCCACACGGGATACGGAGATACCTACGTTGATGGCAGGACGGATACCGGCGTTGAACATGCTCGTCTCCAAGAAGATCTGACCGTCGGTGATGGAGATTACATTCGTTGGAATGTAGGCTGACACGTCACCTGCTTGTGTCTCGATGATTGGAAGTGCGGTCAATGAACCACCACCTTTTACCTTGCCTCTCAAAGAAGCAGGAAGGTCGTTCATCTGGGCAGCCACGTTGTCGTTGCCGATGATTTTTGCGGCACGCTCCAAAAGACGTGAGTGCAAGTAGAACACATCACCAGGATAAGCCTCACGTCCTGAAGGACGACGCAGAATCAGCGATAC
>JAGCWQ010000175.1 GCA_017961765.1 Paludibacteraceae bacterium | reverse complement strand
TTTTTTTAGTATCTTTACCCATCGAATAAATTCAAAACCAATAAATCATGATTAAACACACCATCATTCTTTCCGCTATTGCCCTTATGCTAAGCGGATGCAACTCAGGCCAGAAAAACGAGCAAACTCCTGAACAAGAGACCACGGAGCAAAGCAATACAGCAGAGGCAACCGATGCAACTCCAACAGGAAACCCACAAATAGAGAAAGAAGGGCCAGACATTGTGAAAGGGCTTTTCTCCAAATATGTATTGGGCAGCGAAGATGTCACAGATGAAAATCTGAAGCAATACTGCACCGACAAGATGATAAAATACCTATACGATTCATACGAGTATGATGGCGAAGGCATTGCCATTTGGATGCTCCGAGGAACAGCGGTAGGACTCGAACTATGCGGACCAAAAATAACAAGCATAGAATCTCTTGGTGGCGACAAATTCAGAGTCAACTATGTCAATGGCAGTGAAGGAACGGAGGCTCACCATTGCGACGTCGCAGCCGTAGTAGTTGACGGGAAAGTTCTAATTGACAAAATAGTAGACTAACGAATCAAAGATTTGATATCAAGACTCCACACTTTTGAGGTGTGGGGTCTTTTTTTTACTTTCTCTTTCAAGAAAAAATGTTTTCCTAACCAAGAGGGCAAAACACCCCAACTTAAAATCTTAACAAACCACGTTAGACGACACAAAAAAAGGCGGACACAATGTCTCGCCTTTAAATTATGCCTGATTTTAACAAATCATTCGCCACCGACAATTTTCATGATTTCATCAACATTCGGACTAATGATAATTTCCGTACGGCGATTTCTTTGTCGAGCCTCACGCGTACCCGACGTATCAATTGGAACGAACTCCGCACGACCAGAAGCCGTCACACGACTTGGATCAACGCCTTCGTTCTTCAACAAGATGCGCACGATGGAAGTGGCACGTTTAGTACTCAAATCCCAGTTGTCGTCCACATTTCCATAGCCCCTATATGGCAAATCGTCCGTATGTCCCTCAATCACCACCTGAAGATCCTTATTCTCCGCCAAGAGTTTAGAGATGTTATCCAAGGCAGCCACACCTTTCTCATCCACATTCCAGCTACCCGACTGGAAAAGAAGTTTCTCATCCATAGAAACGTAAACCTTTCCATTCTTATTGATGACTTCCAAACCGTTGCCCACGAAGCCCTTTAGAGCCGTAGCCACTTTCTGGCGCAAATTACGCATCAAGCTATCCTGTTCCGTGAGTTTCTTCGACAAATACTCCACCTTCTTCTCTTTCTCAGCCAAAGCCTTGGCAGAAGACTGTAAATCATTCTCAGCCTTCAACAAAGCATCCTCACGAACCTGCAACTTCTCTTGGGACTTTTGCAAATCGGACAACAAGGCCTTGATCTCCTTCTCCCCTTGCAAATTATTTTTTCCCAACTGGTCATTTAGTTGATTATACAGAGAACGAAGGGAAGACAACTGCAACTCTGTCTGATGCAACTCCTTTGATTGTCTAACCGTGTCTGCGATAATCTCGTCCAAACGTTTCTGCATAGCAGCCGAATCGGAAGAGAGGTTGGAAATACGAATTTGGGCGGCAGACAAGTCACGAGAAGCCTCGGTATTTGCTTTCTCACAATCGTCCAATTTGCTTTGTACAGCATCCAACTTTTTAGAAGTGGCGCATGAAGAGACCAATAATCCCAACAACAGCCAATAGCCAATATTTCTCATTTTATTCAGTATTATCACGTTTATTCTGCAAATATATAGGGATTTTGTGGGATTCCGAGAGATTTTACGGGTTAAGGTTTGCCCAATCCATAAAAAATCTTCGTCTGCTCCAAGCTCCCCCAAAGAAAAACTAACGTACCCCTTTCGGGAAACGCTTATCCACCGCACTCTTCAAACGAAGAAGTGCCTCCGCAATTCGGGCACGAGGAGCAGCCACATTCATCCGCATAAAACCACTACCCTCCTTGCCAAACATGGTTCCGTCATTCAGAGCCAAATGAGCATCCTCCTCAAAAAGAGAACGGAGGTCAGACGGAGACAACCCCAACGCCCGGCAATCCAACCAAACCAAAAAGGAAGTCTGCGGACGGACCATACGAATCGCAGGAATTTCAGTCGCCAAATAGTGCTGCATAAAATCCATTGTACCAGAGACATACGTCAGCATCTGCTCCAACCAGCCACGACCTTCCTCCGTATAGGCAGCCATCAACGCCTCAAATGCATAACTGTTACCAAAACTCAAATGCAAGCCATCCAAGAAACGAGCCAACTGGTTCCGCAAAGGTTCGTTCGGAATCACCGTATAAGCCAAAGCCAAAGCCGGCATATTGAACGATTTAGTGGCAGATAGAAACGTCACGGAGTTCTCTGCTGCCTCAACAGAGACAGAAGCGAAAGGAGTATGACGATAGGGTTCATGGTACATATCCGCATGGATTTCGTCAGAAAAGACCAACACACGGTTACGGGCACAAATCTCAGCCATCTTGGCCAACTCCTCCCTACTCCAAACTCGTCCACCCGGATTATGGGGATTGCAAAGCAAGAAGACCTTACAACCCTCTATTTTCCTCTCAAAGTCATCAAAATCAACCACATAATTTTCACCAACGAAAACCAACGGATTCTGACGTAAAAGACGGCCATTTTGTTCTACGATATCAAAAAAAGGATGATAGACAGGCGGTTGTATCAAGACAGCGTCGCCTGGTTGCGTATAGCAAAGGAGTGCTAACGCCATGCCTGGAACAACACCTGGCACATTCTGAATCCAAGGTTTTTGCACCTCCCATCCGAAACGCAGATTCAGCCAAAAGGCCACCGACTTTTTCCACTCACGAGGAGCAAACGTATAGCCCAACACACCCTTTCTGTTACGGTTTTCAACGGCATCCAAGACAAAAGGCGGTGTATGAAAGTCCATATCGGCCACCCAAAGGGGCATCAAATCGTCTCGCCCGAAGAAATATTTCACACCATCCACCTTTACCGAGTCCGTGCCCCGGCGTTCCACTTGTTCATCAAAATTATACTTCATCTTCCACTGCTTAAAATTTGCGAACCTCGGTCATGGGAGGTATTGCCCAATTCAAAAGCATTGTTTACCTTTGAAAGAGACAAAGAGAGGTTCTGTTCCTCCATGTAAAACAAAAGCAAATATATGAAAGAAACATTTTTAACGCTAATTTTCATAACAACATCTTGGTTTTTCGCCAATGCGGAACCCCCAATAATCTTTGAACAGATCAGTTCCAACCCAGAAAAGAGTCTTTCCAAATCAATCAGCAACCGCACGGCCAAAGGGGATGTGAACAAAGACGGGTTGGAAGACCTTGTCATCATCTCCTACCCAAACGATTCGAGCAAAATCGAAGATCGAGACGAAGGTTTTATCATTGACAACAACCAACCCACGTTAGTCATCTATTTCGGAACCGAAAACAAGCAATACAAGAAATTCAAAGAGTATCCCAACGCCATCAGTCCCGTAGGATATGGACACATGTGCTATCTATCCATCACGGAGAAGGGAGTCATTCGATTCCAATTTGACGAGTACGACTACAAGGATGGCGACCCGCACGGAAACGACGTCTTCCTTTACCGCTTCCAAAACGGCGATTTCTATCGAATAGGAGAAAGTCACTCTTGGTGGGACAAATGGTCTGGCGAAGGGAATGCGTCCTCCATCAACTATCTCACAGGAAAGAAGAACGAGACCACCCACAACGGATTTGACCAAGGGCAAAAGAGGACTTCCAACAAATGGACCACAATTGAGGAAAAACCCATCTCCCTCTCAGAAGCCGTCCAAATGTAAAAAGTCCATTTTCAAAAACGGACAAACGAAGTGTCGAGCTCAAAAAAAGTCATCAATTAAGTTGTCTTTTTACGGTTCAAAATCTAACTTTGCGGAAAAGATGGCAAATGGAATGATTCGTCATCTTTTAGCATAGTAACACAACACAAAGAATGGAGAATTTTATTGTTTCAGCAAGGAAGTACCGTCCAGCCTCGTTTCAAACCGTTGTTGGACAGAGCACCCTGACCAATACGCTAAAGAATGCCATCGCAAGCAACCATCTTGCCCATGCATACCTTTTCTGCGGTCCAAGAGGGGTGGGAAAAACCACCTGCGCCCGTATCTTTGCGAAGACAATAAACTGCATGAATCCAACGCCCGACCACGAAGCATGTAACGAATGCGAGTCGTGCAAGGCTTTCAACGAACAACGTTCCTACAACATCCATGAGTTGGATGCCGCATCCAACAACTCGGTGGACGACATCCGTAGCCTTATCGAGAAAGTCCACGTGCCGCCTCAAATAGGCCACTACAGCGTCTATATCATTGACGAGGTGCACATGCTCTCCCAAGCGGCATTCAACGCATTCTTGAAGACGTTGGAAGAGCCTCCTGCTCATGCCATCTTCATCCTTGCCACGACAGAGAAACACAAGGTTTTGCCGACTATCCTATCCCGATGCCAAATCTACGATTTCAACAGAATGAGCATCGCCGATACGATTGCGCACCTCCAAAACGTGGCACAAAAAGAGGGTATTGAAGCTGAAGAAGCGGCACTCTCCGTCATTGCCCAAAAGGCGGACGGAGGTATGCGTGACGCACTCTCCATCTTCGACCAAGTAGTCTCCTTCTGCGGGAAAAAGATTACCTACCAAGAGGTCATCAAGAACCTCAACGTGCTGGATTACGACTACTATTTCAAATTAGTTGACTCATTTTTGAAAGAAGAGATTCCAAATACTCTGCTTCTTTTCAACGAGATATTGAAAAAAGGCTTCGACGCCCAAAACTTTATCACAGGACTCAGTTCCCATTTCCGCGACCTGCTTATGTGCAAAGATGCGCAAACAGTTCAACTGCTGGAAGTTGGAGCCGAAATCAAGGAGTTATACAAGAAGCAAGCCGCCCAATGCAACGATCAGTTCCTCATCAAGGCTCTTCGATTGGCAAACGACTGCGACCTCAATTACCGACTAAGTAAAAACAAACGACTTCTCGTCGAGCTGACGCTAATCCGATTGTGCCAACTCTCGGATGAAAAAAAAAAATAACATAGACGATGACGACTTATTCATCATCGAAAATTTCTTCACCCCAGACAAACCTGTCGCCACAGCATCACAGCCACAAACGAACGTCTCCCATCCTCAAGGACAAGTGGTCAATACTCCAACCGTAGCGAGAATCAAAAGTTCCGAAATACCAGGAGTCTCCATACAGAAAATCCTAAACGACGAAGGGAAGGAGAAGCAAGTCGTCACCACAAACAAAGCAGAAGCAGACCTTTGTACTCCGTTCACACAGAAGGATTTAAACATCGCATGGAATGAGTATATACTTACCATACCTGAGAAGAAAATCCTCATCACCACAATGGAGAGCTACAAACCCATCCTGCAAGAAGATTTCTTCATCGAAATTCCCGTTGACAACCCCATCCAAGAGAGAGAAATTCTTAACGAACGTCCTTCGTTGGTTGACTTTCTCCAAAAGAAACTACGCAACGGAAAAATCCGCATGAACACCCGCATCATGCAGATGGAGGAAAACAAAAAGATGCTTTCGCCGAAAGATAGGTTTAAAGGGATATTGGAGAGAAATGAAAATATCAAGAGGCTATGCCACGATCTAAACCTGGAATTAGACTAAGAAGATTTCTTCAAAAAAAATAGCCCAAGACATTAAACCTTATAGAAAATTTCAAGTCTAAAAGAAAAAGACACGAGATAAAAATATGAATTTAAGAAAGACGATTCTTATCGGTTACGCTTTGTCGGCAGTTCTGACGTCAACGGCACAAGAAGCCTCAGGAAACGACAGCACCGAGATAGTGCAGAATTTCAACTTCTCGCTGGAAGAGTGCATCCTCTACGCCATAGGCAACAGCCACCAGCGTGAGAGTTTACGGCTAAGCGAAGAGGCTGCCAGAGCGACCTACCAGCAGAGCAAGAAGAACCGGCTGCCCAACGTCTCCGCTTCAGCCGGAGAATCTGCGAGCCACACCGGCACCAATTCAGACATTAATTTCTCAGGCAACGCTGGCATCAACGCTTCAATACCTATCTACCAAGGCGGCTCCATAAAAAACACAATCAAACAAAACCAACTGCAAGTAGAAAAACAAGAGGTTCAAACTTCGCAATACGACGACAACCTCACCATACAGATCCTCAACCAATACCTGAACGCCCTTAGTTGCAAAGAGAGACTCAACTATCAAAAAGGCATCATGGAATCAAGCCGGGAGCAGCTGGCCAGAGGTAAAAAACGATATGAAGTAGGCAGCATCATCGAAAGCGACTATCTACTACTACAAGCCCAATATGAAAGCGACAAGACGGACAGCCTCAACACAGCCATATCTTTGGAGAATGCGCTGCTCAACCTCAAGCAATTGATGAGCATGGACCCTAACGCCACCCTCGACGTACAGGCACCCGACACCACCTCCATCGACCAGTTGGCATTGCTTCCCTCTCAAGAAGAGGCCGTCCAACAAGCACAAGAACACATGCCCGACATCCGATTAGCCCAAAGTGCCATTGAGATTGCCAACACCACCATCGAAATAGCAAAGGCAGGCAGAAGACCTCAAGTCTCCGCATCAGCGGGCATAAGCACAAGACACAACGACTTCGAAAATGTCGGAGAACAATTCAAGAACTCATTCTCCCAGTCTGTTGGTATCAACGTAAGTATTCCGATATACGACCGAGGAACCACCAAATTACAGAAGACGCGCAGCCGCATTCAACAGAAACAAGCCGAACTCGATTTGGAACAAACCAAGATCGACATAGCCCGCACCGTCTCGAACCAACACCGCACCACCCTGCTCGAGTACCAGAAATACCTGGCCTACCAAAGCAAGAAGGAGGCTTACGCTCAAAGTTTCCAAGCCTACAAAAAGCGGTTTGAAGTGGGGTCGCTCGTAGCTGTTGATCTGCTCCAGCAACAAAACAACTACATCAACGTACTAAACGAATATATCAACGCCAAATACGGGTTCATTCTCAACCGTAAAATATTAGACGTTTACACAGGTCAAAACATCGGATTGTAATCACAAAAAACATTTTACCACAAATGAAAAAGAAGATAATAATAATCGCCGTAGTAGTCATTGCCGCCATCGTCGCCGCAATATTCCTATGGCCTTCCAAGAAAGAGGTGGTATTCTCGACCTACGTGGTTGATACGGCCACGGTAGAAAACACCATTACCGCCACAGGTAACATCGAGCCTGTTGACAAAGTAGAAGTGGGTACTCAGGTGTCCGGTATCGTCGAAAGAGTGTATGTTGACTACAATAGCCACGTCAAGAAAGGTCAGTTGCTTGCAGAATTGGACAAACAGACGCTTAAAGAGCGCCTCAGACAATGCGAAAGCCAAGTCACCAGTTCTCAAAGCCAACTCAAGCATGCACAACAGAACTACAACCGCACGAAAGAGCTCTATGAAGCGAAAGCGACCACCAAGGTCGAAATGGAAGACGCAGAGCACACGCTCGTCCAAGCCCAATCTTCCTACAACAACGCACAGACTTCCCTTCGCGAAGCCAAGGTAAACCTCGGCTATGCGGAGATTTACTCTCCTATCGACGGAGTCATCCTTAGCAAAGACATCGAAGAGGGACAAACCGTGGCCTCCTCGTTCAATACGCCTACCCTGTTCGTCATAGCACGAGACCTTAAAAAGATGCAAGTAGAAGCCAACATCGACGAAGCCGACATAGGCCAAGTGAAGAAAGGTCAGAAATGCACGTTTACCGTCGATGCCTACAACGGAGAAGAGTTTTCGGGCATCGTAGAACAAATTCGTCTCCAACCGACGACCACCAACAATGTGGTGAAATACACAGTCATTCTCTATGCCTCCAATCCAGAAGAGAAGCTATACCCCGGCATGACCGCAAGCATCTCCATCATAACACGCCAAGAGACTGGAAATGTGGCAAAGATGGAAGCCCTCAACTTCAATCCTGACAAAACGATTTTGGAGGCGTTCAAGCCTAGCAAAGAGAGAGTCCCTCACGAAGGGAACAAGGCTCCAATGCCGAATAGAGAAGGTAACGAGGAGCCTGATTTCTCCCAAAGAAAGAAAGTTTGGATCAAAAACGGGAACTCCATTCGTCCTTGTCCTATTGAAATCGGACTTGACGACGGCGTAAATGCCATCATAACGGGCGGAGATATTCAGAAGGGCGACACCCTCATATTGTCGGCTTCCTTTGAACAAAAGAAAGCGAAAAAGGAAGCAGGAGCCAATCTTTTCGGTCCTCCACGTAGGGACAGCAAAAATCGAGGAGGGAACCGTCCACCAATGTAGAATCAAAAAAAATTGACCAGCCATGTCTGTCATCATTAAAATAGAAAATCTCAAACGATACTTCCAAGTCGGGACGGAAACTGTGCGCGCACTCAAAGGTGTCAGCTACGAAATCAACACAGGTGAATTCGTAAGCATCATGGGCACCTCGGGTAGCGGAAAATCCACGATGCTGAACATCCTCGGATGCTTGGACAAGCCCACTGACGGGGAATACTACATCGACGGCATTGCCATAAGCAAACTGAACCGCGATGAACTTGCGTATGTCAGAAACCGAAAAATCGGATTCGTCTTCCAAAACTACAACCTGTTGTCAAGGACGACGGCTCTCGAAAACGTCGAGCTTCCTCTGCTATACAACAAAGAGATCTCAGCCAAGGAACGAATAGAACGCGCCCAATATGCACTCGAACAAGTCGGATTGAAAGAGCGGATGGGACACATGCCCAACCAACTTTCAGGAGGACAGCAACAACGCGTGGCCATCGCACGTGCCATCGTCAACGACCCTGTCATCCTTTTGGCCGATGAAGCCACGGGAAACCTCGACACACGTACCAGCTACGAGATTATGAGCCTTTTCCAGAAGTTGCACAGCGAAGGGAAAAGCATCGTCTTCGTGACCCACGAACCCGACATTGCAGTCTTCACAAGTCGGACCATCATGTTGCGCGACGGTAGAATCACTAAGGATGTCGCCGTTGAGACCCAAAGTGCCAAAGCAGCATTGGAAGCCCTTCCTCCCAGCGAAGACTACAATTAGGATAAACGTACTAACACCAATCTCAATCGTACTCACGCATGAATTTTTCCAATCTCCTAAAAATAGCCTACGAAGCTATTCTCAGAAACAAGACCCGTTCGTTGCTGACCATGCTAGGCGTAATCATAGGCATTTCGTCCGTCATCGCCATGGTCAGTTTAGGACAAAGCTCGACGCAAAACATCAACGAGGACATCTCATCGATGGGAACGAACCTCATCACGGTGATGCGCGCCATCCAACGGAGTGGAGGCATAAACATGGGCAACAGCAACTCCCAAAGTCTCTCCTTAAAAGACTGCGAAGCCATTAAAAACCGATGCAAATACGTTGACGCCGTCTCGCCTTGGGTCTCCACATCTAGTCAATTGGTCAGGGGAAATGAGAATTGGCCAAGCACAGTGCAAGGAGGCAACACGGACTTCCTCTCCATCAAGAAATACAAAATAGAAAGAGGAACCCCATTCACCGAAAAAGACATCAAGGAATACACCAAAGTTTGCCTAATTGGAAACACCGTCGTAGAAAACCTTTTCTCCGACGGATCCGACCCTATTGGACAAGATATAAGGATAGGTTCCATTCCGTTCAAGGTCATCGGCATACTCGAAAGCAAAGGAGACCAGATGGGACAAGACCAAGACGACGTCGTGATTGTTCCCTACTCTACCATCATGAAACGAATGCTTGCCACACAATACATCCACATGATTTATTGTTCGGCCATCAGCGAAGATAAATGTGATGCCGCCGTAACGGAGATTGAACAAGTGCTACGCAACAGCCACAAATTGAAAGAAGGTGACGAAGATGATTTCAACGTCCGCACCCAAAAAGAGATGCTTACCATGATGAGTTCCATCTCCGGATTTCTCACCATACTTTTGGCCGCCATCGCCTCCATTTCTCTGATTGTCGGCGGTATTGGCATTATGAATATCATGTATGTCACCGTGACCGAGCGAACGAAGGAGATCGGTTTGAGAACCGCCATCGGGGCAAGGAGCAGAGACATCATGTATCAATTCCTCTTGGAGAGTTCCATGCTCAGTCTAGTAGGAGGAGTAATAGGTATTATCTTTGGGCTTTTGATTTCATACGTAGCCTCCATGCTACTAAATTGGCCGTATGTCATCAGTACTTCAGCTGTACTCCTATCGTTTGTTGTATGTGCCGCCACGGGTATCTTTTTCGGATGGTATCCTGCGAAAAAAGCGGCTAACCTCGACCCTATAAACGCGCTTAGGTATGAATAAATAAGCCATAAGAAAACAGAAAAGATTCACATAGATACGAAAAAGCCCCGATTTCAACAAATGTTGTCATCGGGGCTTTTAATTATCATTATCACTCTGCTGATCCATATTGTACAATTTAAAGGTTACTTACTAAGAGCATCTTTTACGCTCCAAACTCTAACTCCCATCGAAACTGCTAATACTAAGCAGAAAATAACTACTGTTGCCATAATCTTGAATTTTTATTTAATTAATATTCATTTATTCCTTTTTGACACTACAAATATACGCATAATTTTTAAACTACAAAACAAAAAGACACAAAAATCACACAAAATAGAATAAATAGTCAAAAAGAAAGCAAAATAGACAGCAATAAGACGCAAACAACCCAAATAATAAGCATTCTATCATTTTGCATATAAATAGAAGTCAAATTTCTTATCTTACACATAATCTCATGACTTTTTGGAAAGCGACAAAGGCCTGTACCTTGTAAATTTCAACAGATAATGCAACAAAATGGAACCGAGATTCCTTCAGAGCGACAAACTCAGTGCAACAAAAGGCAGAACAGCACCATCAAGCAAAGCTGGCATCTAATCATCATTGATTCCGATGTGGGATGAGACAACGCTCCCAGTTTCCGCCACAGATCTAGCAACAAAAAAGGGACGAAGCCAAGCTCCGTCCCTTTTTCTCCTATATTTCAATCATCAATATTTCACCACGCCATACTTGCCGTCACTAACGACAATTGCCGTATTGGAAGTAGTTCCAGCCACTTTCGTGAAGGTTGGATAAAGACGGATATTACCGAAATCATCCATCACACCATACTTGCCAGTAGCCTTATTCTTCAAAATACGGCCTTCCACGTCATATCCCCTAGGCAATACAGGCACACCCTTCTTCGTATAGCAAGTCTTATCACCATCGCTCTTTACATAAAGGAGATTGCCATCATAAGAGAAGACCTTATCTGCAATGGCAGGTGTCATCTCGGCGCCCTTCTCGTCCAAGACTCCTTGCTTGTTCGAATTAAGGGATGTATAGATAAAGAACTTGTCACCACCAGGCATCAAAGTAATATTACGATACATCGGCTTCACCAAAATCTTTCCTTTTGGATCAATCAACCCGACCTTCGTATTGGAGTAAATACCCATCTCTGCCAACTTGACAATCGTGTATTTGTTGGCTGGCTTGTCCAAACGGATTTCATCCTTCGTCTTAATCAAAACCTTTCCTTCGAAAATAACATACTTGTCATTATCCGGACCTTGGAATGCTTGGATATAATACACGTTAGATTCCTTTCCTTCCATGTAGCTGTTGCAGTTTATGTCAAAGAAGTGTCCGCCATCGACCAACTTATCGAAGTTAGGCTCCAAAACGACACTCGACTTATAGAGCAAACCATACTTGCCACCCTTTCTCACGATAGAATAGCAGTTGCAGAATTTCGTCATCTCATCATAGGTTGCAGGGACAACCTCACGACCTGAATAGTCAACAGCGCCCCATTTGCCACCTTTCTGCACACGCAAGAAGCCACAAGAAGCCTCCATATCCACATCATCATAACCATTCAACGTAATGCTTGCACCTGTCGGAGAAACCAAGCGGAACTCCTTGCCATTCTTCACCACAATGATGTTTGCTGAATAGTTCATCTTCGCCTTTCCGTCAGCAGGAATACTGCAGACCTCGTTTCCATCCGTGTTGATATACAACCAACGGTTATCTTTCAACACCTTTGCCAAACCATTCAAGAAACAATCGCCCAACTGATTATACATCAAAGGAATTTTCTTATCGTCCACCTTGCTGAGGAATCCGATTTTACCGCCCACCTCGTAAGCGATCATCTTGTCCGTACCTCCACAATCCCTGAAATAGGAAAGTTGTCCGAAATAGAGATACTTACCAGTCGTATCGATCCACCCCTCCTTCAAGACGTTCTTCACACTCGCAATACCATCCGAATCGAAATAAGGCTGCATATCGAACTCAGGGTTGAACATCACCTCACCCCTATCATTGATCAAACCGTACTTCTTTCCTCTCCGGGTCTTGATGAAACGACTATCCACATCGCCCAACACACGCCAAGCCACCTCGTCGAACTGTTCGTTCAAGAGTTGGTTGCCTTCATTGTCCACAATTACCAATTGGCCATTGGAATTCATGACAACACCGCCGTTAGCCAGCATACGGATATTGAACGCCGTAAGAGAGCCCTGCATAAACGGCTCAATCGCCATACGGACATCAGAAGTGAGCAAGCCCCACTTACCAGCCTTCTTGACAGCGATGAACTTCTTTGAGAGTGGCTTCATATCCGAAGCGGAAGCCAAATCAAATCCACCCACAGGACGCCCCGTTTCAATCTCAACAACGCCCCAACGGCCGCTTGCCTTGGCTGCGATATAACCATGTTCGATTTCACGACCGAACTCATCATACCCCGTATCCACAATCTTACGAGCATCACCGCCCAAGATACCCCAGTTCCGGTTTTCCTTCACCAAATAGTAGGATTTACCAGCAAGGGAATCCGTCACCAAAGCGATATCATCATAACGAGCTGGAACCAACCATGAATTGGATTTTTCCAACTTAGCAATTCTCTCTTGGAAATCGGCCACCTTCTTCGTGTTCTCCGGATAAGTGGCAATGTACTTAGCATACGTATTGATTTTGTCCTTCTGTTTTGCCTCGTCGTAGGCAATCTTCTCCAACTTCGCTTGAACTACAGGAGCCCAATGAGACTTCGGATACATGGACAAATATTGCAAATAGGCATCTGCCGTAGGAGCCAAGCCCACAAACGCCAAGGAATCCCTCAAACGAATGGCAGAAGCACGCTTAGGAGAGTCTGGATAGTCAGCCAAGAACTTCTCAACATCCTTCACCGTTGCATTCTTCAAATATGAATTGAAAATCAAAGTCTCCTTCTGAGCCTTGGCATCTGACAAATAAGAACATCCTTGACAAACTCCGATAATCTCGTCGTAAGCCTCAACCGTTCCCTTGTCCTTCGCATACTTCATCAAATTACGTTCGATGCTCTCGCACAACGATTCAATCGTCATCTTGTTCTCACGCAAGGCATCCATTACCTTCTTGTCGTACAAATAATCGCTATATGAAATATTCACATAGAGTTTGTACGCCTTCACAGGATTATACTTTGCATACTTAGGACTGTTGTAGAGCATACACTCCGAAATGTCGAAGAGCAGCTTCTCCTTAGAATCTGTGAGTTTGTTCGCAATTTTCGAACGCGACTTCAATGCGTCTTCAAACTTTCCTTTTTGAACTTGTCTGATGATATCCGAACATTCTATTGCAGCGGAAGCAGACAAAGCAAAAAGTCCAGCAAGCGACAGTGCCACTAACTTTTTATTCATATCTCTATATCATTAAATTTTATTCGTCCTTTCCATCTTCCAATTGGGAAGTTAACACATAATAGACAAATTTACAAAAAAATAAGAAACAGAATACATTACGAACAAGTATAACGTTATTATTTCCCATTTTTTGAACCTCAACATAAGCCATAGGGCGAAACTTTCCATTTCAGAAGACGACAGCCGCCTCGTACTTGGAAATAGAAGTGGCCTTCTTGATGGCTTTCCTCCGTTTTTTGTCCATCTCGGGATAGAAGTATTCCCAAAACTCCTTCATCTTATCCAAGATTTGAGGTTCTCCCCCATTCAAACGTTCTTGGTAATGACTATAGACTACGGAATGAAGACGGGAATAAAGAGCCATTTTCTCTGAATCCGACAAGACCTTACCAGTTTGGTATTCCATAGCCAATTCTGGATGAGCCAGCAATCCCCGACCTACCATAATGCCGGAGAGCTTAGGGAATTGTTCCGAAATCCGTTGCAAGTCGTCAACCGTCTGCACATCACCATTATAGACCAAAGGCAAGGAGCAAGCCTCATAGAAGGCTGAGAAGGCCTCCATGTCCACCTCTCCTTTATACTGCTGTTCGCCAAGACGGGCGTGCATCGTCACCTGTTTGATGCCGTACTTTTCCAAAATCGGCAAGAGAGCCAAGCATTCATCAGGTTGGGACATGCCCAAACGCATCTTCACAGAAAAATCGACATTAGGGTAACGAGTCGTATTAGACAACAGCTCTTCCACCTTATCGGGATGAGGCAAAATGCCGGCTCCCTTCTGCCTCTTCGTAATCAACGGATAGGGGCAACCCAAGTTAATGTCGATAGCCGAATAGCCATTCTCCGTCAAGACACCCAACAACAAATCGAACTCCGCTTCATCGCCAGCCATAATCTGGGGGATAAGGCAAGCCACCTTATTGTTTTCCTTCTTGATGCCATAGAGGTCACGATTACGGGTCGTTCCCCTTTCTACACGAAGGAAAGGAGTATAATAGCAAGAGACCCCGCCAAAGATTTCGTCAAAAGCATTTCTGTAGCAATAATCCGTATAACCTTGCAACGGAGCAAAATGAATCTTCTGCTTCATATATGGATAGTTAACTTTATTCTTAAAACAAGACGATAGAGGATTGACTCCTCAAAAAAAAGGCTTCCCCAATAAAAGGAGAAGCCCCTATTAGAGTTAAGATGCGCCAAGATTATTTGCTCTCTTCCAAAGCTTTTACTTCCGCATCAATTTTCTTATACTCCACACCATTGTCCACCCTCAAATAAGCGGCTCTCAAGACACGGAGGTTATTCAAATCCTTTGGATCCAAAGTTCTCGCCTTCTGCAAATAAGGGATAGCCTTCTCGAACTCAGCCTTAGCGCGGGCACGTTCAGCCTTGTACTTCTTAGGATCCTTGATATCATCAGCCTTCTCGTTGATATCCTCACCCTTCGTAACATATACGATACCAAGACCAGAATATGCAGATGCATTGTTAGGGTCAACAGCCGCTGCTTGATTGAAAGCAGTGATTGCATCATCAAACTTCTTCATATTCATCAACAAGTTACCCTTTACAGAAAGGTATTGAGCATTCTTAGGGTCGTTCTTAACAGCCTCATCCAAATATGCGACTGCCTCGCTCTCCTTCTTAGACTCGATATAGTAGTTGATCAAGCTTCCCATCAAGAATTGGTTCTTAGGGAACTTCTTCATACCGTTTTGCAAGTTGGCAACGTACTTGTCCATTTGCTTAGCCTCCTTATACTCGCCAGCCAACCACTCGTACATGCTCTCCTCCTTGTAACCTGCATCACGCAACTCCTCCATAGACTTGATAGCGAGTGGCTTCAATTCAGGAACACGGCTTGCCGCATCAACCACATAATACTTGATCTCATTGTAGAGAGTATCCTTCTCCATGCCGACACCAGCCATAACTGGATAGGTTGGCACCTCCAAATACTTCGTCCACAACTTAGCAGCCTGCTTGTAATCCTTGGCATTGTAGCTAGCCAAACCTTCGTTTATCAAGTACTTACCATACTGCTCCAAATTTCTCTTTACCTCTTTTTGGTACTTAGGCTTAACCTTACCCTTTTCGTCAGGTTGCATACCGTATTCACCAGCCTTTGCATAAGCATCGATTGCCTTTACCAGGTTCTCGTCCTTTACGGCTTGGCTGTATGACTCTTGCTTCAATCTCTTCGTTTCCTCAGACTCATAGAACTTATAATATACGTTACCAGCCACATAGTAAGTCTTCTCCCATTTTGAAGTCTCTGGGTTCTGCATTGCAGCCTCGATATTACTCTTAGCGGATGCCAAATCGACAGGATCGACCAATGCATTTTCCGCCTTTCTTACATTCGACTTTTGAGAAAAACCTGATGCTGCCAATGAAAGCAACATCAAAGAAAGCGCTATTCTTTTCATTTCTAATTTATTTTAATTTTATTATTATTCTTCAACATTCGTCTCCGTAGTTGGATTTGGAGTCTCCTCAGCCGCAGCCGGATTCTCACCCTCTACAGGCTCCACACCCTCGCCGAGGGTCTCTTCCTCTTCCTCAGTCAAAACGACACATACAGAAGCTATGGAATCTTTCCTCTTACCCAAGTTGATCAATGAAACACCTTGCGTAGCACGACCCATCACACGGACATCCGTCACCTTCAAACGGATAGTAATACCCGATTTATTAATGATCATCAAATCATTTTCGTCCGTCACGTTCTTGATAGCGACCAACTTGCCAGTCTTATCCGTCACGTTGATTGTCTTGACACCCTTACCGCCACGATTCGTGACACGGTAATCCTCGATGTCCGAACGCTTACCGAAGCCTTGTTCCGAAACGACCATCACCGTCTCCTTAGCAGGATCTTCGATGGCAATCATGCCTACTACCTCGTCCTCCTGATCCTCGTCGAGCGTCATACCTCTCACACCCGTAGCCGTACGACCCATCTCACGGACTTTCTCCTCGTTGAAGCGGATAGCACGTCCGTTCCTGTTGGCCATCAAGATTTCACTCTTACCGTCAGTCAAGCAGACTTGGATAACCTGGTCGCCTTCGCGGATTGTAATAGCGTTCACACCATTTGCACGAGGCCTTGAATAAGCTTCCAAAGCGGTCTTCTTCACAACACCGGATTTCGTACAGAACATCAAGAAATGGTTCTTGCAATACTCCTCGTCATTCAGGTTGCGAACCTTGATAAATGCCGTTACCGAATCATCCGACTCGATATTTAACATATTTTGTATAGCACGACCCTTCATGTTCTTAGAACCTTCAGGGATCTCATAAACTTTCAACCAGAAGCAACGGCCCTTTTGCGTGAACAAAAGCATCGTATCATGCATAGAGGCAGGATAGATATACTCGATGAAATCTTCATCTCTTGCTCCACTACCCTTCGAACCGACTCCACCACGGCCTTGCGACTTGAACTCGGTAAGCGGCGTACGCTTAATATAACCAAGATGAGAAATGGTAATAACCATCTCGTCATCCGAATAGAAATCCTCAGGGTTGAACTCGTCGGAAGCGTAGATAATCTCCGTACGACGTGGGTCGCCATACTTCTCCTTCACCTCGAACAACTCGTCCTTGATGATCTTCATACGCAAATCCACATTAGCGAGCACCTCCTTATAATACTCAATACGCTTCATCAACTCGGCATACTCAGCACGAAGTTCATCGACAGACAAACCTGTCAATTGACGGAGACGCATCTCGACGATAGCCCTTGCCTGAATATCAGACAATTCGAAGCGTTCCATCAAGCCATTGCGAGCATCCTCCACCGTACGAGAATTACGGATGATACGAACCACCTCATCGATATTGTCGCAAGCGATGATCAAGCCTTCCAAGATATGGGCACGCTTCTCCGCCTCACGAAGTTCGAACTTCGTCCTTCTGATTACCACGTCATGCCTATGTTCAACGAACAAGGCAATCAGATCCTTCAAATTAAGCAATTGAGGGCGACCCTTTACCAAAGCGATATTATTCACTCCGAAAGAGGTCTGCAAAGCAGAATACTTGAAGAGTTTGTTCAAAACGACATTGGCGTTAGCATCACGCTTCACGTCCACCACAATACGCATACCTTCACGGTCTGACTCATCGTTGATGTTGGAGATGCCGTCGATCTTGCCATCCTTCACCATTTCGGCGATAGCCTCAATCAACTCACGCTTATTCACTTGATAAGGAATCTCCCTTACGATAATATGCTCGTGACCATTCGCATCAGTCTCAATTTCCGTCTTCGAACGCATCACGATGCGACCACGACCCGTCTCGTAGGCCTCTTTCACTCCGGCATAGCCATAGATGGAGGCACCACTCGGGAAATCAGGAGCCTTGATGTGGGAGATCAACTCATCGATTGAAATATCATTATTATCTATATAAGCGACGATTGCATTGACAGTATCTGACAAGTTGTGAGGAGGCATATTCGTAGCCATACCCACAGCGATACCGGAAGCACCGTTGACCAACAAGTTAGGAATACGGGTCGGCATGACGGTAGGCTCCTGCAACGTATCATCAAAGTTATTTTGGAAATCGACCGTTTCCTTATCCAAATCAATAAGGATGTCTTCCGCTATCTTACAGAGTCTAGCCTCCGTATAACGCATAGCGGCTGGACTATCACCATCGACAGAACCGAAGTTTCCCTGACCGTCCACCAAAGGATAACGCATAGTCCAAGATTGAGCCAGACGAACCATTGTGAAATAGACTGACGAGTCTCCGTGTGGGTGGTACTTACCAAGCACCTCACCGACGATTCTGGCGGACTTCTTCGTCGGCTTATTTGACCGCAAACCCAACTCGTTCATTCCAAAAAGCACGCGGCGGTGAACTGGCTTGAAACCATCCCGCACATCCGGCAACGCACGTGACACAATAACTGACATCGAATAGTCAATGTAGGATGACCTCATCTCCTCATTGATGTCAATTTTTATAATTCTGTCTTGATCAACCATTTATATTTTTTCTATTTTATTAATTTGCCTATTTACAAAAAACGCACTAAAATACGGATTTTTATTGTAACGAGCAAAAACAAAGTGCCCAAAACAGCAAAAAGAAGTCTAACGAAAGTTTTTTTAACTTATCATCAAGCCGTTTCCCTTTTATACGACATTTTGTCATGAAAAAACGCTCCTGCATCATTTTTGCTATACAGAAAAAGGAGGATCTTCCCTTTTCCTCGGATGGATTCCGAACGACTAAAAGATTGGTGTTTTTATGGGAAGACCCTAATTTTTATCGTATATTTGCCGACGAAACAGGCTTACCCGACAGTTGTGAGGGTTTGTTTCACAACACATTAACAAACAACAACATAAAAGTGCTGTTTCACGGAAATTACGATTAGGCGAACTTTTTGAATTTCCACAAAACTTTTAAGGAACATAAATGAACAAAGAATTTTCGCAACGGGTTAAGGATGTCTTGACATACAGCAAAGAGGAGGCGGAACGATTGGGCAACAACTACATCGGTCCGGAGCACCTTCTCCTGGGAATCATACGTGATGGTGAAGGCCCTGCCATAGAGGCACTCCAAGCCCTAAACGTAGACTTTGCATACGTAAAGAACTACATCGAGACAAGAATCAGGGAGGACAACGACACGCTGGTCGGACAAGACATTCCGCTAACCAGCCAGACCGAGAAGATTCTCAAAATGATCTGTTTAGAGGCGAGGGCTCTACATAGCGAGGTGATGGATACCGACCATCTTCTTTTGGCCATCATGAAGAATAATGTCAATTTGGCAACCGAGGCTTTGCAATCCAACAGTGTCAGCTACTCTCAAGTGCTGGCCGTCATCAAGAAGGACACGAAGATGAGTTCCGGCATACAGGACGACGATGAATTTGACGAACCTCAATTTCCAAAAGACTCCAACGCCTCTTCCATGACAGGCAACGCTTCGAACTTTCAAAAGGCGGACAACCAAACGCCGGTCCTCGACAACTTCGGCTCTGACATGACCAAAGCCGCGGAAGAGGGACGTTTGGATCCTATCGTGGGAAGAGACCAGGAAATCGAGAGATTGGCTCAAATACTCACAAGAAGGAAGAAGAACAATCCAGTCCTAATCGGAGAACCAGGTGTCGGAAAATCGGCTATCGTCGAAGGTTTGGCCCTTCGCATCGTACAGAAGAAGGTATCGCACATTCTCCTCAACAAGAGGGTCATCTCATTAGACATGGCTTCCATTGTGGCAGGCACGAAGTATCGCGGTCAATTCGAGGAACGAATCAAGGCCATCATCAACGAATTGTCCAAGAATCCAGGCATCATCCTTTTTATCGATGAGATACACACCATCGTAGGCGCCGGAGGTGCGACGGGCTCGTTGGATGCCGCCAACATGTTGAAACCAGCTTTGGCAAGAGGGGAAATCCAATGTATCGGTGCAACCACATTGGACGAATACCGCCAAAGCATAGAGAAGGACGGAGCCTTGGAACGCCGTTTCCAAAAGATCATCGTCAATCCGACTTCAGCCGAAGAGACGCTTCAAATCCTACGGAATATCAAAGAACGCTACGAGAGCCACCACTGCGTCTCCTACACGGATGCAGCCCTCGAAGCCTGCGTGAAATATACGGACCGCTACATCAGCGACCGACAATTTCCGGACAAGGCCATCGACGCTCTTGACGAGGCGGGTGCCAAAACCCACATAGCCAACATCGTAGTTCCAGAAAACATCGAATTGTTGGAGAAAGAACTCCAAACTCTCAGCGAGGAGAAAACCAACGCCATCAAGGCACAAAAATTTGAATTGGCGGCAGGCTACCGCGACAAGGAGAAGGAGTTGAAAGAAGTTCTCGAACGAGAGAAGATGGTTTGGGAAGACGGCTTGAAACGTAACCGGCAAGTAGTTGACGAAGACGATGTCATGGCTGTCATCTCCATGATGTCAGGAGTGCCAATCCAACGTATCGCACAGAACGAAGGCAAACGTCTGCTTCAGATGAAGGAGGCTTTGCTTAGCAAAATAATCGGGCAAGACGAAGCCATCAACAAGGTGGTCAAGGCCATCCAACGCAACCGCATCGGATTGAAAGACCCCAACCGCCCTATCGGTTCATTCATCTTCCTGGGTCCAACCGGTGTCGGAAAGACGCACCTCGCCAAACAGATGGCGAAAGAGATGTTCGACTCAACCGACGCCCTCATCCGTGTGGACATGAGCGAATATATGGAGAAGTTCTCCGTATCAAGACTCATCGGAGCGCCTCCGGGATATGTGGGCTATGAGGAGGGAGGCCAATTGACCGAACGCGTTCGACGCAAACCCTACTCCATCATTCTATTGGACGAGATAGAGAAGGCTCATCCCGATGTGTTCAACCTGCTTCTGCAAGTCTTGGACGAAGGTCGCCTGACAGATAGTTTGGGTCGCCGTATCGACTTCAAAAACACCATCATCATCATGACTTCCAATGCAGGAACACGCCAGTTGAAGGAGTTCGGCAGTGGAATCGGTTTCGCGCCTGCATCCAAGGCTGAGGATAAGACCTTTGCCCACGGAGTCATCCAGAAGGCCTTGAACAAGACCTTCTCTCCTGAATTCCTCAACCGTATCGACGACATCATCATGTTTGACCAGCTCTCCAAAGAGTCCATCAACAAGATCATCGACATCGAACTCAAGGCTGTATATGAGCGCATCGCCCAATTAGGCTACACGCTCAAGCTGACTGACGAAGCGAAGAACTTCATCGCCGACAAAGGCTACGACATCCAATTCGGAGCCCGTCCATTGAAACGTGCCCTTCAGAAATATGTGGAGGACGAAGTGGCAGAAGTACTTTTGGCAGGAAATTGCAAGGAAGGCCAAGAGATTTGCATCAGCTACGACAAAGAAAACGAGAAGATCGTCTGCTGTGCAAGCGAACAAAAAGCCGAATAAAAAAACAATACAATCGAGTAGGAAGAAAATGAAAGTTTTCTTCCTACTTTCATTTTCTGTCCTCTCACACCACCGTACGTGCCGTTCGGCATACGGCGGTTCTCTAATTGCGATGCAATTTGGCATAGATGCCGATTAGCGAGGGATACCCT
>JAGCWQ010000174.1 GCA_017961765.1 Paludibacteraceae bacterium | reverse complement strand
TGACTCAGGTGATGGAGCATTATGGCATTTCATCCATGCTCAAGCTTAGGAATCGTTTTTACGTTTCGGCAAGATATACGTCGGAAGGGAAGTTTGATAAAATTGTCGTACTTGAGCATAGCAGGGATTTTGTCCCCAAGAAGCGCACTGCCCTCGATGGAAAGGTCTGGTGGTGCGCTTGGAATCCGTCTACGGGCGACTGGTCCAAATGTATCTATCATGGCAAATATAAGACCCGCTGGGAGTGCCAATGGGCAATAGACAAAAACGCTTATCTTTAGGCATTGCTTTCATTTTTTTTAATAAATGAGTTTTTTATTCGCAATAAGTGCAACCTTTACGGCATTTTTTGTCGTAGTGGCCGGAGTCCTGTTCGTAAAGAAGGATAAGGATGCCTCAATAAGCGTCTGGTTGGCGTCCATATTCGCCTTCGCTACATTGCTTTGCCATATTGGCAAGACAATCCAAGACAAAGGGGCGGAACCCTCACCGTCGGCGATAGAAGCTCGTCGATAAACTAATTTCATTTTTTATTATGTTTAACGGGCTAAAGATTAATTACACAGCCCCGGATTACTATGTGAATCCGGAAGACAAAGGTCAAGGCTTGCCATTATTTTTGGTCAAGCTTTGGCCTGGACATGGATACTTTCTGACATGCCTCCTCGTATTCGCCGAAGACGTCTATGACGCCATGGACAAGGCTTTTGAATATTCGGAAGCCAAAGGATGGGAAGAAACCATGACAGCCAAGGAGGCAAGGGAGTATGCCGAATGGGGCGCTGACACCGACGACGACATCGACGAGCTGATGGATAGCGTGTTGGTGTCTAATTCTGACGACACCATTTATGCGCGTGCGGAGAACTTCTTTATTGACGAAGTCCCCGACGACATAGAGCACCTGTAGCCAACATTCATTTTTTTAATATAAGCATGGCAAAATCATTAAACGTAAAAAAAAATAACAAAGTTTCATTTTTCCCATTATGAGATTTTTTACTTCAGATTGTGATGTAGATATATATACGGAAGGAACCGACTCCTTATTAGTCGTTTTCTACCATAGGGTATTTCGCAACGTATTGAAGGCTAAGCGATATTCCATTGATGGAAAGTCGTTGTTAGCCGACCTTCACGACATCAGTAGGGATAATATTCGTATGCTATCTAAGGCCGAATATAAATACAATGTTAGGCTTGTACAAGAGGCCGAGGGTCTTTTGTCTCATATAGAGAAATGTCCATGGGGCAATGGCACCGACACTTGTGCGTGGCTGACTGTAATGCTTCCTTGAATATTATTTCATTTTTACAATAAATGTATACAGAGAAACAAATCTTTCGTCCGATTTTGGACGAATCCGCATTCCAACACATGCTCTCCATAGATGAGAAGCAGGCGAAGGAAGTATATGCCGACATTGTCGCTCGGTTTGAGAAAGACATGGATGCAAGCGTCCAAAACTTCTTGAGCAACTATTCGTTCGTCCAGGACGGAGACGAATGGTCTATGTCCGAAGAAGAGGGTGAGCATACCCTTGTTGTTGTATTCCGGCAAGAAGGAGGTCGGATAAAACTTCAGGGCCATGTAAATGACGTCCATGGCGGACAAAACGGCGATTACGCCGGTGGCCGTTCGAATTCCAGTGCGACTGGCAGACTATGGTGGCTGAGTTTTGGCTTTTGCCACCTTCTCCATCGGATTATCTAACGATGGAATGCATAGAGGAAACTATGCAATGCGCGGGGCATTATGCTCCGTGCGAATTGTTGAACGGCATAACAATATCGCTCGGCATAGACCTTCACACTGTAAGGGAAATCCTTAACGTGAAAGGAATGGAAGAACTGTCCGACGGAACCTGGACAAACAAAGGGTCAGCCGAAACCGATTGGTTTGTCATAGTCGTTCATAATGATGGCAACATGGCTGACGGAGACAATAAGTACGTTGTCAGGGCCGTGACATGTCATGCAGAATCTTTGAGGTTCGCAAACACCCTCTGCAAACTGCTCAATCAATTTGCAGTCTGACCAAAATTCATTTTTAAAATTGCAATGGCAAAATCCAAACACGTCGTTTCTGCGGACAAGTTCAATTCCGTATTGGGCAAGTTGTTCGTGGTCGGCGGAGACGGTTCCATAACCCCCTACGACGGCATCGCGACGATAACGGCCGACGAAATCAAGTCGGCAAAGGGGGCCATGCCATACCAGGCATTGGCGTCAGGCTACCCAGGTCCCGACCCAGGTGTTTTCCGCGCCTGCGAAAATCTCCTGAAGCAGGGATGGACGGGGACGCAGCCATTTGGATTCGACGTCAGCAGACTTCTGCTGCAATGGCTGGCAAAAAACGACGTCCCTATCCTCCTTTCCATGAGGGAGGGAGAACAACAAATGATTGTCCTCTCCGACAAAAAGTCGGTGGCAAGGATATTAAAATAGTATGTTATTCATTTTTTACAGAAATTAACATTTAAAAATTGTGCAAAATATTGCGCCGCAATATTTTTGTGGCGAAAAATTTAACTTAAATATTATTTTAACATGACAAAGAAAGAAATCTCCGCCATTGTAGCGGACAAGGCGAACGTCGGCAACAAGTATGCCGAGGAACTCGTAGAGATTGTGCTCGACACCATTGCAGATGCGGTTTCCAAAGGCAAAGAGGTGACATTCCGTGGCTTCGGTACATTCAAGCTGGTGCATCGGAAGGAGCGCCAAGGTAGGAACATCGGCAGGGGCACTACAATCACCATTCCCGCCAAGGACGTACCGTCGTTCAAGCCGAGCAAGAACTTTGGCGAATAGCTATTTGTTTGTTTTTGCCGATTGGCATCGGTTGGCATCCCGGGAAAGACCGGGGCATGCGGGATTAGCTCAGTTGGCAGAGCATCTGCTTCCCAAGCAGAGGGTCGTGGGTCCGAGTCCCATATCCCGCTCAAAACATACCCCATCATGGCATTGAAGGGTGAAACGCCCGGTCGCCACAATGCAGGGTTCGAACCGTATAGACCGCATTAGAAATGGCCTGGGAGCTGCGGTAGGGCACAGGGGAGATTTAGCGCCTTGCGCGATGGGGTTTATTTTTCAAAAATGAAAAGAAATTTTAAATTCAAAATTAGAAAGGACGGCTACCACTACGTCAATCCTGTGTTTACACTGAAGGTTGATGTAGAACTTCGTGAGAACGAGGACGGGTTGCCTGTCTTTTCGATGAGCGGGGACATTTACTCCCCCCATCACCGATGCTTAGGAGGCGGACAATGTTTCGACGAATACCTTGAATGGGGAAATACGTCGATTCTTCTTAGGTTCCTTGTTGAAACCTGGAAGGAGCACCACCTCAATGACATGCACGCAGGTACGCCTGAGCAAGAAAAATGTCTGGCGGACAATCAGGCGGAAGTGAAGGCGGTTCAGTCGGAGATGGCGGAGGCGAAAGCCATCAATTGCGACGAGTATTATCCCGCATGTTGTGAAGTGCTCCGTCGCCACGAACTATACGATGTCGACGTCAATGGACAGCCGTACACTTACGGACATGGTTGGCTGTACAAGCCAATTCCTCCCGAAATACTCGAAAAAATCAGGTATTGTCTCGACCAGAGGCATACTGAAAAAGACATAGAGAATTATCTCAAATAAATATTAATCATTTTTTTAAATCATGAGAATCCAACTGAGAATATTGGACGGCGCTAAGACGCCAATCCTCGTCGTTCCCTCCGCGACAGCCACCAACATGGGGAGGGTGAAGCGACTCATTGATTCCGCTTTGGAATCTGTGGGCATCACAGAACGTGCATCTTCAATTTTGTCTGATGCAGACGTAAAGCTTTTGAAGCTTCAGACGTCATGGGTTTTGACTACAAAACCAGTAGGCGCCTACTTCCTTGAAATAGGAGTAGG
>JAGCWQ010000173.1 GCA_017961765.1 Paludibacteraceae bacterium | reverse complement strand
CTTGTATTAAGTGACCTGTCCACTCTTTCCTCGTTCAGCGTCTTTCGCAAGAGTCTCGACATTGCAGATTCACCCATGTTCTGTTCGACATCCTGTGGTTGTGGTTGTTCAGTGCCCGTCTCGTCCTGCATTGCCGTGTCCATGTCTATCTCGCCTTCGTTACCGGTTTCTTCTTCCGGCATATCGAAGTCGGCGTCGCCTATGGGTCCTCCTCCCCCGAAGCCACCACCTCCCGGTATTCCACCACCTTCGCCTCCTTCACCCGGTTCGGGTTGTTGCGAATAGTTTGCGCCGGCTTCCCCGTAGATATTGTCTACCGGATCGAATATGCCAGTTCTCTTTATTATTTGTGACGTCATCTCAAGTTCAGACGACAGCGCCCTCTCAAGCCTCATTTCCTCTAGGTTCTGCTCTATCTCGCGGTCAGTCCAACCTAGTATCTCCTTCTGCGCCCTTGTCACCGACATGAGGGCGATGCCGTTCCCGGCGTCGCTTATGGCATCCTTCGCCGTCGTCACCTTCTTCGCCATGTTCTCAATTTCGAGCATTTCGGCTTGGGATGACGGGTTGTTCATGGACAGCGTGAAGTTGGTCAGTTCGTCGTCGAAACCCAAGAGGTACAGGTGCAACACGCAAATCTTGTTCAGTTCCATGAGTAGCGACTGTTGTATCCTGTTGACTGTTCTAGTGAACCTAACGTCAAGCAGCGACAAATTCTTGCCGTCCCCCTCCGCCTCCTCGAAGTTAAGGAACTGTTTCGGCACTCTCAACGCCGTCACGACCTTGTTCTCGACGAACTTGATGTCGTCCATCGCCGTCATGTTCTGCGCCCCCTGTAGTGTCTCTATCGGGTTAGGCGCCGAATCGTCCCTTACAGGTATGAAGTAGTCCTCGCTGACATTGAGTATGTTCTTCCGCAGGTCGAGTTGTCCGGTCTGTGGGTCTATGATCGGCGTACGCTTGAACTCGTTAGCTATCTCCTCTACGTATGCCCTCACGTCGTTGTCGCTTATACCACCCACGTTTATCTTAAAGACCCTCCTCTCAATCGACCTTTCCAAACGGTATATGAGCATCATGTCCTCCATCATAGATAGCATCCTGAAGTGCCGTCTGGCTTTGTTCAGATAACTCGTGCCATAAGGGAGTAAGAGGCTGTCGTACAGTAGTCTGAAGTGGGCAATCTGCCAATTCATGTAAGGCGTGTACTGCGTCTGCCCGACCCACACGAACTTGGTGGAGATATCCTCCTTGCCGGAAGTATTGTTTGTCGAGGTGAAAGCCCCGCCGTAAGGGTTCGCCATCCCGTTCTCGTACCTCTCGACCTCGTACACGGGCAATTGCTTCCAACCCGTGACGCCGTTCTCGGAGTTCATGTCTAGGAGCATGAATGTGTTGCCGTACTTGCAGGTTGACCGACATATCATCGGCAGCATGATGTTAACCTCAAGGCGGTTGACGAGCAAGTCCTCAAGTATCGACTTAACTCTGTCGGACTTAGACCTCACGTTAACCATCAACCCGTCCTTCGGCATGAAGCAAGCCTCTTCCATGACGATGTCGAGCGCGGTCCCTATCTCTGGAAAATTATCCATCAGGTCGGCGTCACGGTACATCATCTTCACATCGTTCAGTCCTATCAATGAACGGTTCGTGATGTCGTTAGCCGCCTTTATCCATTGTTTCCGGATGTGAGCATCCTGTCTGAGCTGTAAGAGCTTCCTCTCGTATTCGTCACGGTTGTTCGTACTGAATATGACATCACCTGGCTTGACGCCATATGAATGCACACGCCTTGCCGCGTCGGCGACACTCCGGTTACCGGACAGTAGTGTTGATAGTCTCTGGTATATTGTTGTCTTGTTATCCATCTCTTTCTAAAAATAATATTTACTTTACACGGTATCAAGAGGTGGCCGTGACACTTGGGTTTCTGAATCCGCCCAACATAAGCATAGCGCTTATTCTTCTCTCCCTTTTCTTCATTATCTGCGTTCTTGAGTAGAATGGCATCTTCTTGGAGTCTGACATATTGATTGTGTTTCCATGTCTGTCTGACGCTAATGTCTGCGTGTTCGCGTTATTGACCCTCCATGACCTCACTATGCTTAAGTCTTTCGTCCTTCCCCTGTCCATCGTCAGCATGTAGTATTGCATGACGAACGTAGCTAAGGACAGGCACAACAAGTTGTCGTCGTGTGAACCGTCCATGTGATCCGGTCGTCCATTCTTGAACACCCACGTCTCCAATTCGGCTATAACCCTCATGGAGTGTATCCTTAACGTGTTGTCCTTCAACATTGTGACAAAAGTGTTTATCATGGGTATCCTCAGACCGTTGCTTCTGAAACCGGGCAAATCGTCATCGTCGTTAGCCTTGAACTTGTTGTATGTTGTGAGTGCAGTGTACGTCTTCAGTTGGGGCTTGTCATAGTACAGGTTCTCATATCGCATTGACTGCAATGTCAAGACGGTCGCGTCACCATATCCTCCTATGCACTCCACAACCACCAAGGCGTTGTTATACGATCTGGCGTACTCGTAAATCATGCCCCCTATCTCGTCTGACGTCATCTTGCCGTTGTATTCCAGTACCTGTTCGACGCACGGGATTCCATTCTCGTCGATGGCGTCCACGTCAAGTATCTCTATCGACGTCCTGTCCTCACCAGAGCCTGATGTGGGGTCACACGCGCATATGTACCTATGTCCAGGTACCGGGTCTTTCCATATCCAAGTCTCCTTTATCAACGGATCCTTAAGCGGCCATGAGTCGTCAATCTTGATGACATTCGCTGATTCCTGCGCCTGTATCACCTCTGGCTGTACGACGTTGTCCGACGAACCTAGGAATGACAGCAGTATTTCCTGGGCTATGAGCTGTTCGTCGTTGTTCATTGATTGGCAAGTGTCAACGAACCATGGCGATGTAGGAGTCCACCCATCCTTTATGAGTTTGCTCCATCTCTCGTCGTTGTACCTAATGTTCCCCAACTTGTCTATGACTGGGTCGTTGTCCCATTCGTATTCACCTGTCTCCTCGACGAGTCTGTACCATTTCAAGTTGCGGTTATAACGCGGATCCTGGTACCATTTGAACTCTACAACGTGGAAGTTGTTCTCACCCCTTATGGCGTTGTAGTACGTCTTATAATAGAGTTGATCCTTGCCATGCGGCGTGGAAATCATGATACACTTTGAGTTGACGACGGTCGATTGGGCGGCGATGGCACTCGTGAATGTCGCCGGTCCATCCTTGATAAACGCCGCCTCGTCGAGGATGAGTATTGTTACGGCCGGGATACCACGGGCGGCATGTGGGCTTGATGCCCTTGCATATATCTTGCACCCATTGAAGAGTTCAATGAAACCCTTGTTCTTCTTCTTGTAAATCGACTTTACGTTATTAGGGTTTGAAGGGTCTGGGGAATAGTAGTCACCACCCCACATCCATCTAGGCACTTGATCAATGAAGTACATAATCATGCTTGCCAACTCCTGAGCCTGCTCAAGCTTATTGGCGATACATAGTATCGTCTCCGGGGATTTCTTCGACGTGAAGACACATTGCCCGCAGGCAAACGCCGCCGAAAGAGTCGTCACGCCACTCTGCCTGTGCTTGCGCACTATGGTGTTGTTGTACTCGGCACATGAAGACATGAACGCCTTTTGCCTAGGGAAAAGCTTGAACGGCACCTCCTTCCTCTCCATGGCGTTGAAGGTGTGCAGAAAATTCTCGATGAAGTAGACCCTCGATTTATCTTTATAGCATTTTGCGTATTCTGTCTGTTTATTCCCCATCAATTCAGGCGTTAGCTAACTATAAATACAACTTGCATTGGTTGTTTTCAGTTAAAACAAGCGATAAGACTTGCAATCGCAAAAAAAGGCGAACCTCTCGATTCGCCCATATGTTCGATAAGTCCATTGGACTTAAGGCTGCTTGTTTATCGCCATCCCTTACCTTTATACATTGTTGCCGAAATTGTTAGTAATCGTCCACGCAGTCAGTCAACAGTTCCTCACTCGTATAATAGCCGTCGTCGATACGGGTATTTCCGTACTGTGTCCTCATGTAGTCGTCGAAATCGTCACGCTCTTTACTGTCTGTTATTTCATCGCACATCCTGTCTATCTCCGCTACCCCCCGTTTCGTGTGGGCGAAGATGTTGGCCAATGTGTCGTTGAATTCATCCACCGGCAACATCGAAATCGCCATCAGTAGGAAATTTGGCTCCACATTATCCGGAATTAATTCAGCTATGCGTCCCCAAAGGGGCAAGCCAAGTCGCATGTCCCATACCTCTGCTAGCCTGAAATCCGATTTCTTGACGACATACTCGGCTCTCTCCCTCCTTTCTGGTAATCCATGGGAAATCGCCAACTCGAAGATGCCCTTGAACGTCTCCTCTAACAATACCGGGAATATCACGCCTTCTGAATTTATCTCCGGCATGATGTCGGGTGAACCAATGGCCACGTCGACCTTGCCGGCGTCAGTGTCCTTTCCATCCACAAACGTGTCCCTCTCTGTGTATAGGAGGAACGTGTTCATGGCGTTTATCTTGGCGTACATGGACGGCAAATCTGGGTCGATTGAGAATAAATCGTCAAGGTACAGACTCACGTCGGACGCATATGACATCGCAGCGCCTGTGACAAGGGCGTCGAGCATCCTCCTCTTGTACACCTCGTCACCTAGCGACGACATATCGGACAGATCATCGAAGGTATAATCGTCGGTAGGTTCCGGCAGTTTCCTCTCATTTGACACGTCAACCGTGTCAACGAGTTTCACGTTTATGGACAACGTGTCCTCTGGTATCTGCATCACTCTGTTAACCGCCTTCACGCACAGTTTTTCCAAGGCATCCTTGTTGTGGCTCTCAATCTTTCGACATCTTGCCAATAGTGATGACAGTTTCGCCTTCAGTTCGTCCACATTCACATCACCAAACCTTTCCGAAAGTCCGGAAAATGTTTTCTGCACGATTTTCAAGACGAATTTCTCCTCTTCCTCCGGCGGATATGCAGGATGTTCGCCGAGTGATGTCATGGACTTGCGTATGGCATCGATTATGTGTTTTGGTAATTTGTGCATTTATCTCGCATTAAGTTTCTCCATGAAGTCGAAAACGCTGTAGAGTTTTGAATTCTGCCTCAATATGTTCCGCCTGTTTTCCTGTAATTGCGCCTTGGTTATTATTTTACCCTCATTTTCCGGCGGAATCAGGACATTGACATCATCCGGCTTTATTCCTGATTTCTGCGCTTGCCTTCTGGTGTTATCTACCGCCCTTTTCGGGTCGTTGCCAGCCGCCGTCATATCAGCGGTGATATTAACGCCTTCCGAAATGGCGTGTTCCATCTGCTTCTCCGTTATCTTGATTTTTCTCATTTTCT
>JAGCWQ010000172.1 GCA_017961765.1 Paludibacteraceae bacterium | reverse complement strand
CGTCCGCATATTTCGATAGTGATGAATTTCACGAAGCCGACCGACACTACGCCTTCGTTGTTGACCTTCGACGAGTTGACCACCTTCTTGCATGAGTTCGGACATTCCATCCATGGCATGGTTTCCAAGACGACCTACGAGAGTTTGGCGGGAACGAATGTCTATCGCGATTTCGTGGAGTTGCCTTCCCAGTTGATGGAGAATTGGGCATTTGAAAAGGAGTATCTCGATGGCTTTGCTGTCCATTATAAGACGGGGGAGAAGATTCCTGCCGAGTTGGTGGAGAAAATCAGGCGTGCGGCCAATTTCAACACGGGCTATTTGACATTGCGTCAGTTGAGCTTCGGCTACTTGGATATGGCTTGGCATACATTGACGAAAGAGTTCGATGGCGATGTGCGCGACTTCGAGTTGAATGCTTGGAAGAAGACTCAGGTACTTCCTTCGGTCGATGGAGCCTTGATGAGCGTCCAGTTCAACCATATTTTCTCAGGAGGCTATTCTGCTGGTTATTATAGTTATAAGTGGGCAGAGGTCTTGGATGCGGATGCTTTCTCCGTTTTCCAAGAAGAGGGAATTTTCAATAAGCAGACAGCTGCCCGTTTCCGCAACGAGGTTTTGGCAAAAGGAGGATCGGAGCATCCGATGACGCTCTATGTCCGTTTCCGTGGACAGAAACCTACGATTGAACCGTTGTTGAAACGGAACGGAATTGTCAAATAATCTGACTTTTCGTCAGTTTTTCTGTTTGGCAATGTTTTTGATTGATTCTTAAATGAATGTATAATCTAGGGAATCCTTTCCCTGTAAAATTAATGAGGTATGATAATTTGGATTATATTTGGATTAGTAGCTCTTTTTAGTTATTTGATTCAGAGTGGTTTAAAGAAGCGTATTGAGGAATATTCGAAAATCACTATTCCTAATGGAATGACGGGTAAGGATGTGGCAGAAAAAATGTTGCATGACCATGGCATCCGTGATGTTAAAGTCGAGACGACGAGTGGTTTTTTGACGGATCATTATAATCCTCAGACGAAGGTGATCAATCTAAGTAGGGATATCTATTATGGCAATAATGTGTCGGCCGCTGCTGTTGCAGCCCATGAGACCGGCCATGCGGTTCAGCATGCCCAGTCTTATGCCTTCTTGAAGTTGCGTTCCGCTTTGGTTCCTTCCGTATCCTTCGCATCCAAGTGGGTGCAGTGGGTGTTGTTGCTTGGTGTTTTGATGGTGGAGTCCTTTCCAATGCTTTTGTTGGTGGGCATCTGTCTCTTTGCAATGACCACCTTGTTCAGCCTTGTCACCTTGCCGGTTGAGATTAACGCCAGTGCGCGTGCTTTGGCTTGGTTGGAGGGTTCGCATATCACGGCAGGAGAGACGCAGGTGAAGGCCAAGAAAGCCCTGTCAATGGCGGCATATACTTATGTCATCGCAGCGTTGAGTTCTTTGGCTACGTTGTTTTATTATGTAATGATTTTTATGAATAGAAGAGACTGATGACCTTGTGGGTAAGTCTTTAAAATGATATATTTTTTGTATGGGTTTGATAGATAAAATGACACAGAAGGCGGCTCAAAGGGAGAACGCCATCCGTGAGAAAAGTGAAGATTACAACTCTTTGATTCGAGTATATATGCAGGCTGTAATGGCTGCCGATTTGAAGATTCTTGATTTGAGGATGTTGCCCGATTTGGTTCTTTTCAAGAGAAAGTTGAAGATCGCCACGCAAGGAGGACGTTTGGGTCTGGCTGAGAAGAATTACATCCGCAAATTCATGAAGGAGGTTTATGGTATGACTGATTTGTTCTTTGACGAGATTGATGCCTCTGCTGTCCGTTTATGCAAGAAGCAAAAGGATATTCAGGATTTCCTCTATGCGTTCCAAGGCTTTTCTCAATCTTTGTTTATGTCTGTCGGTACGGATATGCAGTATAAACTTCGTATCCCAGCCATGTTTAAGGGCTTGCTGAAATCCATGACGAAGAAGTCCATCCACAAGGTGCTTACACAAGAATTTTGGAAAAATGCGGAGGAGAGGAAAGCTTGCATAATGGTTCGTGAACTTCAAGCCAAACTCCGTCTTTCTGAGGAGTGGATGTTCCAATATGTATTCCCTGTCTTCATGATTGCCAAGGGTGCGAAGGTGAAGAGTTTGGAATGATTAAATTTCTTTTCTTATAAAAAGCAGGGAGCCAATCCGTTCGGATTGACTCCCTGCTTTTTTGCTGTCTTCTGTTTACTCTTTAGCGATGTTCAATTTCTCCGTTCCTTTGCTGTTGGCTACGAATGCTGGGGCATAGAGGCATTGCAGTGTGGCTATGCCGTTGGTGAATTCGCCTGCGTGGGTCACCCATAGCGGATATTCGACAACGAACGTTCCTTTAGGAATGTATTCGAAGAAGAAGTTCATGGAGGCATCCTTCTGAATCTGGTAGTAGGACAGTTTGTTGTCCCAATGGTAGCCGGAGATTTGTTCCGTCGGCTCCAGGCAGGCTGGCTTTTGGTCTTTTAGCGTGACGTATTCCATCTCTCGTTGGGACTTGATGACAAGACGGATGACGAGTTTGTCGCCCACCTTTAGCTTCGTTTTGTCCGTGATGGGTTCCAAAACTTTCCTGTTATTCACATTTCGTTCGATCGTCATCGTCTTTTTGATTTCAATCTCGTTCTTGGAAGACTCCACCTTCTCCATCTTCTCTGTGAATTGCCAATAGACGGCACCCCATGCGAGACTTTTACCTTCCTTCTTGACGCTAATGTCGGCTAGTGCCGGTGTGATCTCTTTCGCTTCGAAGTCATGTGTGAAATAGCCTGTTCCGACCATCTCCTTTTGTGGCTTGATCTCTTTTCCTCCCATACTGATGTGAGCCTTGTTCTCATCGCCCAACCAGTCCGTTCCAGTCAGGAGTAGGGCATAGAGGGCTTGGATGGTTTCTGTCTCGTTCTCCCATCGTTGGGTACGTTTTTGGTTGAGAAGCCAGATACGTAGGTTGTCCAACTCCTTCGTTTGAGGGTCGATCTCTTGGAAGGCTTCAATGAGTAGGGCTTGGGTGGCGATGGTGGATTCGTGCCAGAAGTAGCCGGCCACGTTGCCTTCCCAGTACATGCCCATCGTTTCGTCGGAGGACGAATGTTCACGGAGCGAGTTGATGATTCTTCGTGCGGTCTTCTTTTCTCCGTTGCGTTGCAGGATGATGGCGGTCAGTGCTTGCCCGTAGAGGCTCCTTTTCAGCCAATCAATATCGATTCTTTTTTGGAAGAATTCGTAGGCCTCTTGGCAGCCTTTTGCTATCGGAAACTCAGGATAGAGCGTATGGACATAGAACAACCGAAGTTTATCCATGCTGATGTAGGTCGTCTTATTGTAGTCTCTAGGATTTGCCCTGCGGAGATCCTCAAAATCTTCCTTCAACTTCTTGTCGAGGTATTGGAGCGATTGTTGATATTTTGTCATCTCCTCTTTCGAAAACAAATCGGGATATAGTTGTCTTAGTCGTCCCATCTCTTCCAAGACTTGCAAGGTGATGTGCCTGCTTTCAATCATTCCGTTAAACCAAGTGTAGGCACCGTTCGGATTCCGGAGATGGTTGAGTCGTTCCAGCAGCCTTTGTCGGTTTTCTTGCTGCTTTTGGGTGTCGAATAGGAACGATAGCTCTTGTCTTTGTCGCTTCTCCCTTTGTGCATCTGCAACCCATGGCGATTCTGCCAGTAGGATGTTCTTTAGTTGTGGGTTCTTCTCCAATTCGGAATGCAGGGCGCTCTCGTCTCCTTCGTTTTTCCATGCTTGGATGGTTTTGGCGATGCTAGGATGCGAGTTGGCGATGCCTTGTGCCAAGACACTGCAATAGTAGGCGTGGGACAAGCAGATGGAACATTCTTCTTCTGGAGTCGCTATGGACGGCAGGGCGGCCACAGCGTACCAAATCGGGTTGGAACAGAACTCCAACGTGAGTGCCTTGTCTTGCCTTGTGTCGGACTGGTTCTGCTTCAACTGATTGAAGGTGAACGACTTCGTTTGATTACCCCGTATGGTCAGCGGAAGGGATTGGGTGACCAATGTCCTATCACTCAAGACAGGAAGTTGGCTGACTTCCCCGTCTGTCTGGCTGCCGCTTTGGACGATAGTTTTTACCTCAATCATATCTAAGTCGTCAGGAATTTTGACCGTCCACTTGACGGCATCCGTCTTGTTTGCCGAGAGATGGAACGGTACCTCTTTCTTTTCAATCAATTTTTTGGAAGCGAGGTTCTTAATCTCCAAAATAGCTTTTCCTGACATCTCTTTGGATGATAGGTTGCTTACCTTGGCAGAGAAGCAACAGAGGTCGCCTTGCCGAACGAATCGAGGCAAATTTGGAGTGATGAAGAACTCTTTCCGACAGATGAAAACTTTCTCCAATCGACCTGCATGGAGGTCTTTCGTGTGGGCGAAGGCTTGGAATTTCCAAGTCGTCAGTTGGTCTGGTACGGTGAATTCGAAAGTTGCTTTGCCTGATTCATTCGTCTTCAAGTGAGGGTAGAAGAAGGCTGTCTCCGCAAAGTTTTTGCGAAGATTCACATTCGTTGACATAGAGGATGTTTCTTCTTCCATTAAAATGTTTTCGTTCTTTATTCCTGGAGGTGGTGGAGGAGGTGTGGAAGTTGAAGATGGATCGATTTCTTCTTCGATGCACTCTTCTTCGCATGAAAATGCCAAGAACTCCATCTCTGAACCATGTATTTTACTTCCGTGAAAAGGTATTTTAAGGAATGAGTCGAAATTCCACTCTCTGTAACCACTTGTTTTTTTCTTATTTTCTTCATGAAAGTAACAATAACTGTTTATACGGTCTTGGAAGGACCATTCGGAGTGGATTGTTTCCTCTTCTTCTGTAGAAAAATTCCAATAGAATCCTCTATAGAATTCTGGTTCGTCATCTCTTAATAGAAGATCAAGAGATTTGTCGTAGGCAAGTACGGCTATTTCAGCAGGGTGTTCCTTCTCTTTGACGGAGATAGTCCATTTCTCGTGGCTGCCAGGGGTGGTTTTGTCTCGGAAGGAGGTAAGTTCCAAATCGAGTTGTTTGTTCTCCTTTCCCTTTCTGCAGTCGTACGTTTGTTGGTATTCGATATGGTTGTTTATGAGCAGAATGCTGATTTTTAATCTTTCCCCATTTTGTGAGGAGAATGGATAGAAGACGTCCTTAAATTCGTTGTTGAGTAGGAGCTCTTGCTCTTCTTTGATTCCGTTGGTATCTTCGATGATATATTTGGCATGTTGCCCCATCAGGGAACTGCCTATGCGGAAATGGAGCGTATCTCCCCAATTTATTTCATCGGAGAAATCTTTAATCACCATCAACTCTTGGTGGGTGGCAGGCCGTGGGTCTGTCTTTCGATAGAGGACGATATCATATTCTCTTTTGGCGATTCTTCCTTTCTCATCTTTTGCCGTGAGTGTGACTTTGTAACTGCCAGATTCCCATTTTTTTGTGTCGAAATGGGTGAAACTATTCGTTTTGTTGGGCTTTACAATTTCTTTGGCGATTACTTTCCCCGATTGAGCCACTTCAACGGTTATGTCTGTATCGATGTTGTTGCCGGATGTGTTTTTTGCTTGAACAACAGCCTTGTTCAACTCCTCCATTAGTAATAGTTGCTTTTCTTCTGATATGTTGAAATCCATGGAGAGGAAAATCGGTTTCGTGCCTATGAGGAAAGAATAGTTGGAACTTTGTGTCTCTCCGTTCAAGTCTGTGGCCGTGAGCTTGACGCAGTAGTAGATGGCCGTGTTCTCCTTTGGATCGTCACAATGAGGGGTGAAACTCAGTTTGAACTTGCCGTAGCTGTCGGTGTGTATGGTGTCAGATGAAATTGCCTCGGATTCGTAATTCCTATAATACTCTTGGGTGATTTGATAAGCGACTTTCGCATTGGCTACGGGGATGCCCGTCAAGTATGAGATGGTACCGCTCAGTTCCACCTTGTCGCCAAATGTATAGCAGTGGTTTATGTCATTCGTCTTGATCTCAAATGAGGGACGTTTGTACTCTTCTACATTCAAATGTTTTAAAATAAAATCCTCCCAAACAATGGCAACTTCGGTGCCGTCGATTTTGTCTGGCAACGTAAAAGATCCAGAGAATGATCCG
>JAGCWQ010000171.1 GCA_017961765.1 Paludibacteraceae bacterium | reverse complement strand
GGGGGGCTGCCAGACATATATTCATTGCCGTTGGACGATTCTGATGACTATACAAGGATGGCCATAAAAATCATCAGGCACATCCAGGAATACGACGCCGACGACATCCAAAAGATTGTCGTGAAGAAGAATTTCATCTCCGTAACAATAGCGTCACAGAAAATTTCATTTCTGGGCCATGTGCAATTGGGGGACCTATTGTGCTCCTTGGACCTTCTCTAACATTTTATCCTCATTTTTTATCACGAGGCCATCATACGTCTGACGTCACCGTATGGCGATGTGGAGACGTATGGTGGCGAATGTGAGGTGGTATAGAAAAAACGTTCATTTATAACTAATTTACAATGGGATTAGACATCAGTGTCAAAAGGATACAAAAAAAATCCGAAGACCAAGACAGTTATTTGAGTCTTGTAGATGATTCCGGAAACTACGAAAATGATTTCCCGGAATGGACTAAAGCTTTTGAACAGGACCAGACAGAAAGTTGGTTCGACTGGCAAAAATACAAGGAACAGACTGGTATCGACCTCGACCAATGTGATTGGCACGGGGAGGAGTATTCCAAGAGGGGATGCTTCATGACGGTCAGCCCCAAAGGGGTAGAATGTACCGACGAAACAAGGATTGAGATAGACCTTGAGAAGGTGCCGACCTATGAAAAGGCGCTCAAAGTGTTGTTCTACTCGGAAGTTGGCTACCAGAGAAGGGGCCTTAACGGCAAGTTCTATGAGGACTATGAAGCCGGCAAGATTGGTTACTTTGTCTGGACCAAGGCGGAGCTCGAAAGGTACAAGCAAGACTATTGCGATGAACCTTACGAGTATGTCTATCCTAATGGAGAGAAGTCTGGCGAAATGGTATATCCTACAGAGTCTTTCCAAAAGAACATAATAGACAATTTCGTGGAAGGCAGGGATTGCGTGACTTTCGATTGGTAATGTCATGCATCCACCGAACAAAATCATTTTTCACAATAACTATGCAATACAGGTCTGATTTTATAGTATCTGATTTTCGTTGGAATACGTAGAACAAGGAGAGGGTGCTCTCCTTGTCGGAAGAAAGGCAGGAAGCTCTCGACGAGCTCATCTGTGACCATTTCGGTTACGGCGAAGACTGGCCTTCCGAAGAGGAAATTAACGCTTTCGTCCAATGGGACTGTGACAACTTCTTCGCAGGAAGGGACGACAACGAGACGCCCGAGGAGGAAGATTAAACATAGAATCATTTTTTACAAAAAAAATATGAAAAATTTGGACAAATTACTCGAAAGAGCGGATAAAGCCATCGAGCAATTAGGCTTGGACGGCATACTGACGGCTACTTATCGCTCGGGTGGAGACTGGGAGCAAGTGGACATCGAGGCTGATTTGGATGGCAGGTTCTTTGGCACCTATGATGGTCTCGACGACGATGATTCCGACGAGGAGGCCATGATGAAAATCAAGGCCTGGTTTGAAGAAATGGTCAAGCCGGAGTTGGTTTCCTTGAGAGAGAAAATCAATAAGTACGTTTAAAAAGATTTCATTTTTCTTATATGACACAAGATGACATCATAAAGGTCTGCATTGACCTCGACTGGGCTGTGGACTTCGCTGACAACGGCCATTACGTTGTATTTAGCAAATGTAACAACGTAAATAACTATGACATCGCCTTCGATTATGACAGTCTTAGCGACCTTCCTAAAGAAATAAGGGAGTACGCCGAGAATGACTACGACGTAAAGATGGAGGCCGTAGATATGTTCGAGCAGCGGGAGGATTACACTTTCAAAGAGTGCAGGGAGGCCTCCATGCAGAACAAGACAAACATGATAGCCTTGGCGGACGCTTTGGCTATGATAAATTAGCCCATATATTTTTTCATTTTTAGCACGATGAAATACGGGAAATTTATTGGCGACTATGCGCCTAGACTCCCCATTCCGGAGGAGGATAAGGAGAAACTTGACGCATTCGTCAGAGAAGCCTTCAAAGACAAGGCGACAAACATCACGTTTAAAAAACATGATGACGACACTACCGGGTATTTCTCTGAAACCCTCTACTGGTATGTGGACATACCGAAAGAGGACATTCCTTTTGAAACAAGGAATGGTCATGGTGTTAAAATAGGCGTCAAGCACATAACGGTCAACATAGACCTTGTGCAGGGGAACCTCAATGGAGTGCCTATGGCACAGTACGATTTTCGTATTAGTACCGACGGCTACTGCCATTATCCCCGGCGCCACCACCGCAGAGAGGCGGATTCGGCAAGTTACACCGACTGGCCGCATGTCTACGACTACGATACCGACATCGAGGCCTTCAGACAGACGCTGGAGGACTTCGTGAAGGAGGTGTGGAAAAAAAACTAAGAAAAATTCATTTTATAAAAGATAAAAAATGGCAGAAACAAAAATAGAAAGGACAATGGTAGTCCCTATCGTAGAAATCTACGATACGGAAGACATGACAGCAGAAGACGCCGCAATTGAATGCGGCAAGATGTTGACCGAGGGAACAAGCCCTTCGGTCAAGTTTCCCTTGACAGATACTGAAGCCGACTGGGGAAACGCCTCCTCCTTGGTTGGAAGCACGTATGTGGTCTATGCCCCGAATCCTGCCAGGATTTTGGACAGCGGCATATGCCACTAACAATGACAATTCATTTTTTTCCCGTATGAAATATATAATAAATGTAACCGTACCCTACGTACAGAGTACGACTTTCACATACGAGGTTTCGGCTTCTTCAGAAACAGAAGTCGAAACAATCATGAAGGCCAAACTGGAAGAGCACGGCTTCAACAGCATACCGGAATCGGATGCTGTGCGCCTTTGTGATTCTGTAGAATTGGACGACTGCGCCCCATGCCTTGATTTCGACATTGAAGTCAGAGGTCAAAATTGTGCCATGGAGTTCAAGGTTGCCCCATTTGACGAATCCTTGTCTGCCGAAGTACTGGAAAGACATGGATTCAAACATTGCCCCCCAATTCCTATGGGGCAAAGGATACCTGATTTGGCCTTCAGCAGTGAGGACGGCGATGCCTTTATTGAATATTATAAGGGCGATGCCCAGCATGAGTCGAAATGGATGCTTAGGTCATCATTATGCACCTACAACGATGTCAGGGACGAGAAAACCCTGATAAAACTGCTGGAACTTCTCTAAGATGAGTCCAATTTCATTTTCACAAAATATGAAAGATTTTTTCATAGCCAAAGTTGTAGACGATGTATTTGGCACTTGCTCTATCAAGATAGAGCATGTCAGGAACTACCAGAGTACAACGTCGGGGGTCTTCGAGATAAATCCAAACGAAAGACCTATCAACGTCTTTACCCCTCTCACACCGCTTCGGTGGTGCTTTTTTTTCGCCCGATTGAGCCCCAGACCAGCCCCGTCCCTTACAGACAAAAAAAGACAATGGACAAGACAATGCACACCCACCGGCCTGAATCCACGGAGGCCGAATTCAGGAAGTTCATAATGAAGCGCATCGACATAGCGCAGGGGTTCTACTCCTGCGACCAGATGCTCAAATTCGCCGTGGAGGTTTTCCGCATAGGGGCGCAGTGGGCGCAGGAGTGGATTGACTTTTACTCCCGTCCTCCCCTCGACAATATTGACATTCTTGTCCGTACAAATGGGGAGTACAACGTAGCCCAACGCTGCGGCGACAAGGTGGTGGACCTGAAGACAAGGATGCCGCTACCTATAACAAACGAAACCAAGTGGAAGTACATCCACTATCCAGAACACATCAAACCATGACGATACTATTTGTGTTCATTTCGCTAATCGCATTAGTTGCGGTGCTATATTGCGGCGCATACACTATGGACATAACGAACAAGACAGAGCCCATAGAAAAGTTCAGGTACGAGTACGGCGACTACACATTCATCGTGTACCGGCGTACCGTATTGTACGAACTGATTATCAAGAACGACAAGGAACTGACGACATTCTATCATACAGTTGCGCATGTATGGTCCCCGTACTTGATGATGGATTACATAGCTGGACTGAACATACTTCCGACCGCTGAACTCATGAACATTTCAAAGAAATTCGAGGAGGCGAAACTTGGCATTTTTTAATGGCGCAAAGCCTTATTTGTGAGAAAGAAGAACCCATCGCGAAAGTGATGGGTTCTTCTTTTTACGCTTGCAGTTTCGGCTGCGTTAATTTTGCTTTTGGCAAATGCCAAGTCCGGCGGCAAGTCCGGACAGAAGTCAAACTCCTAAAAAAAATATTATGGAGCAGACAAAACTTTATGTCGGCGGAGAGTGCCCCGCCGACGCACTTAACATAAGTGAGATGGTGGCACTTGATGTGGCGTTCGGCACAATAGCCAATGCCGCAAAAAATAAAAAGAAATTTTTCATCGCCGACGACAGCCATATGGCTACGGCGTTGAAGGTGGCGCCGTTTGCGGCTGAATACCGCAACGGTAAGGCACAACGGGGCATAATCATCCCCGTAGGTATCCCTGGAGAAGGCTACGGTCGGATGGCCAAAGAGGCCGGCGCAAAGGATAGCCAACTCGACATTAACGAGTTGGCTGACGGCCTCCAGCTTGCCGACGTAGAGCTCTCTTATTTCAAGACGCTCAGGGATGCCCCCAAAACCCACGCGGGTGAAGTGTGGGCGGTGCCGGTGGAGCGATACCGCGCACCCGGCGACCTACAGGATTTCACCGACGCCGACGAGGCGGTTGCCGACATCATCAAATGCGGCGGCACCGCAATTGTGTTGGCGACCAACCTCGAAATGGGGTACATTCTTAACCGCGTCAATGCGGTTAAAATGTACGGCCTTGATTTCATCAGGGTCGTCATACTTAAAGACAAGGAATCATGCACCACACCCGACGAATTCAATGGGAGCATGATTCTCACAAGCGGCGTACCTCGCCGCAAACAAGTTAAAAAAAATAAAGAGATGAGAGCCAACATCGGAAGACTCGGAATCCTCTTCAAGGAGGATTTCGCGACCGAAGGTTCCATCTTCGAGCCTATTGCATTATAGCAATTTGGTTCGGAACCGCATCTGCCCGGTCATGCAATTGCGCATGGCCGGGCTTTTTTTGCTGACAAAAAAGGAGACATACGGAACAAATCCGTATGTCTCTTCCTTTTTTTTGTTATGCCATTCATTTGCCCATCTCCTGACGAGCTTGCGCTGCATCAGCTGCGTTATTGTACACCAATTTGAGCGTATTGTAGAGCTCGAGGTACGCCTTTGTGGACTTAGGCCAATTATTCTTTTTGGCTCTGTCGTATTTGGCTTTTATGCTATCCAATACGTTTTTGGCGTTGTTTGCCAATGCCAGAGGCTTAATGTTTTTGTCCCCGTCGACAATCTTGTCCCATTGGGATTGCAGCGTGTCTACAAGCTCTTTTGACAAGGGGACGAGTTTGTTCATCTCCTCCATGTCAAGTTGCAATGCGACGGCATTTGCAGACGCTTGCTCTCCACTGACGACAGGGGCTCCATTGGGCAGTGTTTTTAGCCTCCTCATAGCGTTGTACAATTCATCGGCAAGTCTTTGGTTCCCTTCCGCTCTGGCCGCGGGGATGAGGCTTTCCAGTTCTTTGGCCACGGACGCTTTAGAAGACAAGTCCCCATATTTCTCCACATATGCGGCCCTTGCCAAGACAGGAGCAGCTTTTATGTTCGAGATACCGTTGTTGCCCGTCTGCTTGATTT
>JAGCWQ010000170.1 GCA_017961765.1 Paludibacteraceae bacterium | reverse complement strand
TCTCGTAAAGGGTAGCGTTTCTCAGTAATTGTAATATTTTAGCCATTTAAAACTTATAATGTTTTATTATTCACAGTTTATTTTACTCCTCCCCAAAGTCAATAAGGTTGTTGACGATATCCTCGATAGCCTCAAGCCTTTGGTCAGTAGCTGCCTTGTAAGCATTGAATGAGTTCTCAAGCTCTGTCAGCCTTGTATTCAAACCGTCAATGCCGTCCTGTGCATTGGCGATTTCAGCCTCCAATACTGGAATCCTATCGAGCTGTGCCTTCAGAAGCTCTATGATGACTTGCAAGGATTTCTCCTCACCCGCCCACAATCCAATCATGTCTTGTGCCAGCTTACTTGCATAAAGCGTACCGTTATCGTTCTTCAACGCGTTGCTCGCCAGTGTTGAAATCTCTACGTCAGCACTAAGTGTGTCAACACCGTTAGCGTCGGTTACTAGTGACAACTTAATCGGGTCACCGAGATCGTTGTTTATCGCAAGCGTATGGACGATTTCACTTACCGGTATCCTTGTAGTCTTGTTCCCGTCGGCGGTTGACATTATCAGCACGATTTCCTTTGTGGAACTGTCGTAGTAGCCGTCCGTAAGTAGTGAGTGTTGTGACAGTTCCATACTGGTCGTTGACACACCGTTGCTGAATGTTAGCGTGTTCGTAGCACTGTTGTAACTCAAGTCAACATTGGCATACAAACCGTTTCCTCCCAGCTTGATGATGTTTGCGGTTTCAGTGTTAAGCCTGACGTTAGACGATATGGTAGTACCTGTTGTATCACGGCTCACTGTCGTCTCGACACTGTTGGTGTCTGTTGCGAATATCTTTTGTGATGCGGTGTCAGCCTCAAGTGTGGCTATCCTTGCCTCGTTGGAATCAGCCTTTGATTGTGCATTCTGTTCGGCCGTGATTGCACGGTTGCTCTCTGCAATGACCTCTTGCTTGGTAGCCAAACCGGATATGTCTTGATGTTCGGTTAGGTACTTTGCGTCCGATTGCTCCTTTGTGTACACGTCCGCCGAGTTGGCCTTCAAAGACAGTTCGGTGTTTACTGTGTTGAATTTACCGTCAGTGTAATCCTTCGAGTCCTTCAACGCCTTCTTGATTGAGCCTTCTTGAGCCTCGTTGCCATTGATGACGGAGATTTCACTTTCCGTCTGACCCACCCTGTCAGTGATTGAGTCTACCTTGGTGTCAATTGCGGTGACTTCTTCTTTGGTAGCCAAAGCGGATATGTCCTGATGTTCCGTCAAGAACTTGGCATCCGATTGCTCCTTTGTGTACACGTCCGCCGAGTTGGCCTTCAATGCAAGTGCGTCATTAATACCGGTTATCTTTATACCTTCCTCCGTAACGGCGATGTAATGTTCGGTGTCCTCATTAATCTTAACGGAGAACTCACCGTCGCTCAATGATAAACCAAGTCCGGCGGTATATTCATCCACGAGTTCGGAAATGTTCACCCTTGAAGTGACTTCACCGTCGCTTTTAACAAAAGTGAACACAAGCTCCTTGTTACCGGAGTCATACGTGACATCCTTCAGGAACTGGTCTTTCGGTATGTTAATTTCACCGGCATCAACACCATCGACTTTAAGTACGTATTGCAGGTCACTTGCCGTATTCTTGACAATCTGCACAGTGCCGACCTTTGTCGCAAGTTCACTTACTATTTCGTCGTCTTTCGATTGCAGCGCGATTATGGCGTCTGCGTTGGCTTGTTCGGCTGCTTCCGCCCTGTTGGTCTCTGTTTGTAACAGTGAGTCGACCTCGCCCTTTGTGTATGTACCGGAAAGTATTTCCTCCTTGGCTGTCGCTATCTTGTTGTCAACAGAGCCTTCCTGTGCCACGTTCCCGTTAAGTATTGCGATAGCGTCTGCGTTGGTTTGTTCGGCCGTCGTTGCCCTGTTAGCTTCCGTTTGCACTACACTATCTGCGTAAGCCTTCGCGTCAGCGAGAGCCTTCTTGATTGAGCCTTCCTGCGCCTCGTTGCCGTTGATGACTCCAATTGCATTCGCATTGTCGTTAACCTTGTTTGACACAGTCTCAAATTCAGAGTGTGTCACAAAGTCGCCAGTTCCGCCGCTTATGAGGCTGTCGACCTCTGACTTCGTGTACGTATTCGACTTATCGGCTTTCAATGCGAGTTCGTCGTCCACATATGTCTTGTCAGACTTTGCGGCTAATGCACTTCCGATGCCGTTCACTGACAAGCCGTCTGCATTCACGGACAGATATGCCTCACTTCCTGCGCTTATCTTAATAGAGAACACGTTTTGCGACTCCGTTAGCCCATTGCCGGCAGTATATGTGTTGACCAGGTCTCCTACGTATACCCTCACCTCCTTGCTAGTGTCGTCCACTGTGACGAAAGTGAAAAGAAGCGATTTAGTTTCGGGGTCATATGACACGTCCCTCAAGAACTGGTCTTTCGGTATATTGACGGTACCTTTCACTTCACCGTCGACCATGAGGTTATATTGGAGTTCGTTACCGGGGTTTTGGACTATCGTGACATTCTCGACTTTCTTTGACAGTTCGCCGTTTATCTCGGCATCTGCCGTTTGCCTTGCCGTGGCTTCTGTTGCCACTATGCCGTCCGCATATGCCTTCGTGTTAGCGTCCCCATTGTCTGCGTAAACCTTCGCGTCAGCGAGAGCCTTCTTGATTGAGCCTTCCTGCGCCTCGTTGCCATTGATGACTCCAATTGCATTCGCGTTGGCTTGTTCGGCGGCTGTTGCCCTGTTGGTCTCTTCAGATACCTTTGCATCTGCGTAATCCTTCGAATCCTTCAATGCCTTCGCAAGGGAGCCGGAAGTTGCCTCGTTGCCATTCAATATATTCAACGCACCTTCAGCTTCGGTCAACCTTGTTTCCAATCCGGAAGACGACGTGCGCAAAGATGTTATCGCGTCAGCGTTAGCTTGTTCGGCCGCTTTAGCCCGATTTGTCTCTGTCGTGAGTTGTGCGTCAACATCCGTCTTTGTATAAACATCAGACGAATTCGCCTTAAGAGCCATCAATGCGTCGATTCCATTCAACGACACACCATCACCGCTTACGGTCAGGTATTGCTCACTTGTCGGGTTAATCTTTACGGAGAAAATGTTTGTATCTTCCGTCAGGCCATTACCGGCCGTGTATGTATCGACAAGGTCTTCTATTGACACGTTAACGATATTCGTGCCGTCGATAGTCTCAAACGTGAATGAAAGCGCTTTGTTGCCCGCGTCATAAGTAACGCCCTTGAGGAACTGGTCTTTCGGTATGTTGATTTCGCCTGCGTCCACCCCATCAACCTTGAGGAAATATTGCAGGTCGCTCGTGCTGTTCTTGACTATCTCGACCGTGCTTACCTTTGTGGCTATTGCGGTCTCTAATTGTGTGTCCTTGCTTTGTAACGCCGTTATGGCGTCAGCGTTAGCTTGTTCGGCCGCCATTGCCCTGTTCTTCTCAGCCGTGACAGATGTGTCGGTGTATTCACGAGCCGTTGCAAGTGCCTCGCTAACCTTCGTGTCCGTATATGTTTGAGAACCGGTAGACGATGTTGAGGCTACCGTGTCAGCATATGACTTGGCCGCAGCCAATGTAGCGGCGTCGTCAGTAACGACCTTTTCCCTCAATTCATCAATCTTCGTGTTCAGGAATGTTTCCTGTGCCGTCGCCCTGTTCGTCTCTGCCGTCAATGAGGCTGTAACGTCGCTTATGGCGTGTGAGACAGTTTCCCTTACGGAACCGGCTGTGTCAACCCCTCCGTTCAACGTCGCTATTGCCGATGTGTTGGCTGATATTGCGGATAAGTTCGCTTCCTCCGCAGCTTTCGCCCTTATAGTCTCTACGTTCAACGCGCTATTAATGTCGGCGATGGCAGATGCCATCTCATCGTCACGCGCTATTGATCTTGCAGCTTCGTTCTGTAAGTTCGTGGCTGTTTGTGATATCGTGTCCGCGTTTGTTTGCTCTGCGGTCGTAGCCCTGTTCCTTTCAGTCTCAATCGCCGTGGTGTTGGCGGATATGTTAGCGTTAGCCTCGTTCAGTCCGTCGCTAACGGTATGGAGATTGTTGGCCAGTGCTTGTTCGGCTGTGGCAGCCCTGTCTGCCTCTGACGTTATCGCCCCGTAAATAGGCGTACTTGACACGTACAACCCGTTATCCTTAACGGTCAATATATTATCGGTTAATGGGTTGATGTTTTGGTTGGCGTAAACGTCTGTCGAACCGTCAGCGTTGGCGATTGTCTCGAAATGCACAGTGTGCATCGTGTCGTTCCTGAAATTGTATGCCGCTATCAGGTCTGACACAGGGATAGTCATCGTTGTCCCGCCATTGTATGTGATGATGATGTTCCGGTTAGCTGAATCGTACCTTATGCTGTCGATAAGGTTGATGCCAGGTAACTCTATCACACTTTCCCTATTGCCTATCTTGACGAATATCTTATTGCTGAGACTGTCACCTGTTATATCGACATTAGCGCTCAGGCCTCCGTCTGACACTATGATTGAGTTATCGCCGGAAAGTTTCACGTCATTCTTCACTGTGAAACCGCCGTTCCTGTCCCTTGTCACTGTCAAGTTTGACGTGTCGGTCTCTGCGCCGTCGACCAACGTAGTTATGTCGATATTGTCCAACCTGTCGTTGACCGCCTCGATTTGCGCGTCGACGTCCTTGAACTTCCTCGCCACCGTCGTGCCTTCATACTTTATGTATTTAGCTCGGCTTGGGACAAACACGTTACCGTCCTTCACGGTCAACAAGTTTTCATCGTCCTCGCTAACTTTCAGGTCTGCATAAACGACCTTGGTGTCCGGGTTAATTGAGACATTGACAGTATGACCGTCGTTGTCTGCCGTGTATTCCGTATGTGCACCGAGTTCTATCACCTTCTTGTTTGCGTCCGTGACGAAACGACCGTTCTTGACGCCTGATGTCGTGAAGATAAGCGTATTCGTCTCCGGGACGAACTCTATGTTACATGATGCGAAAACACCGTCCGGTTTGACTCCTATGATGTTATTGTTGAATGTGAGGTCGTCGTCGTCCCCTTCAGCCGAGACCTTAACGCTGGCGCTGATTGTAGAGCCTTCGTCTGTCGTCTCATAAGACAGTTCTATGGTTTCAGTGTCATTGACAGTCAAGCCTTGCTGTGTCACCTTTGACTGGACGTACTGCGATATGAGGGCGACGGCTTCCGCAACCGATTTCGCGTCTCCTATTATATCGTCCCTCACGTCAGGCTCATAGCTTATCTTGTCCCTAATTTTATTGTCGTCGTAAACAAGCCCGGTGGCTGATATTACGTTCATCAAGTCAGTCCTGATTTCGGCTATGTCAGCTTCCGTTTCTTGTTGTTCAGAACCATCCGGTATAAGTTCCTTTATCTCCTCGACATCTATGAGGCAGACCTTTGGCCTGCGGTTATCGTGGCTTGCACCGACAGCTAAAATCATCTTCGGATCGTTCTCGTTCCCGTAGAAGAACAGCGCCGGCTCTGACCACACGATATCATACTTCACCGTATCTATGTAGTCGAGTGCATCTTGACGAGTAGGGAATACCTCCCCGTGCGAGAGCAACTGCAATTTGTAATCCAAGTTTGCCATGTATGTATATTGTGTGCGTTTATTTCCTAGATTTCGCCGAAATTGAATGTGAATTGTACCGTCACATCGTCATTCCCGCCTTGGGATTTAAGAGTGAGGATACCCGTATCGCCATCAAAGGACGTGCCGTCCTGCACTATCAGTTTCCCCTCTATCTCGGCGTCTTTCGCTTCCCTGGCGTTCTTTTCCTCGTTTATCGCCTCTGTGATGGTATCAACTCCCGGTACGATAGTACCCCTCATCTCATCGATGAAGTCATCAAGTTTCTGGTCAACGTTTCCTATAGCCTGTGTAAGCCCATCGCCCTGTTCGATACGAGACGTAATCTCGCCGTCAAGCCTTTCGCCGATGTTCGCCACTTCCTGTGTTAGCGTGTTGAGGTTAGTTTCTATTGAGTTCTCCCTCTCGGTAGCCCTTGTGACTTCGGCGTCTATCTTACCGTCTATGTCGTTGATTCTCTCCTCGACGACTTCAAGCACCTCTCCGGCCATGTCCAACTCGACGTCGACAAGTTCCCCATGCTCGACCTTGTATTCGATTGAGTATCTGTCTTCGCCAGCCTGAAGCACGACGACGCTCTCGCCCTCATGGAGTTCGTTCACCACCCATTTCATGCCGTCCCAATTGTACATGTAATAATGCACCGTATTGGTCAACGACTGTCCATTGTTAGGCTGCATTGGGTTGTAGCACCGGTTGGCGAATGCGATGTTGACACTTGTCCACACTGCGCTACCGTTCTTTAATGAAGGCATCAGGACGGTAGGGGTGCTGTACCCTATTATCTCCTCCTTCTCGAAGTAGTTACTGCCGTTATAATCCTTTACCAACCTCAATGACAGCATGTATCCTGAAGCGTAGATGTCTTGATAAACCTTTGACTTGTCCCACTCAAAACGCTTCATGTACGCGCTGCTTCCGCAATTGGCATTAGTTGCTGTCCAGAACGCCGCCCTCTCGCCGAAGTAGTTCACGTTTCCGCCGTCGTCGGCATAACCGGCCGGAGTAACATTGAAGCCGTACATGTCTATGCCGTTAGTGTCTTGACCACAATTGTTCCTGTGTGTGCAACCGTTGTATTCACCACAATAGACAGGTGAACAAGGCGTGTTATGCCCGCAGTTGCATCCACACCCGTTGTCGGAGTAGTCAATGCACGTGTCTTGCCCTGGTGTTGTCCCGTTTGACGATGTCTTCCAAAAATCGACAGATTTTAGGAATTTACCGGCGTACTTGCCAAGCCACTTGTTACACGACCCACTCTCATGGTCCCTGTATTCTTGGCATGGTTCGACGGCGTTAAGCATGTCGTCCCAGTCCTCCTTTGTGGGTAGCCTCCATTCTGAATGACTCCCCGCCAAGTCACACACGATTCTCTTCACCCCCTCGTAATCATAGAGAAGCCCGTAATCGCTTATCTCATCCTTCACGAGGTACCTGTCGCCAGCCTTTGGGTTCGTGGGCAATGTGTCGCCAACTGATAAGTCGACGTAAGCGTTAACTGGTTTGTATTGCCCGGTCATGTATGAGGGTGATAACCCAAGTGGGTTTGTCGGTTTGCCGTCTCCCTTGATAGTGCTGTCGGTTGCCGACACGTTATCGTCGTTCAGAGTCGTGAGGAAACCCGTCAATGTTTTTGTGACACCGTTCTGGGTCACGTATAGTATGCCGTTTGACTTGTCGAAATCTATCACCAAGTCTTTCGTGAAATTGCCGAATACGTTGTCGGAGCTTATTGTCTCGCCGTTGACAAGCCCTATTTTTATCTTGTCGTCCTCCACGTATACGAACTTCACGTCTCTCCCTTCAAGGGTGAAGAAGTTGTTATCGACCTCGAAACCGTCAAGTCCGCAATTCTTCGTTATGTCCCCTTCATAAGGTGAGTTTAATCGGAAATATGTAATACCGCTCGCCATCTCATGATGTTATTTAGTTATAAATAGTGAAGTCTGTCAGCGTTGTTTGTGAACTTCATGGAGGTACGTCCCGTCATGGATGCTATTGCCGACTATCTCCGTGAATGTCAATGGGCAGTCGTGTACCCTCATGCCCCTGATGTAGCCTATGAAGGTTCCGCCAAAATTCTTCTCCAATGGCAGTACATCTTCCGGTAATGACATGAAATCGGGGTATATCACGTCGCACAACCCCTGTGTCCCGCCGCCTATTGATATATTGAACGGTACGCCTTCCTGTTTATCACAAGTGTCGTTAAGAGGTCTAAGGTCAAGGATTGGTAGTTCTTTCGACACAAGTCTAATCCTCCCGTTCACGTATATGACTATCCTCATCTTTTTTCCAGAGACGGAATCAGCGCATTCGTCTGTGGCTGCTCCGACTGGCACTATGTTTATCGCAACTGTAGCCCATTCCCCATATTTGACAATGTCCGGGTGTGTGTATTCCTCAATGACGCCGAGATTGTCGTCGGAATCGCAATCCATGACAGATAGTTTGTACCCTATACTACCGTCGTCGTCGACCCTGAAACCTATCGCATTGGCGTATATGTCTGTTGATATGTCATATTCCTTTCCCTTCCTCTCTATAAGAGACGATATCGTTGATGCCGTGTAGCCGTCATCCGTCCTGTCGAAGAGAAGGAAATAATTCTCCATGTCGGGTATCCGTATATCGGACAATACCACCTCGGTGCCTTCCTCCCATTTGTCGGCAGTCATTCCGTCTTTTGTCCTGTCAAACATGAGGAACTTATTGTCGCTCCTTATCTCAACCACGTTAGGTTGCCACACGTCGTGACCGCCTGATGTCGTTAGTTCCATTGACGGGTCTATTGATATGTCCTCGGCCAAATACCCATCGATTGCGTAAATTGAGCAATCACATTTATCGACATTGTCGGCAAGATATCCATCAGCGAAATACGAGCTACAGTTGCAAGACACACTACTTTTACCGGTATGATATCCCCTATTTGACGTCAAGACCTCGTTCTCGACCCATCTGTGACCGTTTGTATCAGTCCATCGCGCATTATCGTTATAGGTGTTCAATGCTTCCGGAGAGGTGAATATCAGTTTGGCGTCCCCATGGTACATATTATGTTTGATACGTTTGCACCCGTTTGGCGAACACTCTTCGTTAAGGTAGTCACCGGAAAAATAACCGTTTAAATCATATGGGGACTTGGAAGGTATGACGTATTGCGAATTGAGACAATACGATTTTGCGTATTCACCGGACAAATAGTCATCGGCAAAATAAGTCGGATTCTTTTTCGTGAAGTCATCACTAACGATATAACCCTTGTACCACTTATTCTCGGCCCTTGTACCAATGTAAAGAAAAAACCCCTTGTTATCAGGATGTACGTCGTTTAATGTCAAGCCGTCATGTGGGATTTCCTGCCGTTTCATGACTACCTCAAAAGTAAGCCCATTGGAAATCCTTCTCGGTAACACCTTATAAGCACCCTCGCAATCACGGAAGAAACCTTGGTAAAAGCCGCCGGCATACCTTGTCACGATGCCTCCGTCCTCCACGTAGGTGTCCACGGGATATGCGTATATGCCGTTATTCCCCCTTACCTTGCGCAAGTGCAAACGTAAATCCCCCTCATTGATGGTGAGTTCGCTTTTCGTATACAACTCAATGAATTTCCTGTTGCTTATGCGGTCTTTCTGATACCATATCGTACCGTTATCAACGCCGGTTAGACCTATGTTGTGTAACGTGATGCCGGGATTTGATGCTTCAGACCATGCGTATGTGTCCTTTCCGATAAGCTCATCCATCCATACACAGTCGCCGTCGTTAGTGTCAAGTAACGTTATAAGGCATCTATCCGAAAGCCCATCGCCGACGTTATAACCGCCGGAACCGTCAAGCGATATGTGGAAATCCCATAAATCTGTGCCATCCAACCTCACGCCAAAGATTTCCCTGTTATGATTTAGTATGTTGCTTGCCATGAACCTTCGTGCCTATACATATTTAATATAAATAGGCGACTATGTGTCCGTATATAAGAGAAATGAATAGGAAAGTTATCAAGTTAACGTTGAAACAGTTGTTGGAGTCACAAGGCGACGCCTTCAACTTCCTGACAGGAGGGGATATGGAAACATACGACGGTATGAGGAATGTTTACGTGTCAGGTAAACAGAACATCGACACGGATGGTGAGCCGGTGACGACGGACGATTTCGCGTCCAAACTCTCTTCCCAGATGTACGGCAGGTTCGGCTACGCGTACCCAAGACCTGTCAGGGAGAACGACAGTAATGGCGATGGTGTCGACGATTTCTACAACAATGAGGAAATGGACACATTGAGCAACGGAGACAACGCAGACGACCTGACCCGAATCCCACAGGGCGTGAGCGCGAAAGTCGACTCACTTCTGAAGCAAATGAGTTTCAACACGCTGTCGCCAAAACAACAGGCGATGGTATTGAACAAGATGGTCGAGGCGTGTGACGTCAAGTCAATACCTTATTCATGGAAGAAGGAACTCATGAAAAAGATATCGAATAACACGGAGTCATCCATATAGCGACGCATGGTAAGGTTCGTTAACGAGGGTGGTAATAGGGAACTTAAGAACAGGAAGTTCAAACTCCCAGACGGTATCCGTAAGCACCTCATTAGAACGCTTGAGACGTATAACGGTGACAAGACCGTTGATGGCTACAAGAGGTTGAATAACATACTCGGTATGGGCAGCATCGCCTATAACGAGATGAAACGCATAAAGAACTTCTTTGACGGGTACAATGGAGACGGGAAGACCATCGACTATATACTCAACGGCGGAGAGCCGATGCGTACATGGGTTGACAACACACTCAACACGGCGACGGCGACAATAAGGGATTTCAAGCAAGCCAAAAAGGATGCCGGCTTCAAAAACGCGTTCATAAGTCCACACGAAAAGGACAGGCAGTCAAGGAAAGACAAACCGTCGACCCCAAGGATAGACACCAAGGACGTGTCGGCTGACATACTGAACGACAACCCGCTTAAATATGAGTCCAAAAGGACGGTCATAATCAGTGAGGAACAGGCAATGTCGCTAATGCGAAAAGGAAAGTATTAAATGCCGGCTATTTATCTCATAATAAGTAATATAAAATTCATTACGTAATGGTTACGTGTTTGGAATCAGTATCTCGTCAGGAGAGGAAAGAAGAGATAGTCAGGAACGACTACAATGCGAAGAACCAGTATAACGCACAACACAAGAATGCCCGTGCGACTGGCGACAGCAAGGGTAAAGGTACTGGACATGGTGGACACTCCCACTGGTTACCCAACTGTAAGGGTACACTCGGTGTATTCAATTACAGTAATTTTGATACGGCATACAAGAGCGGCGCCGGCAATAACGTCGACAATCAGACAAGGAAGGTTGCCATGGCGCGCAGTCTGTATACGCCTAACAAGCAATACTCCATGAAGATTGTCGACACCTCCGCTAACGTACGTGAGGGACAGTACAAAATGAAGTGAAACGTCCCGTTCAATGATCGGAAGGCTACTTCGTGAAATATTGGACGAATCAGTGTCAGTGGCTGATATCGACGACGCGTTGTCCAACCACAAGAGGGTGTTGATAAATTATCACACGGACGGTGCGGATGACGCTACCGGCGCGCGCATTATAGAGGTTTATGCCTATGGTCTGACAAAGGCGGGCAACCCTGTCATAAGGGCATTCCAACCATATGGCGATACGACCACCCGTGTTCCTTCGTGGAAGTTTTTCAGGATTGACAGGATAAGTGCGTGGAAAGACACAGGTCAAGTATTCACAAGGCCGGCCTCCGATTTATACAAGGGTTTGGGTGAATTTAACCCAAATGGTGACGAGACTATGTCAACCGTTTACAAGGTGGCATCCTTCAATAAGGGCGGCACCAAGCCGACAACGGTACGTGGTGGCACGACGCAAACGAATGGTAAAGACACGTCAAGTCCAGAACTTTTCCGTTCACCTACTGAGAGGGGCATTGAAAGGTTGGGGCAGCAGACTCGTAATAAGATAAAGCTCCCAGACATAAAGACCAACAACGGTTTTAGACGATACGGGGACAATTCGCAAAAGATAACGAGCCCGATGCCAAAACTTGACAGCAAAGCCTTATCGTCACCGGCAGCAAATCGAGCCAATGCCGGTGAAAGGATAACAATGTCAGACCTTAACGACAGGTTAAGGAACGGATGGAAACCGCAAATGTTAGACCCGTCAAAGATGCCAACGCTTGACGACGATGACGATTGGGGTTAATATAAATGGTAGTTATATACTTTGCATAGATGGCAAGCTTGCACGATAAACTTAACATAGCCAAGAATGGCGGAGGCGGAGGAAACAGGTCGGTAAGGGAAAATCCCCATAATGTACCGACATACACCGGCAGCGTTGAGGAACTTGACGGTATATTCAACGCACCAATACAGGAAAGTGGTCAAACATATAGTGCCGAGAGGGAGATGGAAATGCTGAAGAATGGGAAGCCTGACGCGATAGCAAATTGTAAACTGCCTGATTTGATAAAGGAGTCATTCCTGAAGAACCCCATACCATTAGGGGACGTTGACCCAGTAATGGACGATTTCACGAGAAGGCTCAGTGAAAAATTACCGGGTGTAAGCAGGGTAGAGAACATCATGGAACAGCTTGACAAGGTCGACAATGCGAAGAAGGAGGAGAGACGCAAGACGATGGTGAATGAGAGAAGAGGTGATGAGAACCCCGGCAGTGTAGTAGACTATGGACTGATAAAGACGATTGTCGAGAGCGTCGTCAACGCAAAAATTGGTGGAATTAGGGATGCACTCAATGAAAATAGGCAAGTTGGCAGCGAATGCCCGAC
>JAGCWQ010000169.1 GCA_017961765.1 Paludibacteraceae bacterium | reverse complement strand
TTGTAAAACATAAAAATGGGGGGGTAATTTGGACTAATTACTTTACTTTTGCATCATAGTAATTGTTTGGGCTGTAAAACGTGACCTCTACAGCCTAAACAATTCGATAAAGTGAATTTATAGAGGTCACCTTTATTGATTATCTCCCTTGTTGTCGGAAAAATCTTGTACGCAACAATAGCTCCATGAAGCATGAGGAGCTATGGCGATGCCTACTCTGCAATATTTCTCGTTTAGGATATTCTTTCTATGCCCATGAGACGGAGAACTCTTGTCTATCAGCAGTTGGCGCACGATTTTGAGGGCTTGGCTATTGCCGAAAGCGATGTTTTCAGCGATGGCGCCTCCGTTGTAGTATCTCCGTATCCGGTTGCCGAAACTAGTTCCGTCGGTGGAATTATGGCTGACTTCCCCAGTGCTTCCGATGTCGTTTGCGTGGTATTTAGAAGCTTCGCAGAGTTTTTGGTTCGGAATCAGCATGGGCTTGTCCTTTATGGTTTTTAGTGTGTCGATTAACGACCGTTCGTTGGGGTTACTTGAGTTCTGGAGATCGCTCAAATAAGCTTTCGTGAAGGCTTCTCCGTCTAACCGAGCCAAGTTCATATAAAGGATTGTCTGCTTTTCGCTTTCGCTTAGATAGTCGCAATTTTCGGCGGTGTTGGCCTTTGACAGTTGTTCATCGGAGAAAAAAGAACTCTGATGGGGGTCTTCGGTATCTTTCTTTTCCTCTCCTCGATTGTTTGTATTATCCCTATTTTGGTTATTCTCTTCCCTTTCATACGGTGAGTCGTCGTGAGTCTCGTCGGTGCAATTATTGAACGAAAGCATAAGAGAAGCGAATAGTAGAATCTGTAAAAAACGTTGACCTTTTTTCATGGTGTATCTCTTTTTGGTTTGAATTCTAAATGATTAAATAGATAGTATGAAGGTAGTAAAATATTCTTAATTGACCTAATATGATTTTTAAGAAATAACTGCTGGGATGAATTAGAAAACGCCGTTTTATGCTGCATAACATAAGATGAGGCGGACGAATTTAATTGGCATGGTATATATTTGTATCGTAGAGATTATTATAACCATAAGAAAGACCTCTGTTCTTGGAAGATTCTGAAAATGAGTTTGCGGTGGCCTTCTTATCTAATTTTGTATATTCAAAAATTTATTAAATACACCTAGATGGAACAATCGGATTTAGAAGAGAAAGTAAGGCGGTATAAGGAAGCTGCGGAAAAAGGCGACGCCAGGGCGAAGGTGGAACTGGCTTTCTGCTACTACGAAGGAACTGGCGTTGGGCAAGATTTACAGGCGGCTTTTGAATGGTTCAAGCGTGCGGGAGAAGAGGATGAAGAGCCTGAGGCGCTGGGTTATTTGGGCTTTTGTTACGAGAATGGCTATGGCGTCGCTCCAGACTATGCGAAGGCGGCTGAATGGTATGAAAAAGCAATCGAAAAAGGGAATGAGATGTTCCTTTACTATCTGTGTAATATAGGCACGAAATATATGCAAGGCGTAGAGCTTGAGCAGGATTTGGAAAAGGCATTTGAAATTTTCAATCTCCTTGCCAAACATGATAACGATATAGCTTGCTTCTATATGGGTGTTTTCTATGCCTATGGTTGTGTGGTTGAGCAGGATTTTGCTAAGGCTGTGGAATGGATGGAGAAGGCGGATGCCAATGGATCTGATCAGGCGAAGGATTATATTCCTGCTTACAAGCAAGGAATAGCTGATGAGCAGATGGGAAAAATATTTTTTGGTTACAATCAGTGGTTGGCCTCGTTTCGTGGTGGATCTGACAAGGAGAGTGTCCAAAGAGGAGAAGCAGGGACTACTGCAAAATCGAATTCAGTCAAAGAATATCACGACGACGAGGATGAATATAGCGATCCTATTGCCGATTTCATGGATTTGCTTGGCTCTTGCAAAATTGAAGACAAGAAGGTCTCCCAAGTGGAGAAGGCTTATGGGCTCTCAACACTTCCCGATATGGTTAAACGCATGATTTCCATTTGCAGTGACGATGATGATAATTGTCTGTACAACAGCGAAGATGTATGCATTATGCGGATCTTGACCTTTGACGAGGTGCTTAATCCTGAGAATAAGTATGGTGTTGATTATAAGTCGATAGGCTATGTGCCTATTGCCAATTGTCTCAACAACGACTATATATTCTATAATGCCCCAGAGGGAATTTGGGTATGGTGCGACGGCGACACGAAGAAGGTGTATGTGGAAAACGACAACTTGAGGCGTGTTATCGAGTGTATTGATGATGATTTGTAAAAGATGGAATGGAATATGGAAAAACAAGAAAGAATAGAAGAACTTCAAAAGTTGTCCGAGCAGGGGGATGTGGAGGCACAAAAGGATCTTGCCATTCTCTCTACAGGGTGGATCCGGATTTAAACGTGATGTCGAGAAATACCTTGAATGGATGACAAAGGCGGCTGAACAAGGTGATGCCGGGGCTCAGTTTAATTTAGGTATGTCTTTTGGCATGGACTATAATGAAGTGCCAATTAGCAAAAAGCATAAGGATATGCCCGACATCTCTATTGCTGGTGAGTGTGAGTGCGACCCGGACCATGGTATTGCCATCGGTTTCAGGGATATGAATTTCTTAGGTGTAGGTCCTGAGGATTATGCGGGATTCTAAGGAAAAGGCGCAAGGCAATTTTAGAAAGATAGGTGAGTAGGTGTTATTTTTATTAGGAGGAGGGACTATATGCATAATTGGTTACGATGTTTGTTGCATCAAGGGGTAATATATGCCCTTCCGTTTCTCTTTGTGGTGGCTTGTTCACAAAAAAGGGAGGTGACAAAAAATGATGAAATAGGCTATGCTTCCCTAGGAAATTGGGTGTATGGATATGTGGAGCGTAATGGGGAGTTCCCTACCAAAGAGTTTTATTTGGACATTCATAATAGGTATATGAGGGAGTTCTTCTTGAGCGAGGGCTACTCGGAAGAGAAGATAGATCGATTTTTCGCCGACTCGTTAGGGGCAGAGATGGATTATCTTAAAATATGGCCTTATTTGGAAGACCTGGGAAATTTGGGACGCACCCAAGCTACTATGATCATTGTTTCCAATTACCTGATGACCCATCCATCGTTGCAGTTTATCAATCAGGATAGTTGTCTGATCGTTGTGGATAGTACCTTGTCCCTTCCCAACGGCTCGGTTGCTTCCATGTCCTTTTATTTGCCAGAAATACTCATCAAAGACTCTTCCTATTACTATTACGGTGTGCGGCAATCTTCTATAAAAACCATGGGAAAAGCGATGCTCCAGGTTGCGGATTCTATAGGAAATGAGGATTATATCTTTGACTTCTGCTCCGGAACGCAGAATCATCCTATCAATGTGGCCTATGATTCCCCTGTGGAGTTGATTGACACGTTACGTTACTATTTCTATCGACTCTGTTTTATAAATAAGGGTGTTGATAAGGATGAAAAGATTTCCGTTTATAATCACATTTCTTCCTTTCATAGACAACAGATTGATTCTATCCTGGGGATGCCCTCTATTTTCGAGTATTCATCGTCGAGCACAAAGGAGCATGATTTCTTGCAATGTAAGAAAACTTATAGGGATTTAATCCGAAATGCGAAAACAAGGCTCTATCGTAGCAACGACACGATTTATCTAAATGGGAATCCTGTGGATGAAACTTGTCGCCTAAGTGCTGATTCTTCTGTAATCCTCCTTGATTTGACGCATAACAACACCTATCGGGATCTTTGCGAACTAATGCATTTCATGGAAAAAGCGACCGATTCCGAATCTATTGAGCAACTCAAGCAGAAGGGATTCCGTTGGAAATTCTACTTCAAGACGGATGACAAACTTTATAAGGCTTTTGAAAAGTAATCCTGCGGTTAAATGCTAGCTCTTGGATTTTCTGTACGAATCTTTTCCCCTTAATCTTGTCTTCTCCGCATTAGATTTGTAATTTTGTTTAAAACAAAAACGGCGATATGAAGGTGGAAAGTGAAAAAATACGGAAGTGTGGTCCCATCGGGGTTTTCGACTCCGGATATGGTGGTTTGACCATTTTTGATAAGGTGCGTAAGTTGATGCCGCAGTATGACTATTTCTACTTGGGCGACAATGCCCGTACGCCCTACGGCTCTCGTTCGTTCGATGTGGTTTATGAGTTTACTCGCCAGTCGGTCAGGAAGTTGTATGAGATGGGCTGCCCATTGGTCGTTTTGGCTTGCAACACGGCTTCGGCTAAGGCGTTAAGAACGATTCAGCAGGTGGACATCCCGCAATGGGACCCTTCGTTCAGAGTGTTGGGCGTGATTCGTCCTACGGTGGAGCATGTGGGTTTGATTACGCGTAGCCGTCATGTCGGTTTGTTGGGTACGGTAGGTACGATTCAGTCCGAGTCTTATCCGATAGAGTTTGCTAAACTTTTCCCCGATGTGGTGGTCACGGGCGAGGCTTGTCCCATGTGGGTCCCTTTGGTGGAGAATTCCGAGTATGCTTCCGATGGGGCGGACTATTTCGTAAAGAAATATACGGATACCCTTCTGTCGAAGGATCCTGAAATCGATACAATTGTCTTGGGATGTACGCACTATCCGTTGTTGCTTCCTAAGATTGAGAAATATGTCCCATATACGATCAATGTGGTTTCGCAGGGCGACATTGTAGCGCAGAGTTTGGCCGATTATCTCCGACGCCATACGGAGTTGGAGTCTTCCTTGTCTAAAAATTCGACTTGCTCGTTCTTCACGACCGAGTCGGAGGAGAAATTTAGACGCTGCGCCTCCATCTTCTTGAAAGAGCAGGTGGATGTGAAGCATATCCGGTTGGGAGAGTAGGAGGCACATGGCTACGTGGTGGCAACTCTTTTGGGTGTAACCTCTAAGCCGATGACGTAAGCCATTGGAAAATTGAGAGAGGAATTGAAAGAATCGGGATATTCCCAACCTATTTCCTGTTTTTCAATCTATTGAATGCGTCGATAGGGTAGAAGTAGAAAATGTTGAAGAGCGCATTGCTTGGCGAGATGGAGAATACGCGTAGGAAATGTTCGATGTTGCCCTTCAAGGCCTCCATTTTCCGTTTGAGGAAGGCGGATGGCCGGCTTTTCCACACAGGGTTGTATTCGCCGAAATTACCGAAGGCAAAAACCACTTCCGAGAGTTTCTGGGCTTTTTTTGTTTTGCTCTCGCTATAAAAAATGGCGGCCTCCTTATTCAATCCTAAGTTGTTGACGCAGAAGTTGGAGAATAGTTGCCAATCGTTCATCATGCCCAATTCGTTCAACATCTCTTTCAGAAGGTTGTGATCCATTTGGGAATGGTACTTGTCCAAGAAAAGCGTCCAATCGCAGATTTGGCGGAGTCCGAGTCCTTTCCCTATAAAGTGTTCCACCATGTGGATGAGCAGGGCGATGGCGTTGAATTCCAAAGGTAGGAGGTTGACTTTGACTTCGCCGATAGTCTCTTCCCTTGTGATTTTCGTCGCTTGTCTCTCCAGCATCTTGTAGGTTTTGTGGTGGAATGGGTTGAGAGGTTTCCCTATTTCCCAGTGCAATTCGATTTCCACGCCCTTCAGATCGATGCCTATATGTTTGTCCGTATGAGGACAGGAATCCACGTTGAAACCTTTGGAACGGAGGAGTTTTTGCATTTCCTTTCCATCCATCTCGGAAAGAAGCAGGTCGATGTCGCCCAAGTGTCGAATCTTCGGATTGGGGTAGAGGGCGGCGACGCTCAGTCCTTTCATGAGGATGGGACGTTCCTTCCCGAAGAGTTGTAAGGCTTGCCCCAGAATTTCTAGATGATGGTTGTATTGGTTCTCCATTTCGGCGACGAACCCATACCATTTCAGAAGGAGGATCCTGTTCGGTTTCTTGTCGTTGGGAAGCGTTGAGAATCCTTGGAAAGCCAATCCTAAGCAGGCTTGTTCCTTGGCTGTCTGATAGAGGGCATTCCAGTCGGTTCCCTCTCCGAACAGTTCTGCGTGAGCAGGCGTTCCCCACAAGGCGGAGTTGATCAAATCGAGCAATTGTTCCTTCTGCTTATCCATCCTCATCGTCAATTATTCAATGATACCTGCGTTTTTCCAAGCCTCGATTAGCTTCTGTGAGTCGGCGAGGGCCTTTTCTGCCTCTACGGCATATTTTTGGGTGAGCAAGTCGGCCATTGTCTGGGCATCGAACTCTTTACCCTCCAGGGCTTCCCAAAGATAGGCGGAAGAGTTGTTCATGGCGATTACCTTGCCGAAGTTGATGTTCTCGGCGCTTTGTGCCACGACGACCATTTGTCCGGCTATATTTCTTAATCCAAAACCTTTCTTTTCTTTCATGATGCTCTTGTTTTTGATGTGTAAATGGGTTCTTTTATGGAATTAGTTTCAATTGGATGCGATAGGCGTAAAGCAACCATCTTCGGATGGGGCGGAGCGCGTTCCATATTTTCCCATACCGTTTGAACCAGACTGATTGACAGTTGATGGTTCTTCCGTTGCGTTTGAAGCTGGTGGCTATTCCTACCACGTCTGCCTTGGTGCACGATTCACAGCCTTGGAGGTTGCCGTCCCCCATGAGGGTCAGCCGGTCTCCGTCTATGGCGATGATTCGGTGCATGATATAGCGCCCGTTCAGTTTGAAAAGCACTACGTCGTAAAGCGACAAGGCGTCGAGGTCGGGCTTCACAAGCGTAACGTCGTCCCTCCTATGTTCCAAGATAGGGCGCATGCTGTAGCCCGCCACGCGGATGGTGACGGAGTGGCCCTCTTTCAGCATCTCGTCGGCGCAGTCGAGCAGGAGTTCGTTGTTGACGAATTTCTTCATTTCGTTAGCGTGTTATAGCTGAGTTCCGCTGCTTCCGCATTGGGCAAGCATTGCAGTTGATATACTTGGCAGATGGTTGCCAAGGAGGATATGGTGTCGGAGATGCCGTGGCTCACCCTTTTGTCCCAAATCATGTTGGAGATGGAAGGAAGTAGGGCGGCGTAGGCTTTCACGCCAGTTTGTTTCTCAATGATGTTGGCTGGGTATTGTTTCAGCCTGACGATGCCCCCGATTTCGACCATCCGGTTCTTGTAGCAAGGCGTTTTGCCGCTCCAAGGCGAGCCATAGACGAAGGCTTTCCCGTCGATGACACGGATGACGGGGTTGTCGTCGTTGAGCAAGGAGGTGTTTGGTATGTTCTCCAACCAAAGACGGCTGTGCGTGCTCTTTCCTGTTCCGCTCTTGCCAAGGAATAGATATCCTTTCCCGTCTTTCTCTATGACGGAGGAGTGGAACAACAGGGTCTCCTTCGTGGCGGAGGAGAATCCGTACATCAACATCAGGAAGTTGTTGAGGGAGTAGTGCTTTAGTTGGTTTTCCCCTCGCATGATTGCAGTCCCTTCGGAGAAGTCCTCGTTGGAGAGGAGGTCGCACCATGATTCGGGAGCCTTTGGGTTGGATATTTTGTATCGGTAACCGTTGTTTGGACGTCGGTACACTTGGAAAAGCATCCCGTCAACGTTGAAATCTGTCACGAACGATCCTTCCTCCTCTGAGGGTTCTTCTCCAGCAAGTATGGTTAAGGAGAAGAGGTCCTTCACGCCGTTTGTTATCTTGAAAGGAGAGAAAGATGGGATCCATTCTTCCGTGATTTGTGGATCTTGAAGAGAAATTTCAAGGGTGTGTCCTGCCACACAGTATAGAAGTGTTTCCAATATAAGTATGGTTATGATAAAACACAAATGATATATCGTTGCAAAGATAGTTTTTTTTCTGGACATCACCTAATTCTTTCATTGGAGGTTTCTTGAGAAGAAATGATGTTGCCGTAAGAGAATGCCTTGTTTGCCCATTTTGTATGAACCTTTGTAATGCGGTGTATATGGAAAGAGGTCTTCTTTTTGTTGAAAAAACGGAATCCATGCACTTTCCTTCAATAAAAAGGTTTATCTTTGGAAAGTTAAAGGCATAAGATTAAAGAAATGAAAGGCGTAAGAATATTCGGAAATAAAGGAGGTCTGTGTTTTTCCCTTTTGGTTGTGGCGTTTCTGCTGGGAGCGTGTTCTGTTAACATCAAGGAAAAACAACTTCCATTTTCTGCACAATCATTTATCAAGACTCATTTCCCAGAGGCGACTATTGACAGCATGAGCGAGTCGTTGGACAAGGATTATTATGTGCTGCTCTCTTCGGGGGTGGAGTTGGAATTCAACCACAAGGGCGTTTGGATCGAGATCAATTCCAACAAGCATGATTTGCCTCAGAGTCTGGATGCGGAGTTCCCTTCCAAATTATTGGAGTATATTTCGGCAAACTACCCAAATAGTCGGCTGAAAAAAATAGAGAAGATTTTCCCTGACACACGTATGCAAGGTTATCGTGTAAGGCTGAGCAAGGCGAATAACGTTGAGCTATCTTTTGACAGGCATGGTGAGTTGGCGATGAAGAACGCTTCGGAGGTGAAACTTCCAAAGTTGGCGCAGTCTTTCCTCGACAAGTATTTTTCTGAAGAGGAGTTGCTCTTCGTGGAGCGGGAGCGGAGCCGTAGCTACCGCATCTATTTTGCCAAGGGAATACAGGTTGTTTTTGATAGGAAAGGAACTTTCTCCGAGATGATTTCCAGGAAAAAAGGATTGCCGGAGTCTCTTTTTGAACTTCTTCCCCGTCGGGCGGTCGAGTATATCCAAGCCAATTATCCAGACCAGAAATTGATGCGTCTGGCAAAAAAGAGTTATGGCTATAAGATTCGCTTGGGAAAGCCGAACGAGGTGAATCTCTCTTTTTCTCGTGTGGGTACTTTGGTGGACGATGAGATGATGGAGTTGGGATATTAGGATATAGAGATAATGTTTAACGCCTTGGACTGCAAAGTTCAGGGCGTTTTGCATATTTATTAGTGACGTTGGACAAATAACGGCATATTTGAACTTTCTGCTTGTAAAAAAAGCATAAAAAGGGAATAAAAATGAGCGGATTGTTGTATTTTTGCGGAAAATTATGGAGAGCCTTTTTTCGCCTTTGTCATGTGCCGAAGGAGGCTTGATCGGATTGGTAAGGAAAATTAAATTAGATATTTATGGCATTCAAGTTTATGACAGCTGATGAGGCTGCTCGTTTTGTGAAAAATGGAGACCAGGTAGGTTTTAGTGGTTTTACCCCATCAGGAACACCTAAGGCTGTTCCTTCCGCTATCGCAAAAATGGCGGAGGAGGAGCATGCGAAAGGCAATGAATTTCAGATAGGCATCTTCTCCGGAGCCTCTGCCGGTGATGCATTGGACGGTGCCTTGGCCCGTGCAAAAGCAGTGAAGTTCAGAACTCCTTATCAGAGCAACAAGGATTTGAGAAATGCGATCAACTCGCAGGAGGTGGCCTATTCGGATATGCACTTGTCTCATTTGGCACAAGAACTCCGTTATGGGTTCTATGGCGATATTGACGTTGCCATCATTGAGGCTGCCGACTTGAACGAGAAGGGCGAAATCCTTTTGACTTCGGGTGTGGGTAACGTCCTCACTTATGCGAGCATGGCGAAAAAGATAATCGTTGAATTGAATAGGAAGCACCCTTTGGAAATCAAGGGTATGCACGACCTTTTTGAGCCTGCCAATCCTCCTTACCGTGGCGCAATTCCTATTTACAAGGTGAGCGACCGTGGCGGTTCGGATGTTTTGAAGGTGGATCCTTCTAAGATTGTCGCTGTTGTGGAGACTGATTTGGGCAACAGTGTGGCTGGATTTACTCCGATGGATGCCGTTACTGCGAAGATAGGTCAGAATGTTGCTGATTTCTTGGCTTCGCAATTGAGGCTGGGTATCATTCCGAAGGAGTTCTTGCCAATCCAATCAGGTGTGGGCAATGTGGCCAATGCTGTGTTGGGTTCTTTGGGTGAGAACAAGGAGATTCCTAATTTCACGATGTACACAGAGGTAATCCAAGATTCAGTTATCGGATTGATGAAGGAGGGGCGTATCTCCTACGCCAGCGGTTGTTCTTTGACCGTGAGCGATCCTGTCATGGACGATATCTACGGCAATCTTGGCTTCTTCAAGGATAAGTTCGTTTTGCGTCCTATTGAAATATCCAACAATCCTGAGGTTATCCGTCGATTGGGCTTGATTACCATCAACACTGCCTTGGAGGCTGACATCTTCGGAAACGTCAACTCTACTCATGTCTTGGGTACGAAGATGATGAATGGTATCGGTGGTTCGGGCGACTTCACCCGCAATGCCTACATCTCCATCTATACGTGTCCATCTACGCAGAAGGACGGCAAGATCAGCCCTATCGTTCCAATGGTGAGCCATGTTGACCATAGCGAGCACTCTGTGAATGTTTTGATTACGGAACAAGGTATCGCCGATTTGCGCGGCAAGTCTCCAATAGAAAGAGCGAAGACCATCATTGAGAATTGCGTTCATCCAGACTATAAGCAGTTGCTTTGGGACTACTTGAAGTTGGGCAAAAATCTCCATACTCCGCACAACTTGCAATGTGCCTTCGGTATGCACTTGGAGTTTGCCAAGAGTGCCGATATGCGTAACACAAATTGGGATAACTATTTGGCTCGATAAGCAGGTAGAAATAGATAAGGAAGAGGGAGAAGCAGTGCTGGCTTCAACCTCTGTTGAATAGGATGGCCTTCTGCATTTCTCGATTCAAAATCCCCATCCGTATATTTTTTGCATAATATTCACGTGAAAGGCTAAATTTTTGTTATTTTGATTGGAAATTAGTCGTTTTGCTTTGCACATTGTGCATATTTCTTTAAATTTGCATATTAATTGTATTATCTATAAGACCAATAAAGTTATGGCTAAAGTTGAAGATTTGGACCAAGTAGTGGTTCGTTTTTCTGGCGATTCCGGTGATGGAATGCAATTGGCTGGAAACATATTCTCTACGATTTCCGCTACAGTTGGTAATGACATCTGTACTTTCCCTGATTATCCGGCAGATATCCGTGCCCCACAGGGATCGTTGACGGGAGTTTCCGGATTCCAAGTACATATCGGTGCAAATAAGGTTTTCACCCCTGGAGATAAGTGTGACGTGCTTGTCGCAATGAACCCAGCTGCGTTGAAGACTCAATATAAGTTCTGTAAGCCTACCGCATGTATCATCATCGATACAGATTCGTTCAAGGAGGCTGATTTGCAGAAGGCGAACTTCGCCACAATGGATGCCATTGCTGAAATGGGCATTAAGAACGATGTCATAGCGGCTCCTATCACTCAAATGGTGAAGGATTGTTTGGCTGATTCAGGCATGGATCCAAAAGCCATCATGAAGTGTCGTAACATGTTCGCCCTTGGTTTGGTTTGCTGGTTGTTCAACCGTGACACCAACATCGCAGCTAACATGTTGAAGGAGAAATTCGCTAAGAAGCCAGGTGTGGCAGAGTCTAACATTAAGGTTATCCAAGCGGGTTATGATTACGGACACAATACTCACTCTTCAGTATCCCACACTTATACGGTGGAGACAAAGTCTGCAAAGAAGGGTGTCTATATGGATATCAACGGAAACAAGGCTACTGCCTACGGTTTGATCGCCGCAGCGGAGAAGGCTGGTTTGAAGTTGTATTTGGGTTCTTACCCTATCACTCCTGCTACGGATGTTCTTCACGAACTTTCTAAGCACAAGTCTTTGGGTGTGACTACCGTTCAATGCGAGGATGAGATCGCAGGATGTGCTTCTGCTCTCGGTGCTTCATTTGCTGGTGCTTTGGCTTGTACTTCAACTTCAGGTCCTGGTATCTGTTTGAAGTCGGAGGCAATGAACTTGGCAGTCATCATGGAGTTGCCTTTGGTTGTCTTGGACGTACAACGTGGAGGTCCTGCAACGGGTCTTCCTACGAAGTCTGAGCAGACCGACTTGCTCCAATGTTTGTTCGGCCGTAATGGTGAGTCTCCAATGCCAGTGATTGCTGCAACCTCTCCAACGGATTGCTTCGATGCTGCTTACATGGCATGTAAGATTGCTTTGGAGCACATGACTCCAGTCGTTTTGATGACAGATGCTTATGTGGCAAACGGTTCAGGTGCGTTCAAGTTGCCTAACTTGGCTGACTTCCCAGCAATCAACCCTCCATACGTTCCAGAATCATTGAAGGGAACATGGACTCCATATATGCGTAATGCAGAGGGTTCTCGCTATTGGGCGATCCCAGGTCGTGAGGGCTTTACCCACATTTTGGGTGGTTTGGAGAAGGATAGCAAGACAGGTGCGATCTCAACAGATCCAGAAAACCACGACTTGATGACTCGTCTCCGTGCTGAGAAGATTGAGAAGATTCAAGTTCCTGATGTTGTAGTTGAGGGTGACAAGGACGATGCTGAGTTGTTGATTGTCGGTTTTGGTGGAACTTACGGACACTTGCATGCTGCAATGGACGAGATGAAGGCGGCTGGCAAGAAGGTGGCTTTGGCTCACTTCAAGTATATCAATCCGCTTCCAAAGAACACGGCAGAGGTGATGAAGAAGTACAAGAAGGTAGTTGTTGCAGAGCAGAACATGGGTCAGTTCGCTGGCTGGTTGCGTATGAAGGTGGACAACTTCGCTCCTTATCAATTCAACGAGGTAAAGGGTCAACCTTTCATGGTAGCAGACCTTGTTAAGAGCTTCAATCAGATCTATAGTGAATAAGTAATAATTAAGAGTTAAGAATTAAGAATTAAAAATTATGACAGACAATGTTATAACGATTAAGTCTTATTCGTTTGCTCTTAGGATAGTAAAAGCATATAAATTTTTAACGGAAGAAAAAAGAGAGTTTGTTCTTTCGAAGCAGATGTTGAGGAGTGGAACCTCTATTGGGGCGATGGTGAGAGAATCAAAATTTGCCCAAAGTAGGTTGGATTTTATTAATAAGCTTTCCATCGGATTAAAGGAAGCAAATGAGACTGCATATTGGTTGGATTTGCTGCATGATGGAGGACATATTGATTCCAATGTGCATGGTTCCATTGTTAAAGATTGCCGGGAGTTGATCTCAATTTTAACAGCAATCGTGAAGACAACGAAGAAAAACTCTTAATTTTTAACTATTAACTCTTAATTTTTAATTTGTTATGGAGTTGAGCGCAAAAGATTTTAAGAAGGGACAACCACGTTGGTGTCCAGGTTGTGGAGACCACTTTTTCTTGGCTTCCCTTCAAAAGGCAATGGCAGAGATTGGTGTTGCCCCTGAAAATGTAGCGGTTATTTCTGGTATCGGTTGCTCCAGCCGTTTGCCTCACTATATGGCCACATATGGTATGAATACAATCCACGGACGTGCGGCTGCGATTGCCACAGGTGCGAAGGTGGCTAATCCGAACTTGAGCGTATGGCAGATTTCCGGTGACGGTGATGGTTTGGCTATCGGTGGTAACCACTTCATCCATGCCAATCGTCGTAACATCGACCTCAATATGATCCTCTTGAACAACCGTATCTATGGCTTGACAAAGGGTCAATATTCACCTACGTCTCCACGTGGTTTCGTCAGCAAATCCTCTCCTTATGGAACGGTAGAGGATCCTTTCCGTCCTGCTGAGTTGTGTTTCGGTGCACGTGGTCACTTCTTCGCTCGTGCGGTAGCGACTGATGCTCCTGGCACGATCGAGATTTTGAAGGCTGCTCATGCCCACAAGGGTTCTTCTGTTTGTGAGATCCTTCAAAACTGTGTAGTGTTCAATGACGGTACACACGAGAGCGTATATAGCGCAGAGGGACGTAAGAAGAACGCCATCTATTTGGAACATGGTAAGCCAATGATCTTCGGTGAGAACAACGAGTTCGGTTTGGTTCAGGATGGTTTCAACATCAAGGTGGTTAAGATAGGTGAGAATGGCATCACGGAGAAGGACATCTTGGTTCATGATGCACATTGTGAGGACAATACGCTTCAAATGAAGTTGGCTTTGATGGAGGGGCCTGACTTCCCAGTTGCTTTGGGTGTCATCCGTGACGTTGAGGCTCCTACTTACAACGACGCTGTGGCTGAGCAAATCGAGGATGTCAAGAGCAAGAAGAAATACCACAACTTCCAAGAGCTTTTGATGACAAACGATACTTGGGAGGTGAAATAATTCAGTTCTAACGAAGAATGGAAAGGGCATCACTTGTATGAGTGGTGCCCTTTTGTTGTCTATTTGGGATGTTTGAAACAAAAATCTGCTCTTTTGCACGTTTTTTACCCTTCCTTTTTTTCTAAATGCACTATACTTGCCATGTCATTTAAAGGGGTTTATACGATAGATAGTTTTGTCGCTTGCTTTGACCATTTTGTCGCTCAAGATCGCAATGTGGCAGTTTAGACGTAAAACAAATTTTGAAACAAACTAAAATTTAATATTATGAATATCCTTTACAAAAGTGCACTTGTGACTGCGTTGGGCGCAATGTTTTCGGTAACAGTTGCCGCTCAGAGTCTTCCTGGTGTTAAAAGTACCATCAACGTAAATGGTAAGAACCGTACGATTGATGTGTATGCACCAAGTGGAATGGGTGAAAACAGGCCAATGGTTATTTCCGCTCACGGCATGGGGCAAGACATAGCCTATCAGAAACAACAATCTCGATGGGATCAAGTTGCCGACACTGCAAAATTCCTTGTTGTCTATCCTCAGTCGGATGGCTCTACATGGGATTTGGGTGCATCGGGCGCTGATATCGCCTTCATCAAGGCCATCATCAAGGAGATGAGTTCTAAGTATAAGATCGACTTGAAGCGTGTCTATATGTCTGGTTTCTCAATGGGTGGTATGCTCACCTATTCTGTGGCGAACAACATGGCAGACCAGATTGCGGCTTGTGCTCCTGTCTCTGGTTATCCTATCGGCGACATGACAGCCAAACCATCTCGTCCAATTCCGATCATCCATACCAATGGTGATGCCGACGATGTGGTTCACTATGAACCATGGAAGGGTACGTTCAATGGCATGTATCAAGAACAGCAAGGCGCCTATGCGCAGGCATCGGCTTGGGCAAAGGCAAATGGTTGTGAAGATACTCCTGTTGAATCTGTTGTTGACGGAGCTGCTACTCGTTATTTGTGGAAGAACGGTAAGTGTGGCGTCGAAGTTTGTCTGAACAAGATTTATGGAAAAGGTCACTGGCCATCCAACGACAAGTACCATTCCGTACGTGAAATATGGAGGTTCCTTCGCCGATTCTCTTTGGATTGTGGCTCTTCTTCAATTGAGCCAGGTGCAGAACCTGGTAATCCAGTTTCTGAGGCTGGCCCTTACAACGGGACACCAGCTTCCATTCCAGGTAAGATAGAGGCTGAGGAGTATGATTTCGGTGGACAAGGTGTCGCTTACAGCGATGAGGATTCAGAAAACCGTGGTGAGGCTTTCCGTAACGACGGAGTTGATATTTATGCGGCAGCAACAGGCTATTCCATTGGTTACAACCAAGAGGGTGAGTGGGTGAACTATACGGTCGATGTGAAGGAGACCTCCAAATATACGGTTTCTATATCTGCCGCTACAGATAACGCATCTGCTTCTTTCCAACTTTTGATTGACGGCAAGGCAGTGACCGGCGATATTTCCGCACCTAATACTGGTGGCTTTAAGGATTATAGAAATGTCATTGCTCGAACAAAAGAGATTTCGGCTGGTCAGCACACGTTGCAACTAAAGGTTACTGGCAGCTGGTTTGATATCGATTACATGACGTTTGAGAAGTATGAGTCGAATGGTAGCGATCCTTATGATGAGAATGGTTGTGTGATTGGCAATCGTGATGATGTCGAGTTGGCTTCTGTCTTCTCTTCCATCTCTCTCAGCAATGTCAACCCTAAGGTGAAGCCAGCCCCTAACCACAACCCAATCATGACTCAGCGTTATGGTGCGGATCCTTGTGCGATGGTTTATGGCGATTCAGTTTATATTTACATGACCCATGATATCTATGAATACAAGAATGGTAGCATCAAGAGTAATGAATATGGTACAATCACCGAGATTGTCTGTCTCTCTTCTGCCGACCTTGTGAACTGGACAGACCATGGACCGATGAAGGTCGCTGGTCAGGGAGGTATCTCCAAGGCAGGAAACTCATGGGCTCCAACAGCTTGTCACGCAAAAATAAATGGCAAAGACAGATTCTTCCTATACTTCGCAAATGGAGGTAATGGTATTTATGTCGTTGCTGGTGACACTCCTTACGGACCATGGGAGGATGTGAAGCAAGGACAAGGATTGATTACTCGTTCGATGCCGAATTGTAATGTGGAATGGTTGTTTGACCCAGCTGTCCTTGTTGATGACGATGGTACGGGTTACATCTATTTCGGTGGTGGTGTGCCACAAGGAAGAAATGCCGATCCAGGTACTGCCCGTATCGCTAAGCTTGACAAAGACTTCATCAACATTGTGGGTAGTGCTCAATCGTTGAATCCTCCTTATCTTTTCGAGGATGCCGGCATCAATAAGATTGGAAACAACTATGTTTACTCTTATTGTACGAACTGGAATACAAATGGCAACAACTATGGCATTAGCAATGCTGTTATCGCTACGATGATCTCCACTAATCCGATGAATAATTTCAAATTCGACCGCAAGGTGTTTGATAATCCATCAAAATGGTTGGGCGACAATGGAAACAATCACCATTCGTTCTTCAAGTTCAAGGATAAATGGTACATCACCTACCATAGTCAGTGGTTGCAGAATCAAATTGGAGTCAGTGGCGGATACCGTAGCTCCCATGTCGATTATGCTAATGTGGATGAATCAGCAGGAAAGATTCTTGGCGTAGATGCGGGTACTACGAAGGGTGTTAGTCAAGTTGTCCCTGTTGATGGAACGAAGAATATACAAGCTGAGTGTTTCGCATGGCAGAGCGGTATTGAGGTGAACTATGTTGGCAGATCGACCAATATGGCAGTTAAGGGTAAGAGTGGCTCTTGGATTGGTTTGGCTGGTGTGCAGGCAAAGGGTGTTAATAAATTCAAGGCTCATGTCTCTGCACCATGTGGTGGAGCCATCCGAATTTCGACGGGTTCTGCCAACGGTCCAGTTCTCGGATACTTGAATGTAGAGTCTAATTCATCTTTTGAGGAGTTCACTTGTGATTTGACGTCAGACATCCCTACGGCAACGGACTTGTACTTCACTTTCAGTGGTGAGTTGGAGTTCGATACGTGGAACATGTTCTACGAAGAACTTTCAGGTAACGAGGAGATCGAGGATGCTACTGCTACGTTGACGGTATTGCCAAATCCAGCCAAGGATGTTGTTACTATCAGCGGATTGAATAATGGCGATGTAGTTACTATTACGTCAGCTACAGGCGTTACGGCAAAGACATTCGTTGCAGGGGCTGATGCTGTTGAAGTAGTCGTTTCCGATTTTGTTGCAGGTGTTTATTTCATCTCCAACGGTGTAAAAACGGTAAGGATGATAAAATACTAATATTTGAATAGTGATGTGAAAATAGCGGTGGCTTTGGGGTCATCGCTATTTTTTTTGATTGTAGGATGATAGCGTGCATATCAGCCAGAGGTGCAGGAATCCTACTGTAGTTTTAATCGTTTGAGAAGATCTTACCATAAACGAAATTGTTCCTATAATTTGTTCTATTTGGATTTATCTGTTTATATTTGTGGAATAAAGTAGAGGTATAAAGCCTTGACAAGTGTTGTTTTATTAAAATAGGGACTATGAATAGTAGAAGTATAATCAGTTTCTTATGTTCGTTATCTTTCCTCTTCTTTTTCTCTTGTTCGAACCAAGTTTCGGAGAGTAATCAGGGGGCTGATACATTGGCGGTGTCTGAGGTGAATGTTACCTTACGGGGTATCGTGACTAGTCTGGATGGTTATCCCGTGCCTTTTGTCACCATGACCTCAAAGGAAGGAGAGGTGGAAACCGATAGTTTGGGCGAATTTGTTTTGAAAAATCCTAAGATAGAAGGGAATCGTTATGTGGTGAAGTTTTCGAAAGAGGGCTTCTATGATTTCATCTATTCCAAAGAGTATATCGACTCATCCAAGGTCTCTATCGTGATTGTTCCTCGTGGAAACAACGATATCAGTAGGAACATCCTATTCCAATCCAAGAAGGGAATTGATGTGAATCTGAACGGTATGGTAGTGCAGATCCCGTCGGATGCTATGGCGTATGACGACACGGGCGAACCTTATGATGGTATGGTGCAGATGGATATGCTCTATCTTAACCCCGATTCGGCCAATTTCAAGCGTATGATGCCTGGCGGTGACTTGCTGGCGGTTCGTTCTTCTAGGGATACGACTTTCCTCGTCTCTTGTGGTATGGTGAATGTCCTGCTTTCGGATGAGAACGGAAGGAAACTCCAGTTGCGGAAGTCGTTGCAGGCGGCGTTGACCTATCCAATTCCGGCTTCCTTGCAGAAAACGGCTCCCGATACGATGCCGTTGTGGTTCTTCGACGAGCAGAAGGGCTTGTGGAAGGAGGAAGGCTATGCTTTGAAGAGCGGCAATGTCTATAAGGGTTCAGTGAACCATTTCACTTGGTGGAACGGGGACTTCCCGCAACTCAGTGCGCGGGTAAACTTGAAAGTGACGACGAAGAGTGGAATTCCTTTGGCGAATGGACGTATTACGTTGAGATTTAATTATTTGAAAAATGCGGAGGAGTTGAATTCAAGGGTCTGGTATGGGCTGCCTGAAAAAGAAACGGCCTATTTGGATAATGAGGGATGTTCTAAGGGGTATGTCCCTGCGGGTACGCCTATTGATTTCATTTGTATGGGCGATGTGATAGGCCGTTTGGAACCTTTGGAAGTGGGGCAAGAGGTGGACTTGTCGTTAATTTGTTCGGATGTGGATGCCATTGTCTTGAAATTCGAAGACAAGGTGGGAAATCCGTTGTCTTATTTGCCTTTTAAAATAGATGCGGCTTCGGTGGATTACCGGTCTGGATGGACAAATAGAGACGGATATTTCTATTTGCTTTACAAGCCGGAAGAGAAGGTTAGCTTATCCTTCCAATCAGAGAAGATCGCTTCTTTCTCTGGCAAGAAATGGAAGGAAGCCAAAGTGGATACGCAAGCAGTTGTGCTTGACTTTTTGTCTATTGATGGTCGAAACTGGAATATAAAAGGAAGCTGCAATCCCTACACAACTGTTTTCTTTTATGATGGGAAAAAGGAGTTTTCCTTCTTCTTGGGACAAAGGGTGCTCCTTCCTGTCGGCAGGAAATATGATGTGGTGGTTTCAGGTTTCAAGGTGGGTGAGATCCCCAAAACGGTGGAGAAAGGTCAGAAGTTTGCCTTCGATTTCTATCCGTTGAAAGTGGTCAACTCTCGTTCTTCCGAGAAGATGGACTATTATATCTGTTTGACGGGACGTTCGTCGAAACATGCAAGGCCGGTGCAGATTGCGGCCAACAGTGGCTATGAATTAGCCTCTTCGCCGATTGTTAACTATATGAAGGAGATTACGTTGACGGTTTTTTGCAACGAAGTAAACTTCTCCATTTCAGCCAAGCGTAAAAACGGTTATTTCGAGCCTATGGTAATTGATTTGGCCAAGGTGGGTGCTCTCTTCGACGAGGTGGATTTCTATAGGAGAGATTCGTTGTTGTTGGCTCATCGCTTGAGTGCGCCTACGGTTGCCTATGTGGAGAAGGATACGGCCTACTACTATTTCAAGGATGCCGTCTTGAAGTCGCCTACCCTTACGAAGGATAAGAAGGCAGAAAATAAGGCGGTCTTCTCGATAAAGAATGTTTGCTACACTTCCGAGTTGCCAGTCAAGATGAAACTCTTGAAGGACGGTAAGGTGGAGTGCTATGCGAAGGCCAAGGTCCTCTATTTGAAAGATTCGTCGATGGTGGATATGGAGATGAAGTTGAGGCTTCCGGCAGTGGCATTGGGCTCGTATGAGAAGAGTTCCCAACTCTCGGTATCTCATCTCTTCCCAGAATTGCCTTTCCCGATGGATTTCGTCTATCAGCATTCTTATGAGTCGTGGTCCAATCTCTATGCTTGCAAAAAAGAGGCTCCCTATTCAGTGGTGGAGAAGATGCGCAAGACACTGGAAAGTAAGGATTATGATGAGCATATAGTGAAGCAAGTGAAACGGGACGATTACGAGGAGTATTGGTATTCCTTGCTGACTGATAGCGGAGAATCCTATCAGGTGAACATCCGCTATTCCAAGGAGGCAAACATGGATCCGTCGAAGCAGAAAGTGAAGTTCATCTATGATATTCCAGACCGAGGGAAGATGGAGAGTAGCTCCACGGTGGAAAATTGTCCGTTGAAGAGTTGCCAGCTATTTATCGCCTATTCTAAGATGAATGTGGTGGGTAGCGGCGAGGTCTTCCAACGTGTGCGGGAGAAGGAGAAAAAGGATGCGGAATTGGCTGAGAAACAAGCTAAAAGAAGGAGAAGATGAATGTAAGGAGAGGATTGGTTTTATTTTGGACGATATTGTTAGGCGCACTTCTTAGCGGATATGCCCAAGAGAAATTGGACTTTTCCAAGGTGAAGCTGAATTTTTCGATGCGGATCGCCCAGGATGCGAGCAAGACGGCGATGGATTCCCTGTCTGGAGTCTTTAAGTTGAGGAAGAGTGGGGAAGTGAAGTTGATAATGAACAAGAGTTCGGACGACTCCCGTTTCTACTATCAGGAGTTGATGCGTGCAGATCTCACCTCTCCCGATACGCTCTCCATCTTCTATGTCAATAGGAATGCGAAGCAGACAATGTCGAGCCAAGGAGCGAATTTTGTAAAGCCTTACGTCACGCTTGCCAGCGATATGCGGACGACCTATCGGTTGGACTCCATCATTCTCCGTCCGAAGAAAGGCTTGTTTCGTTTGAAGATGGAGAATAAGGATAGTGTGGTCTTCAACAGGGTCTATTATGCTATAGATTCGTTGCTTTGCGTGCTCCATTATACGGATAAGAATTTGGTGGAGCATGCGGTGGTGTTGAACAACCCGGATTCCCTTCATTTCCCAGCCCCGATCTATCGTCTGAACAAGGTGGTGTTGGTGAATACGTTGGATAGTACCGAGGTGAAATGCGGCAATTGTTATTTGGCGACTTCATCAAGGATGAATCGGACATTCGACCCTCTCAGAAAAGATTCGGAGTTTAACAAGCGGAATGTCCAGGAGGCCATGTCCAAGACGATGACTTCTACGCTAATCGGGTTCTATCCTAAGACCATCTGGCCGTTCCTTCCTAGGGTCTATGTCAGAAATTGGCCTTTCGAGGAGACTGCGCAGAAAAACGAAGAGGAGTGAGGCTCATTTGCTAGTTTGTGCTTCGTGACTGGTAAATAGTAGGTTCTTCAGAAAAGGGTAGGGTGCTTTCGTTTTATTTGTGTAAAGAATTTTTTTATTTAAACACAAGATTGTCAATGTGTTATTTTCTTTTTTTCCTTATTGTCGTAGGTGTCTATCTCTTCATGGGAGGCTTATACGTGAAACGGCTTATAATGCGATGCAGGAAGGGTGTTACGCAATACGTTTTCGATCCTAAAGATCGTGTAGCTGCATTATTTGCTGCTTCTTTTTATGGTCTTTTGCTTCTTTTGAATTTGTTCTTCTACAAGTCTTCCAATTTATATGACTACGAAGATTATATAGATTATAATTTCTTTTTGCGTATTAATCTTGATTTGATTCTTTTTTTGATTCTGCTGTATTGGGATAATCCGGAGCCTAAGAGGATGATGCTGGCGAAAGGGACTTTCCCGATTTCTTTGGTTGGAATAATTGCATCTATGTTTTCTCTCTACATGGTCCTTTCTCCTCTTTTGGTTTCCGTGGGAGCTAAGTACGTTCAAGGACCTGATCGTTTGATGACGTTCGAGATTGTGGAGCGTGGATATGATAAACGGGACAAGAACTTCAAGTTCCACTATTTTAAACTAAAGCCCGTTGAGGAGGTTGATGAGAACATCTCTTTGGATGTGAGTCGGGATTCTGTTGGCGATTTGGATTATTGGGCATTGGCAATGACCGACAAGTTATGTGTGCCTTATGTCCGATTGTTTGATACCTCGCAGCTCTTTCGGGTCAAAGTGTCTCGTGATGAGTTTTTTGATCACGATTCGGGCGACAGAATTGGAGTCTATGTCTTCAAAGACTTTTTTGGCCAAATCTACAGGACACCTTATTATACTCATCTAGCTCTCGATAAGTTATCTTAAGACTCAATTACGATATGTTGTATTTCCTTTTCTTTCTTTTGGTAGTTGGTTTTGTTTTTATAGGTATAACCTATTATGTCAAACGGTTGAGGCTTCAATTGCAATGCTACAGGAGGCAGAAACAAGAGGGTCAAGTGCGATGGTTGACTGGCTCTATAGGATTGGTTTTCTTGTTGCAGATGATTTTTTGTTTTTTGGTGGGGAGCTGTTTCGTGATTCTATGCCCCTATCCGATAGGTTGTGATCCTGGAACAGGATTGGGCTTATTTGGTGTTGTCGTATTGGCGTTTATAGTGGCTTTCTTTTTGGTCTCTATTGGAGCCAATTTCTTTTCTGGTCCGACATGGGATTCTTCCCATGAATCGCCAGAAAAGGTGAAGAGGGTCTTGCCATTCACAATTTTGGGACTCCTGCTGGGACACATTCCTATATATCTTACTGCCTCTATCGCTCTTGTTTTTGGGGGCATGAACTATCCCAAGGGAGATGAAACCTTGGCCCGTTTTGTAGTGGATAGTGTTCAGAATAGTAATGAGGTGAAGCTAGCCCTTTCTCTTCTTGATCGTGAAGTACCTCCTTTCGAAAAAGAGGCTGTTGGGTTGCCTGATCGTGTGGCGTTGGAGGCGGTTCGTTATCTCTGTGCGCCGGTCCTTCATTATATAGAGAATAGTTCCACAAGGGGAACTTTAGTTGTTCCTATTAAGCGACGTGACTTGTGGAGGGTTTCTTCTTCGGACATAGTTGGCATCTATCTTTCTCGAAGCTATTTCGGTAATCTAATGCTGGTAAACGATGAGGTTGTTTTATTTTAAATACTAAGGGAGATTAAACAAAAAAGCGGAGCCTCAACAGCCCCGCTTTTGTATTTAGATAATCCGAAGATTAGAGGTTCGTATTGTACTTCTTCCAGTCAGCAACTGCAGGAAGAACGCCCATGCCGATAACCTCGTCACGCATCTTGCAAAGGTGCTCGTAAGAAGCGTCCAAAGCCTTCTTCTCGTCAGCAGAAAGGTTAGCCTCAGTGTAAGAAACACCATTCTCGTCGATAGTTGACTTCATAGCCATACATACGTTCTTGTAGCCGTACATGCCGTCTTTTACGAAGCATCCAGCAGGCAAAGTGAACTTCTTACCACCCATAGCAGCCTCGATCATCTCGATAGCTACGTATGCAGGGCTCAAGTTAGAAGAACGACCACGGAGGGCGATGATGTTAGAACCACCTTGGATAGTCTTTTGCTTGATCTCCTCGAACTTGTCAGCAGGGATGTTGTACTTAGAAAGAGGCTTGCCCATTACCATAACGTCAGAAGTTACAGGGACCATCTTCTCTCCGTGACCACCCAATGTAGCGCAACCGCTAACTGCATATTGAGGGATGCCGAAGTACTTAGCCAACTCGCTTTGGAGACGAGTAGAGTCCAAACCAGCCAAAGTAGTTACTTGGTTAGGCTTCAAACCAGACTTAACCAAAACAACCAAACCAGTTACGTCAGCAGGGTTGAAGATAACTACGATGTGCTCGCACTTAGGACAATATTTCTTTACATTGTCACCGAAGTCAGCAGCGATTTGAGCGTTACCCTTCAAAAGGTCCTCACGAGTCATACCCTCCTTACGAGGAGCACCACCTGAAGAGATGATGAAAGAAGCACCCGTCAAAGCCTCCTCCACATTGTCAGTGAATGTGAAGTTTACGCCCTCGAAACCGCAGTGGCGCATCTCTTCGTAAACGCCCTCAAGACCCTTCAAATATGGATCGTAAAGAGTGATGTTGTTTGTTAAACCCTTAACAGCTGCCAACTGAGCCATTGTAGAACCGATAGCACCTGCGGCACCAACGATAACCAATTTTTTGTTTGTTAGAAAACTCATAATATTAATATTTTGTAATGTTATATCCTTATTCCACTTGCGTATTGCATACAAAAATACAATTTATTCGGACTATTGGCAAAGAAAATGAGGGCGCGTTTGAAAAAATTTCGGATGGGGCGGAAAAAATGTCGTCCATTATGCCACATTGTTTTCGATGTATTCCACAATACGATTCATTCCGTTTTGATTGCGAATGATGGAATCATCGTTTTGCACAAATTCGTAGCGAACCGCATGGTCGCGGGTACCGCATGTCCGCATGTAGAGACGCACGGCCGTGCGTCTCTACGGGGGTGTAACGGAATAAAACGAATTGAAACGCAGGATTTGCATTTGCACGGTCGGAGACGCAACATTTTGCGTCTACATAGGTGGCGGTGAAAAATAGAGATTGCGCCAGGTTATATTGAATGAGGTTCCCTATTTTTGTGTTGTGCTTAGCGTATATCCGTATTCAAGCAGAAGTTCATCCGCAAGATACTCGTCACTGAAACAATGCATATCGGCAACTCCATTGCTTATCAAATCGTATGTCTGTGAATCATAAAACTTCCCCAAAGCTTCCTCGTATGATAGGCCAGCTTGCTCGGCGAATATCTTTACGATGCGCGCATATTTCATTTGTAATATGATCGGATTTGCCTCCATGGTTATAAAATTTCAGATGATTGGAAATGCAGGTGTTTGTCGAGCACAGCTTGCGATGTGATACAGACCTGATGGTTCGGGTTCTTGTACCGCAACTGATCAAGCGCTTGCTCACGGGTATATATACCCGAAAAATACAAGTCAATCGTGTTAAATACTTGATCGTCTGCAATTCCCCCCTCTATGATGTCATAGGATTCGTGCGACAGCCCTTTGCGGCATGCGCTTACAAAATCAAGCCATTCTTCATCATAGGCGGAAAACACCTTATAGGTGAATTCTGTGAGGTTTTCGTCAAGCATGAACGTGTTGAGCACCGCCGTCTCTCCTCGCCTTGTGAATCGTTCGCCATAACGTTCCGCCTGCTCTCGTATCAAGGTGAGATAGAACCCTTTGCCGAAATCAAGACGGGGACGGGAGTGCGACAAGTCAGGTCGCCTGATCTCTATCGTTGATGTGTGGTATAGTATCATGACAACACCCCTTTCTTCCGCATAAAAGAAACTAAATCTTCAACGATATATTCTTTCGAGAATGTGTGCAATACATCGTAACAAGGCACAATATAACCATTTATAATGTTGGCGTCTTGCATCAGATGATATATCTCCTTCGCATTCCGGTTAAGATATGCGGCAACATTATTCACGCAGAAAATCGTAAAATATAAACGTTTAAAATCCATATCTTGTAATTTGCGAAATGTGAGCGTAAGGCTCAGAATGCTAATGTGTTAAACAATCTATTTCTTCCCTGCTTTTTGTAAAGTGGTTGTTTTTACCTAATTGCAAAAATAGGAAAAAGAGTTATTATGCTACAAGATCTATTAGATTTTATTAAATCTGCTTAGTTTTTTATCCGTATTCGAGGAAACCATTGGGCCGGGGCGGAAGGTGTACGATAGATTCATTTGGATTTGACAGGTGGATTTATTAATAATGTAATTTGCACATTCGAAACGAGGGAATTTTGATTTAATGTGTTTGTTGGGGGAATGTATGGTTTTGACGCAATGTGGTGCGCATTTGCATGTAGAGACGCACGGCCACATCGTATGTAGAGACGCACGGCCGTGCGTCTCTACGGGGTGTAACGGAATAAAACGAATTGAAACGCAGGATTTGCATTTGCACGGTCAAAGACGCAAATTTCGTGTCTCCACATAGGCATAGGCAATTCATCTGGCACAATATTACAGATTCCTGCACGGTTTTTAATAGGGGATATAGATAAAACCATTCTATATTTGTTGTGATAGATTACCAACCAAACAGAACTATTATGAATAGATTGAAAAACACATTAGGATGGGTGGCGGGCACCTTGTTGGGGCTCTCTCCCAATTTTGTCTTAGCCGACAATCCGATTATCCAGACGTACTATTCCCCAGACCCTGCCCCTGTTGTCATTGACGATACGGTCTTCGTCTATACGGGTAATGACGAGGGTGGTAGTTTCTTTACGATGAACGGTTGGCGTGTCTCCTCTTCTACCGATATGGTGAATTGGACGGACCGTGGTACACTTATCCTCTCTTCAAGGGATTTCCCCAACGCTAAGGAGAACGGAGACTGGGCGGCGCAGGTTATTCGCCGTAATGGTAAATATTACTATTATGTCACAGTGGAGTCCTCCTTGCATCCGGGGGGACGTGCGATCAACGTGGCTGTTGCCGATCGTCCAGAAGGCCCTTTCAAGAATGCTTTGAGTGGGACTGACCATCTGGCGGGTCCGAATTGGGATTATATCGACCCTACGGTATGGATTGACGACGATGGGCAGGCTTACCTCTATTGGGGTAATCCGAAATTGTTTTGGGCAAAACTCAACGAGGATATGATCTCCTTCGATGGCGGTATTCACGAAACGGACATGAGTCGTGGTTTTGCTCCTCCGGGACAAAGTTCCACCTATACGGAGGGACCTTGGATTCATAAGCGTAATGGCAAGTACTATATGATTTATGCGGCACAAGGGGTGCCTGAAGCCATTTCCTATTCGTGGAGCGACTCGCCTACGGGACCTTGGGAGTATAAGGGTGTCATCATGCCTAAGAACGAGCAGGGAGCAGCCTTTACCAACCATTCGGGTTTGATCGATTTCAAAGGCCGTAGCTTCTTCTTCTATCATAACCAACGTCGTGTACCTGGTGCTGGTGGCTACAATCGAACGGCAGCCGTGGAGGAGTTCACATGGAATGCCGATGGTACTATCCCTGAACTGCACATGACCGACGAGGGCGTGAAGAACCCTATTCATTTCGTGGATCCTTTCAAACGTGTGGAGGCAGAGACAAAGGCTTTCAGTTACGGCTTGCAGGCTGGCAAGAACAACAACGGGGTCTATATGACGAAAATTCATAACAATGACTATATCAAGGTTCGTTGCCTCGACTTTGGCGACATGGGGGCTGATTTCTTTACTGCTTCGGTCTCAAGCAAGAATGAGGCGAGCATCGAGGTCCACTTGGACAAGCAGGACGGTGAATTGATTGGTACGCTGAAGGTGGAAAACACCAACGGGGCTTGGCGTGAATTGGAGTGCGAGGTGGCTAACACCATCGGCAAGCACGACCTCTTCTTTGTCTTCAAGGGCGCTGCCAACACGGAACTCTTTGATTTCGACTACTGGTACTTTACGAGCAATTCGGTCATCGTTCCTCAAACGCCTTACAAGGACGAGGTGCATTCCGTTCCGGGCAAGATTGATTTCGAGGATTATGATGTGGGCGGACAGAATCGTGCTTACTACGATGCGGACATGGAGAACCAAGGTGGAGAGTACCGGGAGGATCGTGTGGATATCGTGGCGAACGACGAGGGCTATGCCGTCGGTTATACGAACGAGGGCGAGTGGTTGGAATATACCGTTGATGTGAAGAAGACGAAGGAGTATGGCTTCGAGGCGCGTGTGGCTTGTGGTTTGAACACGTCGGGTTTCCAATTGTTGTTGGATGACAAGGCCATTTCGGGCGAAATCGAGGTTCCTAACACGGAGGATTGGGATACTTACACTATGATTAAGGGGAAAACATCCGAGATGAAGGAAGGCGAGCATATACTAAGGGTTTTGTTGACGGGTGCGTATGCGAATCTGGATTGGATTCGTTTCATCGACGAAGAGAGTACGAATGTCGTTGATGTGAGCAAGAGTGCCCTCCAATTCCCTTTGCAGGTGAAGGTTTATGATATGGGTGGCAAGCAGTTGGGGACTGCGACCCTTGCCTCCGACCAACCTTCTGAAATTGCTCGACAATTGCGGACGGTTGGCTATCCAGCAGAGACCTATCTGTTGCGTGGCAAAGGCTTCCGTCGTGTGGTTGTCGTAGGAAAGGAATAATAACAGATGATTCATGATAGGAGAGGCTTCTTCCTGAAAAATGGGAGGAGCCTCTCTGTTTATATGATTGGCTCACGTTAATTTCGTTTGTCGATGTTGAATGGGATTTAATCGAAATGGTAAATCGTAAATAGCAAAAAAAACAGCGGGGGAACTAGGATCTCCACTCACACACTGGCACTACAAATATACAACCTTATTTATATAAAAAAAGAAGCGTGCCTTCTCAAGATTTTGAAAAATTATTGCTACACCATCCCAATGGTTAGGTTCATTTACAAGATTTTGCTCGCCAAGTTAGGCAATGAGGCTGATACACATGGGTAAATGGTAATCATTCTATTCTTGTCATACATCGTGTTATTTTCAAAATTGCTTTTTCCAACCGCATTTTTTATCTTTGAAAAACTATTAATTCAAGGGAAATGGAGGAGGAAGCTATCATAGATAAGTATTTATTGAAACCCTATTGGATTATCGATGTGTTGCCCATGCAAGTTCCTGCCCATGGACGAGGACAGTATTTCCGCATAGAGGAGTATGTCCGGCACTCTTCCTTGATGGAGCCTGTTTCAAGGAAGTTCTTTGCGTTCTTGTTGAAGATCAACTGCTACGAGGAGATAAATGTCTTCCATCTGACAGAGGAATGGGTATATAATCCTGCCCCCGAAAGGATGGAGAAATGGGTGATGGCACACGATTCTCTCCAGGTCTTGTTGCCTTCTTTGGATGCCCTCATCTCCATCAGCGGAGATGATACCTATATGACGTTTTACACTTCCGACGAGAATGCTTTGGATTTCATCCGTCCTTTGGCGGTCTCCGTGGGCCTGTTTGTCTGGAGACCGAAGGCGTGAGCGGTTAATCTTCGCTGGTCTTGAGGATTAGTGTCGTGGCTCCGAGTGTGATGATCTCTCCGTCGGAAATGATTCTCCTTTCGTTTTTTTGAAGAATATCGTTCATGACAAAGGTTCCTACAAGGCTGTCGTAGTCACGGATGGTATAGACCACCTCTCCGTTGGGTTGAGGCTTCACGTTGATGATGCAGTGCTTGCGGTCCATGCTTCTGTCGTTTGTATCTATCGGGGAGTTGATCTCCGTTCCCTTGCATCGCCTGCCGAAGAAGTTGTCGCCTTCTACCAAGGGGATGATTTGCTTTTCGCAAAAGACGTTCTCCACGACGATGATGTGGCCATAGGGCGATTTTTGAGGAGCCTCCTCGTTTTTGGATTTGAAGCGGACGGTGAAATCCTTTCCGCAATTCTCGCAATGGAGGATGAGCGAACGGCCTGCTTCTATGCGGGACTCCTCGAATTGAACGAACATATCACACTTTGGACATCTTATCTTTCTCATGATCTGAGTTTTTATTTTAAATCCAACTCCTTCAGCATGGCAAACTCCTTTTTGAAATTGCCTGTGAAGATATCGTCTTCCATCCTTTTTTCAATCTCTTCCATCGGCCAGAAACGACCTTCGTCCAACTCTACAGGGTCTATTTGGAAGGGGCCTTCATAAACGGTTCGGTAGGAATAGACCAGTTCCCGTTCCACGGAGCTCTCCCACAGATAGGTGTAGTTGAACGTGGGGTCAAACTCTTGTATGCCCAACTCTTCACGGGCTTCGCGGCGAAGAGCCATATCCACGTTCTCTCCCAAATCGATGTGTCCGCCTACTGCCGTGTCCCATTTGCCGGGTTGTATGTCCTTGAGGGAGGAACGCTTCTGTAGGAAAAGTTCGCCCTTTGAGTTGAAAATATGCAAGTGCACTACGGGATGCAACAACATGGAACCGCTGTGGCACTCTTTACGGGTGGCTGAGCCGACAAGGTTGCCCGCCTCGTCCACCAATGGAAATATCTCTTCTTTTGCCATAATCACTACTTTGGGACAAAGATAGTGCTTTATGGCGTTTTCTCCAATTCTTGGGTTGCGGACAAGATATACTAAAACCTGCTTTTGAATAGGATATAGGGCATTATGAATTAGTTTGTTTAAATCAAACAAAGAAGATGTGTGGGTTAATTTATTTGATACCATATGGTTTCATTCCCTTGTTCCCTTGAAAAAATAATGTTCGAATATGAGATTTTTTCTCGAATATAAACATTTTATATAAATTTTTTTATATTTGTAATGCATAACAATAGCGTAATTTTATATGTTACTTGATTTTTCAGTTGAAAATTATCGTTCGTTTTATAGAAAGAAGACACTAGACTTACAATCCCAAAAATTGAGCGAAGATGCGAAAGAGAATGTTGGTCAAGAACTTTCGTATAATGTGTTAAAGACATTGGTTGTATATGGAGCAAACTCGAGTGGTAAGTCAAACTTGATTAGTGCATTACAAATGATGGAATATTGTGTTCTATCTTCCGTAAAACTCAATCCCAACGATTCACTTCCATATGAGCCTTTTTTGCTTTTGAAAAATAACACAAAGCCTTCTCTTTTTGAGGTCTCTTTCATAAGAAATGGATTCTGTTATCGTTACGGATTTTCCTATACAAAGACGGAAATTGTTGACGAATGGTTATTTCGTAAAACAACAAAACGATCTGTAGAAAAGGCTCTTTTTATCAGGGAAAAGGAGGGAATTGCATTTGAGGATCAAAAGTTTCCAGAAGGAATCGGATTAGAATCAAAGGTGAATAACAATCGACTTTTCCTTTCTCTTTGTGCTCAGTTGGGGGGAGAAATTTCCAATCAGGTAATCTCTTGGTTTGAAAAAGACTTTAATGTAGCCTCTGGACTAAACAACCAGAATTATCGCAGATTTTCTAAAAGACAATTCCATGAGAAAAGCAATACGAGCCAAAAGGCATTGGATTTTTTCAAGACTCTTCGATTGGGGTTTAATGAAATTTTGACACGAGAAGAGGAGACCCCCTTTTCTCTAAACTTCGTAAAAGAGTCTTCTCCTCTGTATAATGGATCTTCCGAAACCATAAAAAGCATAGAGATAGAATCTGTACATGATTTATATAATAGCAAAGGCGAGATTAGTGGCTCGATTAGTTTTTCTTTTTACGAGAAAGAATCGTCAGGGACACAGAAACTATTTGATATGTCTGGACCAATTTTTGATACGTTAGAGAAGGGCGGAATCCTTGTCGTTGATGAGTTAGACGCAAAGATGCATCCTCTTATTTCTCAGCAAATCATTCGTTTGTTCAATAGTCCGACTACCAATCCCCGCAATGCTCAGTTGATTTTCTCAACCCATGATACGCATCTGCTCTCTTCAAAAATGCTTCGTCGTGACCAGATTTGGTTTACGGAAAAAAATGAGGCAGAACAAACTGACTTGTATTGTCTGACAGATATTGTTTTACCTGACGGCTCAAAGCCACGCAATGATGCTAATTACGAAAAAAATTACATAGCTGGAAGATATGGTGCTGTTCCATATATCATTAATGATTAAAAAATGCTGTTATGTCTGCAAATAGAATAAAATTAGATCCTGTTCTTGAACGTCGATACGCACGGAAAAAAAGCGTCGCGAATCTCGACTAATCGTTTGCAATATCCTTATTGTATGTGAAGGAGAGAAAACAGAAACCAACTATTTCAAGGCCTTCAAAAATTTCAATAAGGGAACTTTTGTCTATGATATTAACGTCGTAGGGTTAGGAAAAAATACCATAGAGATTGTTGATAAAGCTATAAAGCTCAGAAATAAAGGTAATTATGATCGTGTGTGGGCAGTTTTCGACAAAGATTCATACCCTGATGAGCACTTCAACAATGCCATTGTTAAGGCTCAGAATAATGATATAGGGTGCGCTTGGAGCAATGAGGCTTTTGAATTATGGTATTTATATCATTTCGTAAATAGGGTCACAGGAATGAGTCGAACCGAGTACAAGCATGCGATCTCAGATGCTGTTAATAAATCTCCAATGTATAAGTCGAGGACAAAATACGAATATGCAAAAAACGCTGAGAATAATTATCAGATAATGACAACGTACGGGTCAATGGATAATGCAATAAAGTTTGCAGAAGTAAAAAGTAAGGAATACACAGATCAACGTTATTCTTCCCATAACCCTTGTACAATGGTATTTAAATTGGTGAGACAGTTGATTGGAAAAGATGACGAATTGAATGAGGAATTGATAAAAAAGATTGATAAATAAATATAAGATAAATACATATGATAACCATTTCGGAAATATTAAAAGATAGTGAATACAGCCCTTTAGAGTTGACAGCTTTAAATCTAAAACACGCTCCTCAATCATATATGTATATTGAGAATCCTGTTGAGAAAATGTTTCAAAAAGCCTCTATGGGTTGAGATATAATTCAATCTTTGTGGCAATTTCTATTACGTAAAATGGAATTTTTTTACGTAGTAGAATTGCTCAACTAACCTTACAATCTCCATCCCACCTCGTCTCCATCATTAGCTGAAATTTCCAGTAGGCGATGGGGAGGATAGCCACTGATCTTACGGAAATCGGAAGAGAGGTGGGAGTAATCGTAGTATCCATTTTCCCAAGCTATCTCCAAGAAGGATTTTTGAGAGGAACGCCCGACTTGTTTCAGTTCGTGCAAAGTTTTATGATAACGGAGCAGGCGAATATAATCCTTGGGTGAAAGTCCCGTCCAATCGGAGAAGACACGACAGAATTGTCGCTCACTAAGGCAAACTTCAGAGGCAATTTCGCCAATGCGCATATCAGAAGTGTGTTGTTGCCCATAGGCCAAGGCACGTTGCAGACGGCGAAAATCGAGTTGGTTTTCTGCTGATTCGGCCAAGCGTTCAAGAAAGAATTTGTCCATGAGGTTCCAACAGGCCTGTGGGTCGATAGCTTCTTGGATGCGTTCTGCCATATCCTTCATGCCTTGATCTCTCAAATCCGTCAATTCCACTGTCTGACCGAACAGCTCGTGCAGTGCCAATCGGAAGAAGAGACGGGCTCCCAACGTCGTAAAATGGGCTCCCACAATCTCTATCTTCCCATGGGAAACAATATCCTGATAGCGGAGACTCTGTCCGCTTAGGCAGCTCCACCGCTCGCCCTCTCCTTCGTAGATCACAGGTGTTCCTCGATAGACACACAGGCCCATCTCCCCATTCGGCACAATGCGTTGCACCTTAGGGGAATTCTCGTCCTTTCCCCAGAAATACATTTTTATGTATGGCAAAAGACGGGTGTCGGGTAAGCGTGTCGAAAATTGAACCATAATCTACCACAATTGTCCAGGCAGTTTCAGCTTTTCCTTTGCGGGAAATTGTTTGTCAAATTCCTCACATTCAGCCTCATCCACAAAATAGCCTTGTGGAGTTGCATATTCGCCTGAAATGCCGTCAAGATAACCTTTTTTCAACTCTTTACAAAGAAAAAATGAGGCGTCGGCATCTTTGGGTAGCCCATGATAGCGGAGGTTGAAATCTGATGCGTAGGAAAAGCCGCTTTTCCCGTAGAAAAGGATATTCCCCTCAAAACAAACGGCTCCAAATCCCATCTCTTTGGCCTTCTCTAAGACATAATCAAGTAGAGCTTTGCCGAAGCCCTGCCGTTTATACTCGGGTAGGATGCCAATGGGTCCGAGCGTCATGATCGGCAACTTCCCGCCGTGGTCCAACGCTATTTCCGCTTTCATACAGATGACCTGTCCAATGAGTCGTCCCTCCACCTCCATCACAAAATTCAATTCGGGGATGAAGTCCTTATCGTTCCGCAAGCAATGCAACACATAGTGCTCCAAACACCCTGGACGATAGACGTTCCAAAACGATTCACGAACTAAATTCTCTACTTCCGATTGCTCCTCTTTCCGTTCCAATCTAATTAAATACTTCTTCATCTCTTTGTTTTTTTTACTGAGGCAAAATTAGGGTATAGGAAACGGGTCGATATGTAAAAATCGGACAAATGAAGAGAGGAGAGTTCTTCCTTTTGCAAGGTGGATTCGTCAGGCAAGGCGAGTTTTCAATCATGGTAGTCTTCCTCCTTCCACTCAAACTTTGGCTTTTGGGGAACGTAGAATTGGTCGATCAGATAATCGATGTTGGCCTTGTGTGCTTGACTGAGTTGGTAGCGTCGGGGAATACGGTACATCTTCCCGTCTTTGACGAAGTAGGCTCCTGTCTGATGGAATCGGAAGGGGATGCCCCGAAGCACACACTGCTCACGGACCGACAAGATCCAGTCGTAGTAGCAAGGACGAGCGTTCACACCTGATTCACCACTCACGGCAACCTCCTCAATAGAGGCGTCGAGATAGGGCGTCAGATCTATCGAGGTCAGCATCGGTGCCACGATGATGATCTTGTGCTTAATCGGCAATGCCTTGAAGATCGGTAACCGATACGTTGCCATCTCTTGATTTTCGACGGTGCAACCCACAAACACATTGTCATAGCCATCGCCCCAATCCTCCGGGATACACTCCATAAAACGGTCGATGCGTTTGGTGAAGAAAAAGAAGAGGAGGTCGCTTCGCATCCGCATCATCTGCCAACATTCGGCTCTCCACTCGTCGGCATCTTTGAGTAGGAAATCGGAGGTGAAACAGGTGAAAACCATCTTGCCGCTCTCAATTTTCCATGATTTGTCGCGCTTGCGTTTCAAGGGCAGGTTGAATTGGGCTGTCTTGCGGACCAGATTGCTTGCTACTTCCGCACCGTACATCTCATCTTGCCGATAGACGTAGCAAAACTTACAACCTGGGCTTATCTTCGTGCATCCGTGCCAAGGGTTCCAATCTGCGTATAGACTCCAATTCTCCGACATGGTTCACAAATTTCTGATTTCTCGTTGCAACGACTCCAAAAAAGTGGCGGCTTCACCTCCGTCCATCTGGGCATGGTGGAATTGTAGGGAGATGGGCAATCTCCTCTTAAAAAGCCTTTATGCATTCTTCCCCAAGACAAAAAGGGATTGTTGAATATGCCCGTATATTGGTTTACGATACTCTCCAACTCCGTCTGTACCAATGTGGAGGTGCCTACTATCGCATGATCCTCCAGGCAGAAGTCGGCAGACTCTTGAGCCACATTTGTGGTCAGTGACAAGTAGTCTTGGTTAAACTGTTGCAGATTCTCATGGAAGGGAATGTCGCACGTAGAGATTCCGCCCTTCGCATTGTTCACAATCACATTTATGGCCAATTGGTCGTACTGATAGAGTTGTCCTTGTTCAGGAATCAGGAAAAACTCCTCTTGTTGGGCAGCTGCCTTCCCGATACACCAACACAGAAGCATGTTCATCTTCATGCCCCGCTTCTTTGCGACTTTGCACAGACGGCTTACTTCAAACGTCTTCGTCAACGTGACCATCGGCATGGGCGATTTCATCCATGCTTGGAAAGCAAATGCACGTTTCGTTTTTTGTGGGTCAACTGCAACTTTCATGAATTGGAATTTTGGGTGGATATGGTTTGTTTTTGGGTTCTTCCCAAGGGATAAAAAAGGTGTGTCAAAAAGAATTCCGACACACCTTCTGTCAAGCTATATTAGTATATCTAATTACAAACAAGCCTTGAAACGCTTGATGAACTCTTTGGCATCGTCTATCGTCAAGCACAAAGGAGGCAAGAGACGGATCGTATTTGTGCCTGCCACGCCTGTGAAGACTTTCTGCTCGAAGAGAAGCTTCGTCCTAATCTCCTTAATGGGTTGGTCGAACTCCAAGCCGATCATCAATCCACGGCCACGTACTTCCTTGATTGGCAACTTCTTTAGCTCCTCCAACAAGAATGCACCCACTTTTGCTGCGTTCTCCACGAGTTTCTCCTCTTCGATGATTTCCAAGACGGAGATGGCGCCTGCGCAAGCCAAATGGTTGCCGCCGAAGGTCGTTCCCAACTGTCCATAGACTGGAGTGAAGATAGGGCTGATGAGCAATCCTGCCATAGGGAATCCGTTGCAGATACCCTTTGCGACTGTGATGATGTCTGGCTTGATGCCTGCATATTGATGGGCAAAGAATTTACCGCTACGGCCGTAGCCTGATTGGATCTCATCCAAAATCAAGACCGTGTTTGTCTCCGTGCAGACAGCACGCAAATCACGCATGAATTGGTCGTCTGGCACTTGGATGCCGCCGATACCTTGGATGCCTTCAATAATTACGGAAGAGACATCGCCCTTGGACAACTCCTCACGGACAGCCTTGATGTCGTTCAAATCGACGAATGTCACCGAAAGACCTTCGTTGACAGGAGCCACATACTTTGGAATATCCGTCACGCGGACAGCTGCCGATGTACGTCCGTGGAAAGACTTCTTGAAAGAGAGGACTCTCCGCCTATTGTTGTAGAACGAAGCCAGTTTCAAGGCGTTCTCGTTCGCCTCAGCGCCTGAATTGATCAGGAACAAGGAGTAATCCTCATAGCCTGATACCTTGCCCAATTTGGCCGCCAATTGGCGTTGCAACATATTGATAACCGAATTGGAATAGAAGCCCAATTGCGCTACTTGCTCACTAATTGCCTTCACATATTTGGGATGGGCGTGACCCACGGAGATAACAGCGTGGCCTCCATACAAGTCGAGGTATTCTTGACCCTTGTCGTCCCAAACATGACATCCCTTGCCTTTTACAATGTTGATGTCGAATAAAGGATATACATCAAACAGATTCATTATATAGTATATTTATGTTATTTGCTTAATTTACAGTTTGCTATCTTTTAGAATGCGCTTGGTTTCAACTTCAAACCAGCAGTCTCGTCCAAGCCAAACATCAAATTGAAGTTTTGAACTGCCTGGCCGGATGCTCCCTTCAACAAGTTGTCGATCATGGAGATGATGAGTAGCTTGTTTCCGTGTTTCTCGACATGGACAATGCCTTTGTTGGTGTTCACCACCTGCTTCAAATCTGGGTTGGCATCCATGACGAAGACAAACTTCGCATCTTTATAGAAATCTTTGTAAATCTTTTGGATCTCCTCAATCTCCAAATCGCACTCCGTGTAGGAGGATACGAAGATACCGCGGGCAAAGTCGCCACGGACAGGAAGGAAATTGATGGCATGGTCAAAGCCTGGTTGCAACTGACGCATGGTTTGGGTAATCTCCAAAAGATGTTGGTGGGTGAATGCTTTGTAAATCGAGATGTTGTTGTTTCTCCAACTGAAATGGGAAGTAGCCCCTGGCTTTACGCCTGCACCTGTCGAACCCGTGATTCCATTGGTGTGTACCTCGCCTTTGATAAGTCCCTTGGCAGCCAAAGGAAGAAGGCCGATTTGGATGGCAGTGGCAAAGCATCCTGGGTTAGCCAAACGGTTTGTCTTGCGGATGCGCTCACGGTTGACTTCTGGAAGTCCATAGACAAAGCCACAGCTCTCGTTACGGAAGTCTTGTGACAAGTCGATAATCTTCACGGAAGCAGGGATTTCCTTCTCGTGCTCGTCCAAGAACTTCTTGCTGTCGCCATGGCCGGAGCAGATGAAAAGGGCGTCGATCTTATCGAAAGGCAACTGGTCCGTGAAAAGGATCTCCGTCTCGCCGAAAAGACCTTCGTGCACATCGTAAAGATGGTTGCCTGCATTACTGCTACTGTTTACGAACGTAATCTCCACCTGTGGGTGGTTCAAAAGGATACGGAGCAACTCTCCAGCCGTGTAACCGGCACCGCCTATGATACCTACTTTTACCATTATTCTAACTTTTTCAAGTGGCTTCATGGGAAAGAAACCACCCAGTGATTACAAAATATGACGCAAATTTATAAAAAAACGCTAAAAGGCCACCCGATAAGAGTGACCTTTTGCCTTTCTGATGGTTCTATCTATTGATTAGATGTTTTCACCCTCTTCTTTGTGGTTTGCATAGTAAACGCGAAGTGGGGTAGAAGTGACCTTGATGAAGCCCTTAGCCTCTTCTGAAGTCCAACCCTTGTTCATTTCGCCATACTCGCCAAACTTAGTCTTAACCAAGTCGTCGGCAGAATCGACACCGATTGTAGAGAATGACAATGGACGGAGTTCCAAAGAAACCTCTCCGTTCACGTTGCGTTGTGAATTCTCCAACATAGCTTCGATATCACGCATTACAGGCTCCAAATACTGAGATTCGTGAAGGAACATTCCGTACCAGTTGGCAACTTGATCCTTCCAATATTGTTGCCACTTGGAGAGCGTGTATTTTTCCAAGAAACGGTGGGCACCGATAATCAACATAGGGGCAGCAGCCTCGAAGCCTACACGACCCTTGATACCGATGATGGTGTCGCCCACGTGCATGTCACGACCGATACCGTAAGCTGCGCCAATCTCCTCCACCTTCTTGATGGCCTCGATCTTATCAGCATACTCCACGCCGTTGACAGAAACGATCTCACCCTTCTTGAAGCCGATCTTCAAGACTTCGCTACCCTTCTTCGTAACCTGCTTCAAGTAGGCTGATTCAGGAAGGCCTTGCTTAGAGTCCAAAATCTCTCCACCGCAGATGGAAGTGCCCCAAATGCCGACGTTGTAAGAATATTTCAACTTCGTCCAATCGGCTGCGAAGCCGTGTTCGTTCAAATAATCGATCTCATATTGGCGGGTCAAGGCCATGTCACGAGTCAACGTGATGATCTCCACTCCTGGAGCCAACACCAAGAAAGTCATGTCGAAACGAACTTGGTCGTTACCAGCACCCGTGGAACCATGGGCGATAGCATCAGCACCAATCTCGTTTGCGTAACGAGCAATGGCCATACCTTGGAAAATACGCTCTGAAGAGACAGAGATAGGATAAGTACCATTTCTCAAGACATTGCCATAGACCATATACTTAAGGCTCTTTGCATAGTACTCTTTTGTCACGTCAAGCGTAACATACTTGACAGCGCCTAGCTTATATGCATTCTCCTCGTTAGTCTTCAATTGTTCTTCACTGAATCCGCCCGTGTTTGCGCAAGCAGCATATACCTCATAACCCTTTTCCTTAGCAAGGTACATTACAGTGAATGAAGTATCAAGACCTCCACTGAATGCCACTACAACTTTCTTCTTTGCCATATGTTTAATTTGCTATTTATCGATTAACAATTTCTATTTGCCGATTCGTGATGTTTTAGCTGTTAATCACGATATTCTTAACGTTAGGATCCTTGGCCAACTCACGCTCAGCAGCCTCCACGCACATAGGCTCCTTTGGATCGAAAAGCATACCTGTGCAGATGCAGTAACGACGGTCGGTACGTTGAAGGACATCGTAGTTTACGCAACCTTGGCAGCCTTTCCAGAAGGACTCGTCCTCTGTCAAATCGGCGAATGTGACAGGAAGATAGCCCAACGCCGTGTTCAATTTCATGACGGCAGCTCCTGACGTAAGACTGAAAATCTTCGCCTCCGGCCAACGCTTGCGTGCCAACGTGAAAGTGACATGCTTGATACGGCGTGCCAATCCACGACCCCTATATTTCTCAGGTACGATCAAACCAGAAGTGGTCACGTACTTCTTGTTCTCCCATGTCTCGATATAACTGAATCCTGCAAAATCATCGCCACAAAGGGCAATAACAGCCTTGCCTTCACGTATTTTCATCTTTACATATTCTGGGTCACGTTTTGCGATACCCGTGCCACGGACCTTAGCCGCTTTTGCAATCGTGTCAAGAATAGTGTCAACATAAGCGATATGGCGCTCGTCTGCCACCATAATCTCAATCTCCTGATCCTGATTCATGTCTATCTTTAATTTAACAGAACAATATATCTTTTTGATGTATAATCTCCAATGTTTAAATCTCTAAAGAGGGGATAAAACCGCTCAGAACCGATTTTACCCTGTCTAGGGTGACGCCTTCGCGCATTACAGCAATAATCGTATCTTCGCCGGCAACCGTTCCTATGATGACTTCGGAAGCCTTGTCGTCTATTTCGTAGGCCAAACCACTTGCATAGCCTGCCCTCGTGTGTAGGACCATGATGTTTCCTGAGACATCCATCGCTACTTGGGCACTTGGGGAACCAAAGGAGGATGGCTTCGTTTCGGATGCCATGACCGCCGGCTGGGAGAGTCGATACACGTATTGGCCCAATGAATTGGTAATCTTGGCAACCTTCAGCTGCTTCAAGTCTCTTGACAATGTCGCTTGCGTCACATCAAAGCCCTTCGTGGACAACATCCGGAGCAAATCCTCTTGGTTGCCGACCTCTGTGGTCTGTATCAACTCCTTGATGGCCGCAATTCTCTTCGCCTTGTTTTTCACCTTGACAAATTAAACTAAAATACTTTTAACTACTGTGTTTCTTGAAATATATATGCCTGCCAAACGCCTCTTCGGGATGGCATGAATATTTATTCGTAAAACGGTGCAAATTTATGTATATTATCGATACGAAAATCTTTTTTGCACAAAAAAATGACGCTTTGCCAAAGTGAGAAGAAAAAGGAAAAATAGTTTTCCTTTCGATTGACAAATGGCTTTTTTCGTGACTTTTTGAAACGTATTTGGTCTTTTGCGTAATTATTCGACTTCTATTTGTGCCACTATGGCATTTCCCCAAGGCTTTTTTTTACAAAATGCCATGGCTGTCATCTTTCCTCCAGATAGGACATCATCCTACTTGTGATGGCAAGATGCCGAAATGCTCCTTGAACTTGCGGGCGAAATAGGATGGGTCGTTGAATCCGACTTCGTAGGCAATGTTGCCGATGGATTGGTCGGCTGATTTGCCCTTGATTAGCTCCATCGCCTTGGTAAGCCGCAGGTCAACCAAGATCTCTATCGGTGTCTGTCCCGTAACCGACTTCACACGCCTCAACAAAGTGGATTGACTGACGCATAGGTCTCGTGCCAATGATTCCATCGTCAAATCGCAATCGGAGTAGCGTTGCTCCATCACGGACATCATGGAGGCTACGAACGGATTGAGTGGCTGTGCCGTAGGTGCCGCCTCGCTGTCGTTTGATTGTATGCGTTGGGACAAAAGCCGTTGTTGCTGGTTTTGCCTTACCTTTAATATGTTGCTAATCTTTAGGAGCAATTCGGAATTGCTGAAAGGCTTGGAGATGTAGTCGATGGCTCCACTCTGCAAACCAAGCAGACGGTCGGCGTCATCGTTGCGGGCCGACAAGAAGAGTATTGGTATGTGGCAGGTGCTCTCGTTCTTGGAGAGCTCACGGCACATCTCCGTACCGCTCATTTCCGGCATCTCCACATCACTGAGGACGAGGTCGGGCAATTGTTGAGTCGCCAAATTCAATCCCTCTGCTCCGTTGGTGGCTGTCCATACTTTCATATAGGATTCCAAGACTCCTTTCAGGTTCGCACAGATTAACGGGTCGTCGTCAACTACTAAGACCGTATTGCCGCCCAACAAGTCGGCATCTACCTCGTACTCTGTCTGCGTCGTTTCTGGTGTTGTTCCCTCTGCGACTTCCTTCTCTGACAATGGTAGCAATAATGTGACTGTCGTACCTTTCCCTTCTTCGCTTCGCACCTCCATTTTTCCGTTGTTGCGGAGCATATAGTCGTAGCAGATCCGGAATCCCAACCCTGTACCCGATTCGTTTTCCGTGCCCAAGGTTGAAGTGCAGTAGCCATCGGACTGTAATTGGCGCAGTTGCTCATGTGACATGCCTCGGCCGGTGTCCGTTATCTCCATCTTGCAGAAGTTTGCTTCTTCCCATGCCTTTATCGTGATGGATCCTTCGCGTGGCGTGAACTTTATGGAGTTGCTCAGCGTGTTGCGGATGACGGTGCCCGCCATCCTAGAATCGGCATAGATGCGGTGGGTGAGGTCGATCTTCTTTTCCAATTTGATGTGCTTCTCTTCCATCATTGCCCGCAAGAGGAACACGGCATTGTTTGTCACAAATCCCAAATCGATATCCGTAGGGTGGCAGACAATATCGTCGCGTTTGGACCTTGCCCAGTTTAGCAGTTCCACCATCTCGTCTTGAAGATGTTTGGCCGACCCGTAAATGTCAGTCAACGTCTTTTTTTCGGTATTTTCCCCTTTGACTTTGGAGACGACGCCTTCCAAGGCACCGACGATGGCAAACATCGGGTTCTTCAGGTCGTGGGCAATTACCGAAATCAATCGGTCTTTGTCGCATAGCACGCGTTTCAGTTCGGATGTTCTCTCCTCCACTTTCTCTTCCAACACCTGACGTTGGCGCATTAATGCCCGCATCCGCATCCATACAATAACGGAGACTAAGGAGAGTGCTAATAATAGCAAGCAGAGACGGAACCACCAAGAGGCCCACCAAGGAGGCAGGACGCTTATCTTTAATGAAATCTGTTTTTCAAAAGAATCGTCGTTCAAAGATATGGCCTTTACTTGCAATTCATAATCGCCAGGTGGAATGTAGGAGAATGAAATTCTTCCGCTTTGTTCAACGGGAGTCCAATCGTCCTTTAAACCTGCTAATCGGTAGGAATATCTGATGCTCTTTGCCTCTTGGAGGGAGAGTCTGTCCAAGGTGAAGGTCACTTCCGAACGTTCAGACTTCAATTTGATATGTTTTAAATTGTAGATTGGCCCTGATTGCAATTCCTCCGTATAAGGTAATACTCTCTTCCTTTCAACCTGCATTTCCGAGAAGGTGAAGTAGGGTAGAGGATCTCCTTGGGAAGTGGTGTTGAGATTGAGTGTCACGAAACCATTGTGTGTCCCGAAGAATATGCGGTTGTGGGAGTCAAGCAGGGAGGCCCGTGAATAGTAGATGTGTCCTTCTGGAATAATCGTCCTATACTCCTTCTTTTCTGGGTCGAAATGGAGGATGCCGCAAGAACCCGAAACCCAATATTTCCCTGCTCTGTCTTTCAAAATGGCTGCATAGCTGGCCGGAGGGAGGTATGTCAATGTGTCTAAGGCCGTTCCCTCTGTAGAGAGATGGCGAAAACCCTCGTTACTTACCAAATATAGGGAGCCGTCGGGTGCGCTGACGGCATCCACCAAAATCAGGGGATTGTAGGTTTTTAGTGTCAAAACATCGGGTAATATGGAGCAAAGGGGTTTGCCCTCCTTGCGTAGCCATATCGTTCGTGTGGTCAAAACCCAACGGGAATTGTTGCCTCCCTCGATTGAAGAGATAGGCCATAGGTCGGGGTAGGAGATGAGCGAATCGGTCATATGTATTCGAGACCATGTCCCCGTCGTGTCCTTGTAGTAGATTCCGTCGCCGGCGGAGGAGACCCACACCTCTCCGTTAGACATTTGGGTCAGGCTTAATGCGCAATTCACGGGGTTGTCGATACCGACGAACCGTTCGTGTTGTGCCTTTGGGGTTGATACGTCCAAGAGGTAGCATCCGTCACCCCAAGTGGCCACCCATAGTTGATGGGGGGCTGCCAATGCCAAGGATAGGACGTTTGCCTTGTCGAAGGGCAGATGTTCTATCTTCTTGAAATCAGGGGAGACAGAGTAGATGCCATCCCCATCGGTGCCTACATAGATCGTTCCGTCTGTGTCTTCAACAAATGAGGAGCATACGCGAGGAGGAAATCCTATGTCGGTGGAAGAGAGTGCGCCCGACAATTGATCATAGCGGTAGCGCCACAGTCCTGTGCATTGTGTTCCTACCCAAATATCTCCGTTGTTGTCCTCCTTGATGGAGTAGACCTTCTTCATCTCCGTCGCATCCACGCCGTAAGGCAGGATGGAAATGAAGTCAGCAGATGATTCCGGCAATTTGTTGGAATACCATAGCCCGCATCCGTCCGTCGGATACCAATATCGTCCGTGACTGTCCTTGATGACGGTCATGACATTGGTGAAAGGCGTCTTGATGATGGTCGGAGTTGGCTGTAACTCCTTTTCTATGTCGAAAATCCATAATTCATCAGAGAAAGAGGAGACAACCAATTTGCCTTGGTCGACACGCAACATGCTGGTGATGAATCCTCTCATTTTCTGCGTGAACTCGTACTTGCGGAGCAACTTTCCCTCCTTGTCGAAGACCACCAGTAATTTATCTGCCGTTCCTAACCAATAGCGGCCGTATTCGTCGACATATAAGGAACGGACATGCTCATTGCTTAAATTCTCAAAGGCCTGAAATTCATGTGTGAAAATAGTATCTTGGGGAAGGAACTTATATATACCGCTCACAGTGAAGGCATACCCTGTCTTGTCTTTTGGCAAATAGAAACCCCGCACCTCCTTGTAGCAGGATTTGTCAAATTCCTTCGGGCTCCGATTGATGAATTTGTCTTTATCTAAATCATATTGTATGAGCAATCCGTTGGAAGAACCGACAAAGACGCCTTTGCCGAAGCCCTCGACAGCCAGCATCTCGTCGCGGGCCATCTCTGGATATTCGGAGCGTTGAAACGAGCGGAACGTCGTCCCGTCGAACCGGCAAACACCGAAGTCTGTCGCCATCCAGATGAAGCCCAAAGAGTCTTGTGTAATGGAGTAGATGCGGTTGGATTGAAGGCCATCTTTCGTTGTAAAATGGTCAAAACGAGCTCTTTCCTGAGCCAAGGCTGGCACAGTTAGCAATAGAAAAAAGGTACATAGGACAATCTGTCCCAAATGTTTAGTGTTCATACCAATCCAACTAAAAGTGGCTTTAACCACACATCATAAAACATTTAGTATCAAGAGGAACTGACATTTGACTTTAATCGTGTTGACTATTTTTAATGGGATAGGAAGGCAAAATACATGTCCCAAATCCATGTCAGCCTTGGCTCATCCCTTTCTCTTGTCCATCTTGATATCATCAACATTCAACTCGTTAATGAATTTTTGGGGGCGCTACATTAATCTTGTGTTTTCCATGAAAAGCGGTAGTTGCCGCCTATCTTTATAGCAACCCTTCCAAGAATTAGTTCCAAGTTTGCTCAATTGAGCAGGTAAATGTACTACATTTTGAAAAAACACACAAAAAAACCCGCTAAATTGTCTCATCGACGAGACGAACTTAGCGGGACAACCATGATACTCAAAACTTTATATATACTTTTTTTCTTCTTAACTTTTCCTTGACACATCCTTCATCTGCATCCCTGTGACAGGGAATGCAGTGAAGATATGTAACCTAAACAAAAAAAATAAATTCCGCCCTAACATTTAGTACATTTAACTCTGACCTAGTAATAAGATGTATGGTTTATGCCTTCTGTACAAAATCATTTTCGCTTCTTTTTTGTACATTGCAAATGTAGAGCAACTGACCAAGAAAACCACGGACTTTTTAAGCATTTGTTAAGACTTTTTAGGCATAATTTTTAGGCATTTCGTCTCATTTTTCCCATGAAATGGGACTTTTTGCTTGTCTCTCCCCTCCTCGAGTGAAATGAAAATGAAAAAAAGTTTTGAGACTTTATTCGTATGATTACGTTCTTGAAAAGAAATCCTTCTACCCAATTTTTGTTTCTTCTATGAGGTAAAAAAGACTTTGGGGGGCATTTATAACGGATGGAGAGTCTTGAAAAAACAGAAATAGGGCTTGGAATGATTCTATTTTTAGGTTATATTTGAAGCAAGCGAAGGCTTTATGTTTAATTTAAGTGGGTAGGGTATGAAGAAATTGATGGTTTTTATAATTGCGTTAATCTCTGTATTTTCTGCGTATGCACAAAATAGCAGCGGACACATGACCTTTAAGGGTATTCCTATCGATGGAAGTTTGGCTGACTTTACTGTAAAGATGAAGCAGAAGGGATTCTCTTATGTTGCTACTCGTGATGGGGCTGCTATGTTTTCTGGTGAGTTTGCTTCCTATAAGGGATGTAAGATAGATGCAGAAAGTTTACAAAAAACGGGTGTCGTTAGTATGGTGACTGTCGCTTTCCCTACATGCGCAACATGGTCTCAGTTATATGATAATTATAAAGAATTAAAGGGAATGCTGACCAAAAAGTATGGCACCCCGGCTCAATGTAAAGAGAATTTCCAAGGTCTGAACCCTACTGACGATTTCTTAAAGTTTCAAAGGGTTAAGCTTGACAACTGTAAGTATATCTCTCGCTGGGAAACAGCGAAGGGAAGCGTTGAACTAAAAATAGATCAAGCCGGAGTCTCTTCTTGCTTTGTTTCTTTGAGTTATTGGGATAAGATAAATGCAGAAAAGGTGACTAATTCAGCCATTGATGATTTATAAGCCGAGTAGGGGTGCTCTCTCTTTGGATGAGATGTTCTATGTTTAGAAGTTTTATGAGTATGGCAAGAAAGATTGTATTTCCTAAAATAATTTCCATTGCGGCCCTGTTGTTGCACTTTTCTATGGGTGCCCAAGCTTCTGTCTTGATGCAAACGGGCTTTGAAAACCAGGAGTCGGGTAGTCCTATGGTGCGCACTCTTTGGACGGAGGAGGGCTTCCAGCCTGCCGATTGGGATCAAGGTTTGGAATCTCGTACGCAAGTGGATGGGGAATTTGCCGCGCAAGGCATTCATTCGTTGAGGGTCATGTATCCGAAAGATGAGTTCGGTCCGGAATATACGGGGTGTCAAATCTCCTTGCGCTTCCCTTCGCATGATGAACTCTATGCCAGCTATTATCTGCGTTTTTCGGAAAACTTCTCTTGGGGCACCTCCCATTATGGTGGCAAACTACCTGGCTTGGCGGGTGGTGGCAATTGCTCGGGTGGCAAGGATTGCGACGGAACCAATGGTTGGTCGGCTCGTTTTATGTGGCGTGCTGATGGAAAATTGATTCTTTACCTTTACGATATGTTGAAGCCGGAGACTTTCGGACTGGATGTCCCTCTTTTTTACCCTGATGGTACGCTGGTTGTGGCCGAGCGTGGCAAATGGTACCACATCACAGAACGGGTGAAGATGAACTCCTTGCCCGACAAGGCAGATGGCGAAGTGCAGGCTTGGGTGAACGGCGAGGAGGTGCTCTTCCTGACGGGAAGGAAATTCACCACCTGCGATGTGAAAATCGACAATTTCTATATCTCTACGTTTCATGGGGGAGACGATGAGACTTGGTGTCCGACGGATACTTGCTACACCTTTCTTGATAACGTGATGATTGGTACGACATACGAGGATGTCTGCTATACTTCTTGCAGGAAGCCGGATGCAGGACCCGACCAATCTCTTTGTGCGGTCGGAACGGCGAAATTCCTCGTTGACTTACCTCAGGAGTATGCTCTTCGCTGGATGAAAGAGGGAAAGATGGTGGCTGAAGGTGGTGAATTCTCCACCTCGACGGTAGGAAGATATATTGTGGTGGCGGATAGTGGTCGTTGTTCCCAGAATGATACCGTGAATGTTTTTGAAAACTTAAATGTGACGCTCCCCAAGGATCTACACATCTGTCAAACATCGTTTGTTTCACTTGATACTCGACTTTCTGATGGGGCAAGCCTGCTTTTCCAATGGTATAAGGATGGTAATCCTATAGACGGGGCTCTTCAGCCTGTGCTTACGGTAAAAGATGCGGGGCTCTATTCTGTGGAGGTCTTTTCCCCCAATTGCGGATCGGCTACGGATAGTGTCATCGTTACCTCTGGTCTGTTGCGGTTGGACGACGTGAGCGGGCGGGCTGGCGATAGAATCGAGCTCTCCGTGCAAGAGCCTGGCGACTACCGATGGTATGATGCAGGCGGAGATCTGTTGGGGGAGGGTAACGCCCTGTCGGTTCTTTTGCCCCAGGGGGAGACTTTTATCTATGTAGAGGATGCTTCTGGTTTTGACGGAACGGTTGGCAAGAAGCAACTGACAGAGAATGCTTGGACACGAAGCAATTTCGACAAGGAGTTTATGCAGTTTGTCGTGGAAAGGACGCTCTCCATCGATTCCATCTCCATCTATCCGACCCAAGCTTTGGATGCGACACTTAATATTGTGGACGAGGGGACAAACACTATCGTCTTTTCCAAAACCTACAAAGGGTTGAAAGGGGGCGAAGAGGCTCGTTTGCCTTTAGGCGTTGTGTTGGAGGCAGGACATTACCATATCGATGCGGAGGGAACGACGGCTCCTCTCTATCATTCGCATACCGACAGTGACATTCATTTCCCCTACACGGTGGAGGGCTTGATCTCCTTGACGGGTTGCAATCTGGAATGGATTAACAACAAGGGTTGGTATATGCTCTTCTATAATTGGCATGTCAGAGCAGGAAACTACTGTGTTGCAACTCCAGTCAAATTGTCGGGTTCTTCTACAAACGCAGTCGCTACTATTCTAAAGGAGCAGACGGATGTCTATTGGCTTGATGGACAGATTGTTGTAAAGAATTCTCCTTTAGGAAAAAAAGTTACGGTCATGAATCTCTCTGGCAGGGAGGTGGCCTCTTGTGTGGCTGATGCTACGACCCTCTTCTTCAACACCGAATCTTGGTCTAAAGGAGTCTATGTGGTGGACGGTGTGAAAGTCAGGGTGGAGTAATTGGAGAAAAGGATTCTTTGAAAGTTGCGTGATTTTCTTGTGATTAATTGAATGTCTTATTGTTGTGTAGCGTGCGTTCCTATTCCTCTTTCGACTGGGGGAGTTCTGTTATGACGTAAGGAAATTTACGTTGATTAAAATAGAAATCAAGGTGTTTGTTTTCAATGGAGATAATGGCATATTGGGCGCCTATCTTCGACTGGCAGTCTGTGTCATCAATGAATATCGTGTCGTTTGAGACGTGGTAATGGCCTTTGTTGATGTCTGTTCCTAACGTATAATATACCTCTTTGAAAGTGTTGTCCTTGTAGAAAACAAAATTTGAACTGCCCCCAGGTAGCTTTCGATAGGCCTTCATGTAAATTGGCTTCTCAAAAGGGTTGATGTCGTTGGGAAGAACGAAGAATAGGGCTAAAATAGTAACGAATAGGCTCAATTCAATTACTTGGCTTTTCTCCTTCTTTCCCGTGCGTATCATTTTATAGGCCTTCCGCAGGATTATGCCAACCAAGGCACAAACGAAGAGTAACTCCCCGATGAGGAATCCTATAGAGGCAACAAAGCCGGCCAACACATTGCAATGAGTGATTAGTGAGAAGATGTTTTCCCAAAAACACCCTGCTTTTGTGGCAATCAATAGGAGAAAGGCAAATATCATTAAGAATTTGCGTTTTTGCTTGTCGTCTAATCGTTTGTATAGTTTATATAGTTGCTTTAGAAGTAGGATTGTCACTCCGAAAATAATCGACAGAGGAATGACTATGATGAAACTGTTGGTAACAATGGTAATCACTAAGATGATTATCAGAAGAATGGCAAAAGGAATGTTCTTTTTGTTGCTCATGTTTTTCAAAGAAATAAAGGTTTTTAATCGTGCTTTTGGGAAAGCCAGAAGGGGGCGAAGAATCAGGGTTCAGATAGTTCTGCCTTTCCTTGGGCGACCTCTTTTTCCATTCGTCCTATATATTTCAAGCACAAAAGGAGCGGAATCACGCCAAAAACGCCAAAAGAGCAGTCGATGAAACGCCAATAAAGAGGAATCTCCCTAATTATGCCACAAGTGAAGGCGAGAGGCAGGATGCCCACGCAAGCCAATATTCCCCATTGGATCACCCATTTGTTGCGGATGGGGTCACGAAAAGGGCCGATGAAGATTAGGGCAATCACTAGGTGGGCAAAGGCCAGCCAATCGTATCCGTAGGCCAATTGGGGTGCTTGGTTGTTCATTTCCGTGATACTCTCTTTTGTGGAGTAGAGGAACCCGAAGATGTCCGGCATTGTCTTCACCGTCTCCGAGTCGATTTTGAAAAGGGAACACAAGAGGTTCAACTCCGTCTCGATAGGGAAGGCTGTCACGCCCGACACCACCAGCGCGACCATGAAAAAGGCGATAATCCCGCGTACTTTCTGCAAATCGTTCAGTTTTATCATAACGATGATGGTATGTAGAGAGACGGGGATGGGCCGTCTCTGTGGTTATTCCTCTTCTACTTTTTTCCTTCTTCTCAATTCGAAGTCCCTACCGAGGTATTTCTCTTTTACGATAGGGTTGGCTGCCAACTCTTCCGGTGTGCCTTGGAAGAGGATTCTTCCCTCGAAAAGGAGGTAGGCACGGTCGGTGATTGTCAGGGTCTCGTCCACGTTGTGGTCGGTGATGAGGATACCGATGTTCTTATCCTTTAGTTTCCAAACGATGTCTTGGATGTCTTGTACGGCAATCGGGTCAACACCGGCAAAAGGCTCGTCGAGCATGATGAACTTGGGTTCGATGGCGAGGCATCGTGCGATTTCCGTACGGCGGCGTTCTCCTCCTGAGAGTTGGTCTCCCAAACTTTTGCGTACGTGTCCCAAATTAAACTCTTTGATGAGGCTCTCCAGTTTTTCCTTTTGGTATTCTTTTGAGAATTTTGTCATCTGCAAAACAGATATGATGTTGTCCTCCACGCTCATTTTTCGGAATACGGAGTTCTCTTGAGCCAAGTAGCCGATACCGATTTGGGCTCTCTTATAGACGGGGTAACTGGTGATGTCTTGGTCGTTGAGGAAGATTCTGCCTTCGTTAGGAACGATAAGTCCCGTGGTCATATAGAACGTGGTTGTCTTTCCTGCTCCGTTAGGTCCGAGCAGACCTACGATTTCGCCTTGTTTCACATTGACAGAAACATGGTTGGCAACTGTTCTTTCTCCATATTTTTTTACCAAGTTGTCGGTCCTGAGGACCATTTTATCTCCGTTATCCATCGCTTTCTTGTTTTGCAAAAATAAGGTTCTTATCCATTGGGGCTCCTTTGGGAAAGGAAGGCCTTCGGTGGATGTTTATTTGCAAAGGTAGGAAAAAAAACGAACCTTGACGCATCCTCTTTTCAAAAAGGAAACCCCGCATTCAAAATTCATGCGGGGTTCTCAATTTTATTAAGTCGTTTGAGTCGGGGAGTCTACCCCTTCCTTTTTATGAGAATTTGTTGTAAATGTCTAAACTATAAATATTTGTACATATTTCTTGCGAGCGGAGAACTGCTATGTTTATTCCCCTTTCGCCCAATAGCGGCACGGAATTCCTTTGACACCGGGCTTGATTACGAATGTCTTTCCAGCCTCGGGATATTTGTCGCCTTCGCCATCGGGCATCCAGAGGGAGGCGGTGGTGATGTAGAGTTCGTCTAGATTTTCTCCACCAAAGGCCAAGGCTGTCACGTTGAGAGCGGGAACGTCGATTTTTTGCAGTAGTTCGCCTGTGTTCGGATTCCAGCGGGTGACGCAGGCTGCGCCCCAATTGGCCACCCAAAGCATCCCTTCCTCATCGATGGTGTTGCCGTCAGGGGTTCCTAAATCGTCAGGTAGGGTGATGATTTCCTGTCGGTTGCTGATCGTTCCTTCCGCCTCGTCAAAGTCAAAGGCCGAAATTTTTCTGGTTGGGGTGTCTTGGTAGTACATCTTTTCCCCGTCGGGCGACCAGGCCACGCCGTTGGATATGGTTACACTATCGAGCATTTTCTCACCTTTCAACGAAGAATCAAGCTTGAAGAAGTTGGCTTTTAACGGGGTGCAATCTTTGTCCATCGTGCCTACCCATAACCTGCCGGCAGCGTCGCATTTGCCGTCGTTGTATCGGTTGCCTGCTTCCCTGCCTTCCGGGTCGCCAAGTAACGTGAGTTGTTCGTTGCTCAAGTCCATCATGTAGATGCCGTCTTCCAAAGCCACCACCACTTTGTTTTCTTGGTAGGGAACAACGGTTCCAATTTGTTTGCTCAGCTTTATTTCCCTGTTTTTCTTGTCTTTAGGTGTATATATAAAAAGGCTACCTTGTGTGTCGATCCATAGTAGTCGCTGGAATTTGTAGTCCCAAATCGGACCTTCGCCAACACGTACAATAGTGTCTATGGCAATCGTAACTTCTCCTTTTCCTTGCGTTTCCATGATGGAGTCATTTTTGTTGATGTCGTTTTGTGGGTTGTTTGTTGTTTGTTGACAATTAGTTAGGCATGCGCCGAGAGCTAAAAATGCCAATCTTTTAAGAAGTCGAATCATGTTATTGAAATTTAAACATTTATACAGAGTGTAAAAGTAGGTAAAGATTGTGAAATACCCAATCAATTTCTTTGTTTTTGCAAAATCACTCTTGCCGATAGACTATGGACGACGATTTTTTATGTACTTTTGTAACGGTTTGATTACAATGGTTTTCTTTGCCCATAAGGTGGGATGCCATTTTTATTTTAATTAATTTTTACGGTAAATGAAAACAGACTCTAAATCTGTGAATAGTGAAGAAAAAAAGCTCTTTATCGAGACTTATGGTTGCCAAATGAACGTGGCCGACAGCGAGGTGGTAGCTTCCATCATGCAAACTATTGGTTATCAGGTGACAGACAAGATGGAGGAGGCAGATGCCATCTTCATCAACACTTGTTCCATCCGCGACAACGCGGAGCAGAAGATTGTCTCCCGCCTGCAGTTCTTCAATTCGATGCGCAAGAAGGGAAAACGTTTCTTGATTGGCATCTTGGGTTGCATGGCCGAGCGTATGCAAAAGGAGTTGCTTGAAAATGAGGTGGTTGATTTGGTTGTCGGACCAGATGCTTATTTGGATCTTCCCAACCTCGTCGGACAGGCTGAGGCTGGACATAAGGCGATGAATGTGGAGTTGTCCAAGACGGAGACCTACAAAAATGTCATCCCGTCGCGAATCGGCGCAGGACATATCAGTGGCTATGTCTCCATCATGCGTGGTTGCAACAATTTCTGTTCCTACTGCATTGTCCCTTATACTCGTGGACGTGAGCGTAGTCGGGAGGTGGAGAGTATCTTGAACGAGATACAGGACCTTCAGAACCGTGGTTTCAAGGAGGTGATCCTCTTGGGACAGAACGTCAACTCGTACAATTTTCAGGCGGAGTCGGGTGAAGCGGTTCGTTTCCCTGATTTGTTGAGGTGCATTGCAGAGGCTTTCCCTACCTTGCGTATCCGTTATACGACGTCGCATCCGAAGGATATGAGCGACGAGACTCTGGAGGTGATGGCCGCCTATCCGAACATCTGTAAGCATATCCATCTTCCTGTGCAGTCGGGTAGCAACCGCATCTTGAAACTGATGAACCGAAAATATACGCGTGAGTGGTATCTCGATCGTATTGCGGCGATTCGTCGAATCATGCCAGACTGTGGCATCTCAACGGATGTCTTCTGCGGTTTCCATGACGAGACGGAGGAGGATCAGAAGGAGACTCTCTCCTTGATGGAGACGGTCGGCTTTGATTCTGCATTCATGTTCAAGTATTCGGAGCGTCCTGGCACGTTCGCTTCGAAGAATTTGCCGGATAATATCCCGGAGGAGGTGAAAATTGCCCGTTTGAATGAGATTATCGCCTTGCAGACCCGTCTTTCTGCGGAGAGCAACCAACGTGACTTGGGAAAAGTTTTCGAGGTTTTGGTTGAGGGCGTTTCGAAACGTTCTTCAGACCAACTTTTTGGTCGTACGCAACAGAACAAGGTGGTGGTGTTCCCTCGTTCGGGTTACAAGATTGGAGATTTTGTTCGTGTGAAGGTTCTCTCTACGACTTCTGCCACGTTGATTGGTGAGGTGGCTGAGCCTTGATGGAAGTTTATATAAAATTAAGAGAGCAGTCGGGTAGGCTGCTCTTTTTTATTTCCGCGTCTTGCTGTTCTGTGGGGCAAAGGTGCGTTTTGTTACCTAATATAAGCGACAAAGGAGGCTGTTGCACCTCCTTTGTCTTATCTTATCGCTTGAGAATTTACTTATTCCCCATCTTCGTCAAATCTACGTTCGCGGTCTTTGCGGTCGAACTTGCTGCGGTTGTTGTCCCGTTTGAATCGGTCTTCCCTTGGTCGGTTAGAGTTTTTGAAGTCTCTATCGTTCTCTCGGAAGTTTCTTGACCGGTCTCTCCTGTCATTGTCGCGGAAGTCGCGTCTTTCCCGATTGTCACGGTCACGGAATCCACCTCTACGGTCTCCGCCTCTTTCTCTGTCGTCGAAGCGTCTCTTGCGGTCCCAGCCTTGGCGGTCGTCGTCACGGTCGTCGAAGCGTCTCTTGCGGTCCCAGCCTTGGCGGTCGTCGTCACGGTCGTCGAAGCGTCTCTTGCGGTCCCAGCCTTGGCGGTCGTTGTCACGGTCGTCAAAACGTCTCTTGCGGTCTCTGTCAGGACGGCCTCCGTCACGATCATCGAAGCGTCTCTTCTTGAATCCTTCCTTTTCGTCGTCGTTGAATCTGCGTTGTGGACGATCCTCAGAAGAGCGTTCCTCTTTCTTTTTCCATTTGCCTGTCCGTTCGTCGAAATATTCGCCTGCGGCTTCG
>JAGCWQ010000168.1 GCA_017961765.1 Paludibacteraceae bacterium | reverse complement strand
GTTGATGACCTATTACCTCGAGAATTATGACGAGATAGGATCGTGGTATGACATACCAACCAAGTATAACAGAAAAAATGTAACGAAGGATTCTTTAATGGAACTTATTGAGTTTCAGAGTATCTATTTCAACAGAGATGGCAAAAGATATGGTTGGCTTTGCGGTTGTGAATGGGACGATGTCCATGGCTTGGCAATTATCCTTTCTGGAGATGAGATAGAATTCGGATGGGACGAAGATTTGTTCAACTAATTATCGCTGATTCCAATGAATAGAGATGATGTCAACTGGATTTTTCTGAAAATTAAGCATTGGCAGTTGTTTTTGCTTTTCAGTTTCCCATGGCTTCTTTATTTATGCATAGTGCTTGTGGATTATTGGGGGCATTTCCAACGTTCAGACATAATCGTTCTTTCTCTGTTTTGTCTGTTTGATTCGTATTGGCCAATTATTCTCTCATTTTCCCCTTTGGTATGGTTGTTTTATGCGTACTCTCTTATGTGTGCGTTTGATGATAGAGTACCCTCGTCGCTTAAAATAGGGCGGGGCTTTGCTCTTTTTTGTTTTTCGCTTCCTTTCTTTTTCTTCGTTACTGTCTGGTTGTTTCTTTTCGGCTTTTTGAATATGTTATGTGTTCCACCACCTATAGGTGAGGGTTTATTGTTATTTCTATACTGGTTTGATTGTTTATTTTGGCCGTTGGGCTTGTTATTGCTCTTTTATGGCGTCTATCTCTTGGCGAAAACAATGAAAATTGCAGAGTTGCAGAGGAACGTTCAGGGTAAGGAGGTGTTTGGCGATTTCTTTCTTTTCTTGTTTTTTCCTATCGGGGTTTGGTTCTTGCAGCCGAGGGTGAATCGCTGGGTGGAGCTTGCCGAGGAGAAACGAGAGACAATGGTAGAATAACGGTTTTATAAGGATTTGGTTATGGAAAACTTTTTTTTGAGGAACAAGCATTGGCTATTGTTTTTGCTTCTTTCTGTTCCCTCTCTTTTCACTTTGGGACTGATGCTGGCAATATTTGCCATGGTTGTTTTGGATAAACCAGTTTTTGGCTCGACCTATTTATCTGATTGGTTGTTGATCGTTATCGGTGTCTATTGGTTGCTGAGCCTCGTGGTCGTGATTGTCCTGTCGCTTCTGAAGAAGCCAATTGTGCGGGACTTTTTCTTGAAGAGTAAGCATTGGCAGGTGTTCTTGATCATTTGTATCCCCTTGCTTTTTTATCACTGTGGATTCTTCTCGGTTCTGGCATTGATGGCTTGGAATTATAGTAGTGTCTTTCATGATGTGTTTGATATTTTAGTATCGCTAATGGTCTATTTGTGGATTATCGTTGGGATAACTATATTGCCTACGACTTTGATTGACTATTTTTATATGCAATCTCTTTGGGGATTGTTTAATGACAAATTGCCAACATCGCTGAAGAAGGGCAGTTTCTTGAATGGTTCTTATCTCGTACTCTCTTGCGTCGGTTGTTTTTTAGTGTGTGCGATTATTCTCTTTACTGGGAATCCCATTCTCCCTTTGTTCTTATTATGTGGAGCTTTGTTTTTCCCCTTTCTCTGTTTCTTCCTCTCTTCTTTGTCAAAGATGATGAAAATGGTGGAACTGCAAAGGAGTGTCCAAACGAAGGAGGCGCTCGGCTGTTTTTTCCTCCTCTTCTTCATTCCTATCGGGGTCTGGTACTTGCAGCCGAGGGTGAATCGTTGGGTGGAGGGCGAGCCCGCATTGGCATCCCCCTCTCTTACGGAGGATAAACGAGAGGCAACGGTTGAGTGATGATTTTTAAGTGGTTGGTTATGAGAGTTTTCCTTTTAAAGAGTAGGCATTGGCTATTGTTTTTGCTTCTTGCCCTTCCATCGGTTCTCTTTTTCGGTCTGATGCTGACAATCTCTGTGGCGTTCATTTTGGAGGAAGTTGTTTTTTATATGAAATGGGTAAATGTCGTCATGGATTTACGCATCTTTAGTCTCTTGTTGTTTACAACTTGGGCTGGTCGTTCTATATGCGTTCTCTTCGGAGGCTCTTTTCTAATAGTTTGTCTTCATCGCTCAAAGAGAAGTTTTATTGTGGACATTGGGGACTCTCGTTTCCTTTCCTTTTCTCTGTTTCGTTGATTCCTCTGTCTTATGCTTTTTCTGTCGAAAATTTTGATTTTGGGAGTTTTTTTGTGGTTTGCATTTATGTTTTTTGGTTCCCGTTTGCATTTTTATCTACATTCTTATTCGTTCTCTATGCTCTCTATCGATTGGCAAAATTGATGAACATGGCGGAATTGCAAAGAAATCCCCAAAAGAAAGAATATATTGGCGATTTTTTCCGATTTTTGTTTTTCCCTATCGGGGTCTGGTCTTTGCAGCCGAGGGTGAATCGGTTGTTTGAACAATGTAAAACAGATAGTAAAGTGGATTTTGGGAGTCCCCGCTATCGTGAAGTTTGGCTTCTGCTTCGCTACCCCTGCCTCGCAATCCTGACTTTGTTAGGATTTTTGGTATTGATGAATCTTGTGTTACTAATTTGTGTAAAATAGAATTATATGAAAAACTTTTTTCTAAAGATGAAACATTGGCAACTCTTTTTGTTGCTGTTTCTCCCCTCTTTGGTGATGGGGATTTATGTGTTGCAAAGTTTCCCTACTCCGACGGCCGATATTGAACAGTGGGAGGCGGAGGGCTTTTTTGACCCCTCTAACATTTACAATTCGATGAAAAATGTCATTCCTTTGATGCAACTCTCCCTTTTGTTATGGCCTTGTTATATGTTGGTCTTGCTTTTCTTTTTGAACAATCGGGTGCCGTCGTCACAAAAGAGGAGTCTGGCGTTTCCTGTCTTTGCTCTTATATTTCCCGTGGTTTATTTGTTGGCTATGACAGCCTTTATGCTTTATTTCTTTCAAAATCTCTTCGTCCAAAATGTCAATCTGTTTGAGAATGTGTCTCCTGGTACGATTTTCGCTGCTATAGGGATTATTTTCCCTTGCCATCTCTTCGCTATATTCGCTTTCTTTTATTCCTCCTATGTGGCAGCTAAGTTGTTGAAGACAGCTGAGATGCAACGAGAACCTAAGGGCGACGAGTTCATTGGGGAGTTTTTCTTGTTTTGGATGTTCATTGTGGGAGTTTGGCTTTTGCAACCGAGAATCAACAAGTTGTTTGAACAGGAAGAGTGTGAGTAAATTCTTGTTCGGCACTGGGGCTTCCTTTTTTCTTCTTAGAAGCGTTGGGAAGCCTGATTTTTAATTAAATTTGCGACTGAATTAGAAATCATTAATAAGAATAGTTAAGCATGGTTATATCAGACAAAAAGTTCGTGGCTGTATCGTATGACCTTTTCGTCCCTACGGAAGAGGGTGGTCAGGAGTTGATGGAAAAGGCTACTAAAGAGCGTCCGCTCAAGTTTACATTCGGCATGGGAATGATGCTTGAGCCCTTCGAGGACCACTTGAAGAATCTCACGGTGGGTGACAAGTTCGATTTCGAGTTGACTCCCGATGAGGCGTATGGCGATTTCGAGGAGGCACGCGTGGTGGATCTTGACAAGTCCATTTTCACGGTGGATGGCGTTTTTGACGACGAACATATTGCCGTAGATAGGATGGTTCCGATGATGGATTCCGAAGGCAACCGTTTGAACGGTATTGTCCTTGAGATTACGGATACGAAGGTGAAGATGGATTTCAACCATCCATTGGCAGGAGAGACCTTGCATTTCGTAGGCGAGGTGTTGGAAGTCCGCGAACCGACGGCAGAGGAGTTGGCTGTGCTGACCCATCGTTGCAGCGGTGGCGGTTGTGGCAACTGCGGTGGCGGTGATTGCGGAAGCGGCTGTGGCAGCGAAGGTGGCTGCAACGGTTGTGGCAAGTGATTTGTAGGGTGAGTTTTCAAGACTCACCATTTTTTTTTCATTAGAAAAGTAGATAAAGGAACGTATGAATACGTTTGGAAATAGATTTAGGCTGACCACTTTCGGTGAGTCGCATGGTAAGGCCATTGGAGGCATCATTGACGGTATGCCTGCCGGTTTGGTGGTGGATGAGGCATTCGTGCAGCAGGAGTTGAACAGGAGAAAACCCGGGCAGTCTGATATTACTACGGCAAGGAAGGAAGACGACAAGGTCGAATTCATGTCTGGCCTTTTTGAGGGGAAGACGACAGGAACGCCTATCGCTTTTTCGGTTTGGAATACCAACCAACACTCTTCGGACTATTCGGATATAAAGGATAAGTACCGTCCTTCCCATGCGGATTACACCTATACGATGAAGTATGGTGTGCGTGATTACCGTGGTGGTGGACGATCTTCTGCTCGAGAGACGATCTCCCGTATCGTGGGCGGTGCCTTGGCAAAACTTTATCTGAAGCGTCTCGGCATTTCCATTCAGGCTTATACTTCGCAGGCGGGCGAAATCGTTTTGAAGAAGCCTTATACGGAGTTGGACTTGTCGGCTACGGAGGCGAGCATCATGCGTTGCCCGGATGCGGAGACGTCGGAGAAGATGGTGGAACTGGTGCGTGAGGTGAAACGGGCAGGAGATACCATCGGAGGTGTGATTACTTGCGTGGTGAAGGGTTGCCCTGTAGGTTTGGGCGAACCGGTCTTCGGTAAGTTGCATGCTCAATTAGCGGCGGCGATGCTCTCCATCAATGCGGCGAAGGGCTTTGAGTATGGTATGGGTTTCGAGGGCGTCGGTCGTCGAGGCTCTGAGATGAACGATGTCTTTTATTCGGACGAGACAGGCATCCATACGCGTACGAACCATTCGGGCGGTATCCAAGGCGGTATTTCGAACGGAGAGGACATCTATTTCCGGGTGGCTTTCAAGCCTGTCCCTACCTTGCTGACGGCTCAAAAAACGGTCAACGAAGCGGGCGAGAACGTCGAGATGGCTGTTCGTGGACGGCACGACCCTTGTGTCTTGCCTCGTGCTGTGCCTATCGTGGAGGCGATGGCAGCCATGACGATTATGGATGCTGTGTTGATGGCTCAAGGTACAAAGTTGGAAGAGTGATTTCTGACATATAAAATAGAGAGTCGATAGATGAGTATTCTGATGCATGTAATGTAGCTGATAGGAAAATAGACAGTCTCACGCTTCGGTGTGGGACTGTTCCTTTTTCTGTAATTGCCTTCTATGTCTTGATTCCTGTTTCCTTTAGGGGGCTTCGGTTTTGCAGGGGGAAGATAGGTGAGTGGATATTGTCTGATTCGGATGTCCAAAAAACGAAAAAGGAACGACATCTATCGTTCCTTCTCTTGCGGTGCGTACGGGACTCGAACCCGTGACCCCATGCGTGACAGGCATGTATTCTAACCAGCTGAACTAACGCACCAAAACTATGTCTGCTTCCATTCGGAATCTCTTTCCTCATTTCTGCGGTGCAAAAGTAGTACGAATTTTCTAATTCAGCAAGATGTCCGCTCTTTTTTTTCGCATCTTTTTTAGGATGAGTAATGCTAGTCAGCCAGGAATCCTTTTACTGAATCTTCATCCATGTCCATGAAGTCAGAAATTTCTTGGATGGACCATCCCTTTTTTTGAAGACCCTTAGCCAAGGAAGCCAGTTTGTCTTGTTGTTCTGCTAATTTTGCCTCCTTCTCCGCCAATTGTTCTTCCTTCTCTGCTAATTGTTCGTTTTTCTCTGCCAATTGCTCTTCCTTCTCTGCTAATTGCTCTTTCTGCTTTTCTATCGTCAGATTTTTGTTTTTCAATTCGCCAAGAATTTCATCTTCTAGTTGCATTCGGAGTCGGATGTCTGAATCGCAGGCGGCTCCTTTGAGCGTGCGTATCATTTCCTGCATTTCTTCGTCTCCTGAGTATTTGTCCTCGTCAATGGTTAGGAAATGTTTGTCGCTTGTCTTTTTTGATTGATTGATTACTTGCAGCAACTCTTCAACACGATTCCTTACATTGTCATTGGGTAGAAGAGGGACCTGTACAATTATGCTGTCGTGTGTCAGGGATTCTGCGAAAGGGTCTAAAACATCAAGCTTATTGCCGTTGTAATCTCGATACTCTCTGCTTATGTAGCAAACACATTCGTTTATTACATCCAACTTGTGTCCAAGAATGTAGACCGAGACCATAGGGTCTGCAGCTTCCTTCAACGTGTCAAAATTTACGTGGTGAACCATGTCGGGATTGCAATAGTGAGTCCCGGTGTACTGGCGGAAACGTAATATTTCGGTTGGCAGATAGACTTTCTGCAGTTCTATCGTTACCATACGTTCCTTCTCTTCGACTTTTCCATCAGGAAGCACAACCTCTTCACTTACTGTAGCTCCAAAATCAATGCGAAAAATGGAAAGATTGTCCGAAATAGGAATGTTGTATTCATTGCGTAGCTGGACTACTTTGACCACTTTTTTCTTCAGTAAGGCCGACAATAATATTTTAGCCACTTTTTCGTTGGCTATCATGTACTTGAATACTGAGTCGTATATCGGGTTTGCTATTATTGTTGCCATAAACTTCCGTTTTTATTTTCAAATACAAAAATATGCTTTTCTGTTACTCTTTGCAATTGTTTTATCTTGTTATCTGTTAAAAGCGTGGAATTTATGGGTTATAAAAAAGCAGGGGAAAATCCTTTGTGTATTGAATTTTCTCCTGCCTGATTGACGATGTTGTTGCCTTATCTCTTGATGACCTTCACCGATAGGTTACCTATCTTTAGAATATAGATTCCTTTCTTTTCAGGAAGGCTGATTGTGAGATTTTCCGAAGAGGCAACTTCCTTCTTAAGAAGCAAGCCCGATAGGTTGAACAACTGCACTTCCTGTCCGTTATCCAACCCATAGATGTTCACGTTGCTTCTGTCTAGATAAGCGAAACGGATTTCGTCCTTCTTGACAGGTGCTATTTGGGTGACTTCCCGTTCTTCGAAGTGGTAGTTGTCTATCTCGTCGGTGACATAGGTTGAGGCTATGTCGCTGTTCACAATCGTGTGCTCGTCGTCGAAAGTGATGACGGGGTACTCCGACAAAAGGAACGAATAGGTGGCGCCTGTCTTCATCTCAAAGATGAGAAAAACGGCTTCTTCGGCCAATAACTGCTGCATGCCCATTAATAGAACAAGTAAGCAGAATCCTTTTTTGATTATGTTTTTCATAAGCGTTTATCTTATTTGGTTGCTACTGGTCGGACGGAGAATCCATTGCTTCTGAAGTTGTATCTTATGCTATATTCTCCTTGGTTGAAATAGAGAAGCCATGCGTACGCGCTCATTGAGGTGTCATTGTTTTCTGAAGTCCAATAGGCTCCGTTTGTCCCTTCATCCCATAGCAGGCTATCGCTGTGTCGTCCTGCTGCTGGAATAAAAATGAATTTGTCTTCATAACCTTTCATCTTGCTGGTTACAACATAGCCGCCTACTTTGGATCCATTAACCGAATTTAGCCATTTCCAGTTGCATTTTGATATCAATTCTTGCATTTCTTCTACGGTTGGAGTCTTCCATGATTCTCCCCATTGGACGCTTGCGGCGTCATCAGCAGGGAATAGTCGGGTGTCGTTGTCTTCTATTTGGGTGTTCATGCCATAGTTTGTCCCCTCTTTCCTAGGATAGGAGTAGTCGGAGGTGCTTCCTGTTTTTGTCGCAGTAGTTTCTCCCCAAGCGAAGAAAGCTCCGTTATCTCCGATTTTTTCCGCACCGATATTTGTGCTGGCCCAAAGTACTGACAGTCCTAAATCGACATATTCATAGGATCCTATTTCGCCTGAAGCCTTGTACATTAACGGGTAAACATCGATGTTTCTATCTACATTGTCTATGTTTTCAGACCATCCGAGGAATTGATACCCCTCTTTGTCTTTTATGCTTACCGGCTTTGCTGCTGATCCTGACTTAACTGATTGTGTGGATAGCAAGGTGCTGTCTGTGTCGTAGAAATTCACCGTGTATTTTAAATTCACCGTGCTTTTTTCTCTAACGCCACGAACGGAAGCACCGAGACTTCGATCATTAGAACCTGTGTCAGGAGCTTTCCCGCCATAAAAATGCAAAGACCAGCAGCTTGCTCCGTTTGCGTGCAATTCGTTGGACCAATAATAACCGCTATTGCCTAGATAGTTGCTGCATCCTTGACTATTACATGTCATTGCAGAAGGGATGAAAATCGATTTGTCGGTGAATCCGGGAACGTTGCTCGTGACAATGTAGCCCACGTGGCCGCCTTTGTAGTCCTCGGTGAATGTCCATGTACACTTGCCCCTCAATTCGTTCAATTCATTCATGGATGGGGTGCGCCAATATTTACCACAATTGACAGTGGCAGCATCGTCTTCCGATTGAAGAACGGAAAGATTATCAAGTTCTCCGTATTTCGAATTTGTAACGTATTTTGTGTATTTGTAGTGTTGTCGATCTGTTCCTGTATAGACCTCTTTTTCGACATCCATTTTGATGTATTTGTGGAACATGATGTCAAAGGAGTCTTTGGTCTCGGTCTCAGCCCAAGAAAGTGTCCATCCTGGGTCGTAGTCTTCTGTGGCACCGACGTTGCAGGTTGCCCAAAGCACAGACAATCCGAGGTCAACATATTCATAGTTGTCCGAAGGGTCTGGAATGGTGTCGTCAATGAAGACAACTTCATCAATGTCTTTGACTAGATAGTCTGTGTGTGTTCCGTCATTTAGGATGACTCGCATAAAGTTAGCCGGAATACCTACAAAGGTAGAGCTTAGTAGGCCACACAATAAAAGCGTTTTTCTCTTGTTCATGATTTTTATTAAATTGAAAATTAAAATTAAGTAGCTGATATGGCATTTCCCATTTTTTGATTCACTCTTCAAATGTAGTAAAATTTTGGAATGTTTCCTAAAAAGGCACCTCCATTTTCCTTTGTTCGGGAGCGGAGATGCCTCTTGCTTTTTCTATTGTCCGATTATTCAAACCAGATTTGGAAGTCTTCGAAACTATTCGTTTTCTGTAGTTGTACGTCAGGAAAGGCTGTCACCTCTTGGTATGTGATTACCTCTGATGCGGCGAACGACTTGTCGTTGGCTACCTTTATCTTGTAGTCGGGAAATGAATCGACAAATTTCACTTTGAGGTCTGGAAATGAACTGACTTTTTTGAAGGTTACTTTCTTTCCTTTGAATTTTGCTAAATCTTCTTTTCGCATGGCGTTGAATTTAAGGTGTTAGACATGGCGGAAATGTGTCAAGCGGAGGCGGAGTATCTCTCGCCTCAACGGATGATGGGATTTCCGAAAAACAAAAAAGGAACGATAATTATCGCTCCTTTTCTTGCGGTGCGTACGGGACTCGAACCCGTGACCCCATGCGTGACAGGCATGTATTCTAACCAGCTGAACTAACGCACCAACACTTTCGCTATGCATATTCCGCATTTGCGGTGCAAAGGTATCTAAAAACTTTGAATATGCAATAGGAAGGGCGAATTATTTTTCGAATTTTGTACGCTATGTCACGCCTCTTCTCTGCTTTGCTGGAAGGTGTTTTGCCATATATTTTCTTATCTCTTTGATTGATTGATGATTGATTTGATTGTGTAGGTGAGGTTCGTGTCTTCGATGAGCCTCTCTAATGTGATGTGCATCCGGTAACGCCAATAGTTGTTTGGATTGGCGGGATCGTTTATCCGTTCCGATGCGGTCTCTTTCCAACGGAGGTCGCCGTCCAAGGCCATCCAGTCCTGGAGTGGTAGGATGACGAAGATGGAAGGACTTGCCATGTGCCGTTCGATAATTTGGTGGCATACCCAAGGCTCGCAGAATAGTGGAGCCATTCCGTATTGGTTGAGTTCGTTGTTGAAGTAGCGTTGGGTTCTCGCTCTGTCCTCTTCCCACCAACTTCTCATGGTACTCATGTCGTGTGTGGACGTGGTGCTGACGGAGAGGTAAGGGTTGCGTTCCAGCCTGCCGAATTCTACCCCCATCTCTTTGGGCATTCGTTGGATTTCAAGGCTGAGGATGCCTAGTTGATCCATGACTTGAGGGACGCAAGCAGGTACCATGCCCAAATCTTCGCCACAGGCCAAGAGGTTGGTCGCATTGGTGAGGGCTGGTAATTTCTCCATCGCTTGATCCTTCCAGAAGGCGTCTTGCCGTTGGTAATAATAGTAGGAGTAGAGCCTGTTCATCTGTTCTTTCTGCCTGCAGTCGAGTAGGCGGAAGGCATTGCTTTGCTGAACAGAGATTCTTGGATGGTATTTTCCCTTCTCCTTGTAGTCTTTTATGAAGAGGGTTTGGCAGGTGAGGATCATCAGCCCGAATTTCAGGAATGCCGAGCGTTCCGGCGTTCCGTCTATCTGGATGTTGGCAATTTTCTCCTGCGTGTTGACGTTGGGTTTCAAATGGAAACGCTCGCCTTCCCGAACTAAGTATTTTGATTGGACAAACATCTTCTCTTCTCCGAATGTTTCGTCCAAAAAGTTCTCGGTAATGACTGGCTCGCAGTCTCGGTTGGGGTCGAACTCGATGCCGAAGTTTCGGATCTCTTCCTCCGAGAGAGGGAGGGAAGGGGTGAATTGCCCCATCAGTCCGAGCGTGTCGCCAGACGGAATACGGAAGATTCGGAAGAATCCTAAGATGTGGTCTATGCGGTAGGCATCGAAATATTCTGCCATGTTTTCGAAGCGCAACTTCCACCAGCGGTAGTTGTCTTTTGCCATTCCTTCCCAATTGTAGATAGGAAAGCCCCAGTTTTGTCCAGTCTTGGAGAAGTCATCAGGCGGTGCGCCCGCTTGCCCGTTACGGTCGAATAGGTCGGGGTACATCCAAGTTTCCACGCTGTGGCGGTTGACTCCGATAGGAATGTCGCCTTTTAGTGCTATTCCTTTTTCGTGGGCATAGGCAACCGATTCTGTCAGTTGTTTGTGGAGATGGTATTGGATAAAGAGGAAGAATGCGACTTCCTTGTACTCTTTGGAACCATGGGTGCAATACTTCTCGATTCTTTTGGCGGAGAACTTGGCGTCGTCCTCCCATTTTGTGTAGTCGGAAGTGCCGAATTTGTCCCGTAGATAGCAAAATACGGCGTATGGTTTCAGCCAATGGCTGTTCTTCTCAAGGAATGCGATGAATGCCTTCTCCTTGAAGGTTGCGCTGCCTCTCTTCTTGTAGAGCTCTTTGAGGTAGCCCATCTTGAGCTTGAGGGTCTCTTCGTAATCTACGAATTTGAGTTCGGCGAGTTCCTCCCTTCGCTTTTCGTAAAGTTCCGCATCTTCGATTTCTCCCACCTTGCCGATGTTGATGTAGATGGGGTGGAGGGCGAAGACGGAGATGGCACTGTAAGGGTAGGAGTCTTTCCAAGTGCCTGTGATGGTTGTGTCGTTGATGGGCAGTGTCTGGATGATCTTCTGTCCGGTCGCTTTTGCCCAATCGACAAGCAGTTTTAAATCGGAAAACTCTCCGCAACCGAAACTTTCATTGCTTCGTAGCGAGAAGATAGGAACGGCTGTTCCTGCACCTTTGAAGGCTGGAAGACCGAAGTCAGGTTCTCCGTCGTTGACGATGATGCTGTCGATGATTCGGTTGATGGAAGGACAAAGGTAACGGTTGTTGCCTTTCTCCCAATAGATGTTGTTTTCGTTGTTTTTGTCTATGACAACGTATTTGTATTCAAGGGGGAAGTTGATTTTGTTCGCATTCCCGATGAATGTGTATTTGGGATATTGGTTTCCATCCATCTCCTTCATGCTGTTTTCCGCCCATTTGCCGAGGGTGCTGTCGCTTCCCGTGATGGCAAGGGTGTGGTCTGAATCTACTTTATCGGTCCAGACGTTGAAGATGACGGGGATATGGATGCCGTCTGTGTTTTGTGCCGTGTATTTCCTCGACTTGATGGCGTTGGAGAAAGCGGACGACGACATGGCTTTGCTGATGTGGCAGGCATCAAACTTGTCAAAAACAAGGACGGACTTGCTCTCCTTGCTTGGTAATTCAAAATGGTGGGAGAGTGGAATCTCAACTTTCTCTAAGCAACCATTCCTTCGGATGAGATAGTGGTAGTCGAACGACTTTTGGCTAGTTTCTATACTGACTTCCCAGCCTGACACACCATATTTCATGGGGAGGGCTCCGTCTTGTTTTTGTAGTTCACGGATTTCGCCTGTGATGAATGCGTCTTCTCCTACAACGGAGTTATAATCAAGTAAAAAGGTGATTGCTGCCATATTTTTTCCGTTTTAGCGACTATTTTCTGATCTTTTTTGAGCGTGTCGCCAAGAATCATTCATTCTTGGTCTCATTTTTTTGTTTGGATAGTGAGGCTTAGAAATATCATTCCTTAATCCGCAGTCCGTCTCAAATATAGTAATAAAAATGGAGAAGATGTTCGTTTTCCTCTCTTTTCTGATGAACTTGTGTGGAATAGGCAGCGTCGTAGTCTCTTCTGAGGGTGGGGTAGATTTGAACTTTGGGTTTGTGATGTTTTTTAGGCTGATTTTCACCAACACGGTATGTGCAATGAAAATCAGCCAAATCTATAGAGTCTTGATTATTTTACGGAGAGTTTCTCGGTGGAGAAGCCTTTCTCGTTTTGAATAGTCACATAGTAAATGCCAGATACAAGTGGAGCGTTAAGTTTTGTCGTGCCGGCAGCTACATTTTGGGAGAATACGGCGACACCTTGAACATTGTAGATGGTGACGTTAGAATCGTAGTTGACGGAAATGTTTAGCGTGCCATCTTGGGCAGGGTTAGGCCAGATGCGAACTATTTGTCTGTTGATATCGTTGGCTTTGACGATCTCGGTTGGACTTCCTTTTATTTTAAGAGAACCCAGACCTGAAGCAGATGTCATGAATACGATTCCTAGTTTATGTTCCCCTGCCTCCCTGAAGCGCAGACGGAATTTTTTGTCGGTTGCATAGGGTGATATTGGCGTAGTCCAGTCCCAATCGTGGAAACCTTCATATTTGTCACCATCGAGGCTTGCTTGCAATTCAAGTGCACGATAGATTTCATTTCCATCTTCATCCACCAACGCATTTTTGCCGTCAACAGTGAATGCTATGATGTTTTCGTCAATATGGTTGTTGGTGTAGGTCTCGAATTCGTAGTCGCCCGCTTGTTTGACGTCAATGGTGTATTTCACCCATTCTCCTTGGGCAATGTAACCTAAGTTGTAGTAGCTGTTGCTCATGTCATCCTCGTTCGTGTAACCGATATCTACAAAATCAGATTCTCGGATGCCGTTTATGCCTGCGTTTCCTGCGTTACATGGAACAGGGCTGCAAAGCACCCAATCCTCGTCGAAATCGTAATAGGCATTGTAGTTTCCACCTTCGTCAAATTTCTCCAATTGCAAGTAGAGGTCATTCTCTCCGTCGAGAATTTGAGCCCCCTCGTAAGCGGATGATTCGCTGAAAGTGAAGTTGTCTCCGTAGGCCAATAATTTTCTGACGTAATCTCCCGACATGGACCAAAGTTTATCTGCATAACTTCCGCTTCGGAATGTGCTTGATGATTCGTTTTTGTCAGACCAACTCCAATTTGCCCAACTGATGATTTGTCCTCCCAAGTTCTTTCCGTTGCATACCTCCATGAGCTTGTCGGCACTTTTGGTGTCATCCTTTGAGCCTTGGGCGTCGCTGGAGATGCTCCATTCTGTTACGAATAGGGGAATGAATGCCGATGCTGAACTCAATAATCCCAAATATCTCTCTTGGTTGCCCGCATAGTAGTGGAAACTGTACATGACATTCAATCCCATTTCGTCGATAGGATCCATGAAAGGGAATACTACGCCTCGATCCCATTGTGGGGTGCCTACCAATACGATAGCGTCGGGATCTACATTTTTGATGATAGGAAGGATCTCTTTGCAATAGTCTTTAATCCAATCCCATACATATTCTTTCCCCACCTCGTAAGGAGACCCATCCATGTCTTCGTTGGGCTCATTGCACAATTCATACAGAACGTGGTTGTAACCCTTTTGCTGGACGTAGCTGGCAATCTCGAGGAAGAAGTTTTTTGCTTGTCCTACAAAAGTCATTGGATTTCCTCTGCTGATGCTGGGAGACTCTCTTTCTAAGTGCCAATCGACGATGCAGTACAATCCTTGGTTGGCACAAAAATCGATACAGGACTTTACCCATTCCACGTCAATGCCGTCGCCTTCATTGATGTACATGGCAATGCGGGCCATGTTGGCACCTGCCTCCTTCATGGCGGCGAAGTCTTCTTCCTCGTCGTAACAATATTTGAACCAGGAGCCGTGTGTGCTCCAACCTCTCAACTGGATGGGGCGTCCACTCTCAGTACACAATTGGTTGCCGACCAATGTCAGTCCTTCCGATGCATTTGCTGAAAATGCAACTGTCAAAAAAAGGGAAGCTAAAGTAAAAAGTTTTTTCATTTGAATTAAGAAGGGTTCAATAGATTTATTTATTGATAATTGGCAGAACCCAATAACCAATCAAGAATAGGTATTTCACATAAATAACCATTCAAAGATAGCACAACCGCTTGAAAAATGAAAATTTCCAAGGCCATATTTGATCGGAATCCCATTATCAAAAAAACTCTCGCCCAGAGATGGACGAGAGTTTTTTATTTGTGAAATGATGTATTTCAATTGATTAAATCTTCGCTGAAATGCTTGCAAATCCGTTTTGTTAGTCGATGGAGAATTGAACATTTCCTGCCTTGACCTTCTGGTTCTTTCCAGCAAGAGGGTGAACCTTTCCGCTGAGGATGCAACCAATAAGATTGTCGATGATGGCTATTCGGTTGTCCTTGTCCACCAAATAAACTTGGTAGTTGCGGCTGTGTTTCAAACATTTCTCCCATTCGAGTTTGGAAAGGAAGAAGGTGCGGTCTTGGTCAATGCCCTTTCCTGCGATGTAGTATTCGATGGAGTTGTCGTCGAACTTAATCTCGAAGTCGTATCCCATGTTCTTCTTCTCATCTTTGTTGATCCAAATCACACGGCCTGGGTATCTCTTCATGAGCATTTCGTATATCTGCATCTCATTCTTTCGAGAGTTCTTGGATATCTCTTCCGCGTCTTGTAGGATGATGACATCTTCATCAATCTTCTTAAGACGTTGGATTTCAGCGTATGCGGAATTTTGTGCATCTGTGAGTTTCTTGATGTCGGCTTGCGCTTGTCCCAACAATTTTTCCAAGCGATCTATCTCTGAGTTTGCGTTAGTATTCAATTTCTTCAACTCTTCGATGGTTGCTACAGCCTTTTGGCCTGCCGCACGAAGCTCTGCAATTTCTCGGTTGCTCTCTTGTTGCTTGATAGCGAATGATTTGAGTTCTTCCTCATTCTTCTTGAGGAGTTTCTCGATTTGCGCATTGTTCTCAGCGAGTTGCTGGTTGATATTTTGAACATCTGCCCTTTTGTCGAAAGAAGAGAAGGATGCTAATTTGCTGTCTGGCTCAGTTTGGAATTGAATTTGGCTCCTGTCTGTCGGTTGGAATTCCACTTTCGACTCAATGATAGTCTCTTGAGGTTGAAAACTAACGGAGACTTCTGGTTGTTTCGCAGCTGGTGCAGGCTCTGGTTTTACCTCTTCTATCTTCTCTGAAATAGGGTCTGCCGCCACTCTGTTTATGATAGGAGCTTCTTCCTCTTTTGGTGTTATCGTGATTGGCTCCACTTTCACCTCTTGGAATGCAACAGGTTCAGGCTTCACCTCTGGAACCGGTGCGGGTGCTGGTTCTGGTTCTGCTTGGGCTACTGGGGTAGGGATGACTTCTTTCCCGTTCAGTATATCTTTGAGCGGTTGGAGAATGTTGCTGATGGCAAGGCTGTCGTCTCCTTTGTCCAAAGGTATGTTGCAGAAACATCCGTGGCTCATGTCGGCGGTCTTTTGGGCCGTCTTCTCTTCGAATCCACTGAGTCCCAAACCGATGATGTTTACTTGTACGTTGTCGATTTTCAGGTTCTTCTCCACTTCGAATTCGTAGTTGCCTCCGTCCGTCTCGACGCCGGCTGTGACGAGGATGATACGTTTCCTGCTCGCTTCCACTTCGTTGAGGTGTTCGAGGGATTTCTTTACGGTGTATCCGATTGGAGAACCTGCGTTCGGGATGGGCAATTTGTCTATCTTTTCCGTGAAATCATGTCTATTCGTCTCTCCCAAATCGATGGAGTTGATGACGATTGGGGATTTTGCGATGGAAAGGAATGTCCTGATTCCTATGCTATCGGAGAAGTCTAGTAGGGGTATGATTTCTTCTTTAATTGCTTTTTGCGCAATGTTGAGTTTCTTACTCATATTGTCTGAAATGTCAATCAGAAAGTCAATTGCTGTTCCCATATCTAATTGTTTTTATGATATTATTAAGGTTAATATATGCAAATCTTGCTGTTTCGTTTAAAAACACCCTAAAAATAGATAAAATATTACTATTTGGCAAGATTTTAATGTGTATGAAAATATGTTTTATAATATAGATTCTATGGAAAAATCTCCTCTTCTCGAAAAAACTTTCTTGATCGTATGGAAAATAGGGGGTGCGGTTTAGGTAAGGATGAGGCTTTCGCCCTATTTTTCTATCCTTTTCTAGGCTTCTCTTCTTTCCTTAGATTTAGTGTTTTCTGTCCTTCCCGCCCATTGTTGTGTTCATAAACACAATGGCATGATCAATTGTGGTGAAAATCATGCCATTCTTCGTTTGGAAGGCGAATCGAAATTCGATAATTAGGAGTTCTTCCGTCCTGGGTTTGTTTAGGACGCTTATTGTCTCGGTTAAGAGAACTAATAAGCGTTCTCTTCGCCCTTGATCATGTTATAGACAGTAAGGACGATGATTTTGAGATCCAACCAAAACGACCAGTTTTCGATGTACCATACGTCTCTTTTGACACGTCCAACCATGTCTTCCAAGTCTTTAGTCTCGCCTCTGAATCCAGTCACTTGAGCCCAGCCGGTTATGCCTGGTTTTGCAAAGTGGCGTACCATATATTCGTTGATCAGCTCGGAGTATATTTTCGTGTGTTGGAGCATGTGCGGACGCGGTCCCACGATGGACATGTTGCCTTTCAAGACGTTGATGAACTGAGGCATCTCGTCAAGGTTGGTCTTACGCATGAACGCACCGATTTTCGTTACTCTGGCATCGCCTTTCGTCGCCTGCAATGTATCTGAATCCTTGTTGACCATCATGGTCCTGAATTTGTAGCAGGTGAAATCTTCCGCATCTTTACCTGTTCTGGTCTGCTTGAAGAACACAGGACCCTTCGAGGTCAGTTTGATAATGCTTCCGAGGACGATATAGAGAATCGGGAAGATCGTTATTAAGAATAGGAATGAGACAACAATGTCGAAAAGACGCTTGAATGCCTTGTTTTGGAATTCGAGCAACGGCTCTTCTCGTAGGGAGATGATAGGAATTGCGTCGGATACGTCGCCCAAGAAGGAGAGTGCCACTTTCTTTTTGATGAATCGCTTGAAGTCGGGTACGATAAAGCATCGTATCATGTTCTTTTCGGCGAATTGGATGATAGGAAGGGATTTGCGGTCGTCTCCAGCAGGGAGGGCGCAGAAAATCTCGTCTATGCAGTTCTCTTTGCAAAATTGGTAAACGTCGTCGATCTTTCCTTTCACCATCTGCGGATCCACTTTGTAGTCGGCTTCCGCCCTGTCGTCGAAAAATCCTAAGAATTTGTATCCGTAGAAGGAGTTGGCGCTGATGGTCTCCTGTAGCTCTTTAGCCATGGTTCCAGCACCCAAGATGATGACGCGGCGGTAGTTGTTTCCCTTGCTTCTGTAGTGCTTTAGGATGATACGGGCCACGATTCGCCAGCAGAGTGCGCAGACGTAGAAGGCACATAAATAGATGCTCCAGAAGGTCATGTTGATGTTAAGTTTTCCGACCAGGAACACGCTTATCAGCAGAATGAAAAGGGCATAGAGGGAACAGGTCTTCGTGACTTTCCCCGTAATTTTGTCGATTGTGACGATTCGTTGGTCCAATACAATGCCTACGTGCGATAGACTGATGGCGTAGGCCAAGTTTATCATGACTAAGTACGACCTTGGAATAATCTTGATGGCTTCTGCTGGGGAGGTCTTGCTTAAAAGCAAAAAGACTGCCAGAAAACAGAGGTTGAGGAGAGCAAATTCTCCCAAGGCTACAAGATTCCTAATCGTTAATATTTTACGCTCTTTTTTTGTCTCCATTCTTAACGTGAAGTGTTTGCTTGTGTGAAGTTTTTTCGAGTGGTCCTGCTTTATCCATTGACTGGTTATGTAGATGATCCCGTGTTCCAGATTTGAACCTCTATCGGAAAATTGGCGAAATTTACGGGGCATGGCCATCCGTCATCAGGTTTAGTGATGGGGATAAAGACATTGTCCTAAATCCCTAAGTGAGGCAACTTTCGCCGACTGGTTCAAAACGGAGAACCTTTGAAAAATTACTTCCAACTACAAAAGTAGAGTTTAATTTAGAATTAAGGAAACGAAATAGGATGTTTTGTTATACTTTTTGCAGGAATAGCAGTTTTCTCCTCTTTTTTAACCGTTTTTTATAAAATAGATGGGGGTTGTTATGTGTCTTCTTCTATATTTTGATTATTTTTGTCGGAATTTGGGTGGTTTCTGATTTTATTGTTTCGATAAGTTCGATCAGGGACTTGTGACCATCCAGAGAGTAAATGCATTTAAATAATTTT
>JAGCWQ010000167.1 GCA_017961765.1 Paludibacteraceae bacterium | reverse complement strand
TTGCCAACAAGACAAACACGAGAGCCGTTATTTCAGATAGCTACTATGCTGTTGTAACAAAGAACGACGCAGGAGCTTCTTCCGATGCCGATTTCAAAAGCGGTAAAATCGCTTACCTTTTGAACAAGGGTGCAGAACCTTTCAAGCAAACTATTGGCACAGACGCTTTCCCTTCTTTCGAGGGAGAGACAGTTTACGAATACAAACACTGTACTGGAGACCCTAGATACACGAACGACAAGGATCAACAAGATCTACACCACATCTTCAGCGATAAATTCGAAGCAAAAGCCCCAACTTGTACAACAAAAGGTAACAACGTATATTGGCTGTGCGAACATGAGCCAGGTGTTTACTACAAAAACCCTAATGATGGACACTATGAAACTTATGCAAACGAGAGTGAAGTATTCATTCCAGCATTGGGTCACCACATGGTAGAGCACAAAGCTGAAGCCGCAAAATGTGAGAAAGAGGGTAATCTCTTATACTACACTTGTGTAAACGAGCCTGGAGTTATCTATGCAAACGCAGAGGCAACGAAAACAACCACTCTTGATGCAGTTACAATTCCAGCTACTGGTCACCAACTCGAAGAGCACATTTTGGAGGGAACAATAACATGTACTGACGACGAAGACCCTAATTACGTTTACTTCACATGCAAAAACGACCCAACAGAATTCTTCGCAAAAGACAAAAAAACTCGCATCAGCAACCCTCAACAGGCCATCGATGATCTATCAGGTCATATATGGGGAGAATATAAATTTGAAAGTACGCTAGAAAATGGCACAGAAGACAGATATGTCAGAACTTGCCTACGTAATGAGAGTCACAAAGATGTAATCACCTCACCTCACGCATTCGGCGAATGGCAATTGGTAGAGAGCGAGCCTGACCATGACAAATATGTCCACACTTGTACATCAACATACGGCTCGCACTCAGAGGAAAAGATAGAGAAATTCCCTGTTGAAGAGGTGACTTACTACTCTCAAAAGACAGGAGAGAGAGACACAACATTCCGTGTAAACACAGAATTCAAAGCAATAGACACTGAAAATGACTTGCTCCTTGCTGGTAACACAACTACTATCACGGGTAACAATGTCGTAGCAGGTGATGTTTGTAAAAATTTGGTAATCACAGACAAGGTTGATTTCTCAACTCCAATAGACTTTGTAGCGGAGGAACTTACTTATACAAGAAACGATACTGCAAGATACCAATCATTCGTATTACCATACGAAGTACCAATGACTAGCTTCAATGGTGTTGTTTATTCGTTTAGCGAATACATTGAATCAAGAAATTCTGTAAAATTCACATCTGTAGAAGAACCATCTGTAAAAGCAGGATATCCATGCATCCTATACAATGTAAAGGATGGAGGCAAAAGGCACAAGATTCACAACAAACTTGAAGATGTAATATTGTCTCAAAATCTAAAAGCGGGAGCAATTGGTAACAACATGTGCTTCTATAGGGGAACATTCAAAGCAGAATCAGGTACAGTAACGAAAACAAAGAAATACTACGGATTCAAAGACAACAAATTCGTTGCTGCAGGGGAAACATACAAACTCAACGCATTTAGAGCTCTTATCGAATTACACAAGGCACAAGGTGCACCACAAGCATCACTTGGTCTCATCTTCGATGATGAACTCACTGGAGTTACCACTATCGACGCAGAAGGCAACTTCACGATAAGCAACGTTGATGTTTACGACATGACAGGTCGTTTGGTTCGCAAGAACGTAGAGTCTGCAACATGTCTCCAAGGCTTGAAGCCAGGTATATATGTTGTCAACGGCGAGAAATTCGTTAAGACTGCAAACGAATAATAATCGATTGGTTCCAAACCAGTCAAAAACAAAAGAAGGCGGAGAAATATTGAGGTTTCTCCGCTTTTACTTTATACAAAACACACAAACTTCCAAACCTCAAATGCAGATTCTGCGAGGCCACCTATATTTTTTACTCATACTCATGCTCATAGAAAGACACATCAAAATTAAGAGGTCTTGTAACACCACTTTTCAAGAGAAGAAGGCAATTTCATAACACATAAAATTCTCAACCTACAAGAACAACAAGTAATAACAGGAAGCGACTGTTTCTCTAAAAAAAGCACAACTTCCATTCCTTCCGATAACAGAAAACAACCGACAACAATACAATCCAATACAATCTAACCAGAAAAAACAAACTAAGATCTTGCCTAACTCACGACTATTTTAGACCTACTGAAGCTAATGACTCTTATCAAAAAAATTTCCGCATCAATATTTAGGATGAGAGCCTTCCCTACTAGAAACCTGTTGCACCCAAATGCTGTCGATTGGTTTGGAAAGGAGGCTATAAACAGGAGGCATACAGTTTCATCAAAAAAAGGTAGCATTCTGCCATTCTCGGACGCCACACACCCCATTAATTAATTCCAATCAATAATGGATATTTGTCCAAATAACATCAGCCTCGAAACAAGCTATAGACACAAACAATAAAAGAAACGTCAAATAAAAAGGGAACATCATAACAATGTTCCCTTTTTATTTTCAATCGAGGGTATCAATCAAACTCAGGATTAGGAAGAGTACCGCCACCATCAATAGGCATCACTTGACCACCTCCTCCTGGTTGAAAACTTAGAGCTATCATCCCTTCTAATTCTATAAATAGAATTTCTATAGAAGGAGATTCATATAAATCACAACCCATATCTACTCAATAATTAATCCTCTAATTCAGGGGCGCCCAATGGGAATTCTACACTAGCAGCGATTACACCCTCTACCTCGAAAGAAACTACCTCTACTGAAGGTACTTCGTAAACTTCTTTGTTCATATAGCTATATATTTAAAATTTATAATTAAACTTCTATCGAAAAAATTCCGAAACCATTGTGGAATTCTTCCACAAGATTTCGTTGCGAATTTCGGCATTTTTATTGGAAAAACAAAGGAAAATAAAGGAAAACTTGCGAAATATCACTGAAATTTCATTCAACATTTCTTGCATAACGGAAATCTATGTTATAGAAGAGGTTTGAGGGAAAAGGATTTTTTTTATTAGGAAGGTGCCTGCACGTCTTTGGCAGGCAACACTAATAGCGTCGATACGGAGGCTTCCTGCCTTTTCCTTTGTCTCGACTACTCATATCGGTGAATCGGTCACTAACAGGAAAGATCCGTGACGAAATCTACGTTTTTCTATCTCCGTGGATTCAACCGGCACCCTACTCCTCATCCAACTTTCCCCACCGTCCAAGCAACCTATATTTTTTCACGAGAACAACACAATCTTTTCCGCAAAATCAACCTATTTTTAAATATAATCACTATTTTTGCCAACAAAGATACAATAAAACAGAGACCAAACTCTCTATCAGACCAGAATGACCATAAAACAAACATCTGCCATTTGTTAGGATATTATACGGAGGTGTACGGGAAAAGAATTTCTTTTCTCTGTTTTATCATAATTCTGTGAAGATAGACATAGATATTTCAGATACCAAATTACAGAATGAACAACTAATTTTAAGGACCATGAAAACCAAAACTAAAATCGGATGGGGTTTACTCCCCTCTCTAAAACATTTCTCAAAGAAGACGATGCTGGGGCTTCTTCTCGCTTCGCCGACCATGGCCTTTTGCCAAGGGGAAACCAATCAATATGACGAATCGAAAGACCAAAAGACTTTCTACGTGGCTCCATCGGGCAACGACACGAACGACGGAAGTTTCGAGGCTCCGTTCAAGACTCTCACCAAGGCACAAAAGGCAGTCAGAGAGGTGAATGAAAACATGACGGGAGACATAACAGTCTGTCTGCGTGGCGGAACCTACCAATTGACCAACACCTTGTCCCTGAACAATCAGGATGGCGGAAAAAACGGACATTTCGTACGCTATAAGAACTATCCTGAAGAGACTCCGTTGGTGACGGGAGGCATCCCTATCAACGGTTGGACGCTCTATGACGAGAAGAACAACATCTGGGCAGCCCCCAACGTCGAAGCCCGCTTCCGACAACTCTATGTAAATGGCAAAAAAGCCATCCGCGCCCGCCAACCCAACCTAAAGGACAACGGAGACCACAACTTCTTCCGTTTGGCGAAAGTCGATACCTTCGGACACGGCTTCGAAGTCTATAGCGACCAAGTGGCCAATTGGAACCAGCTGGACAAAGTGGAGATGCACTTGATGATCGCATGGGCGGAATCCATCCTTCGCTTAAGCAAAATCACAAACAAGGGCAACATCAGCAAAATAGAGGTACAGGAACCTGAACACACAATGATTTGGCGACGCAAATATCCGATGTTGGGAACTGCTTTCATGAGCAACCCGCCTAGGCAACAATGCTTCTATTTCGAAAACGCCTACGAATTTATCGACCAAGAAGGCGAATGGTATTTGGACGAGGCTGAAAACGTTCTCTACTACAAGGCACGTGAGAACGAGAATCTGACAAAGAGCCTAGTGGTGGCGCCCCGCCTGGAAACTTTGGTCTCCATCCAAGGAGAGAACACGTCCAACAAGGTGGGCTACATCTCTTTCGAGGGTATCTCATTCGCCCATACCAACTTCACGTTGCCAAGCGAAAAAGGATACATGGACCTGCAAGCAGGACTTTACCATCTCGATGTGTTGGATGAACACCCTGGACAACCTTTGAGCAGCAACAAATTCTTGCTGAAACGTCCAGCTTCTGGATTTAGAGTAGAGAACGCACACCATATTCGTATTGAGAAAAACATATTCGCCCAAATGGCCATGACGGGATTGGACTTCGTCTCCGGCACAAACGACGACATGATACAAGGCAACATCTTCACCGACTTGGGTGCAGCCGGCATCATGATCGGAAAATTCTCACAGGACGACGAAACAGAGATACACGAAGCCTACAACCCTACGGACCGAGCTGAGATCTGTACGCGAGACACGATAAAGAACAACTACATCCACCATGTCACGACGGAATCACAAGGTTCTGTCGGCATCGGCGCAGGCTATCCTCGCGACATCGTCATCGAACACAACGAGCTGGCCTACATGAACTATTCCGGCATCTCGGTCGGCTTTGGATGGACAACGGCTCCGACTGCCATGAACAACAACCACATCAACTGGAACAAGATTCACCATGTGTCTCAATTGTTGGCCGATTGTGGTCCTATTTACACCCTCTCCAACCAAGGAGAAGGAGGTCAAATCCTATACAACTATATCACTGACATTTCAGCCTCACAATGGGCCGACTATTGGGTTCTTCCTATCTATCAGGACGAAGGTTCAAGTGGCTTTGAAGTCGCTTATAATGTCTATGACAGAGCTCCTGGCGGTAATGCAGCCAACGCAGCAGGTTACAACTACTGCCACGACAACGACGGACACTCCCAAAACGTCGTCGACAACGCAGGTATTGAAAAAGCTTACCAAGGCATTTTCTCCGTGGAGGTCTCCATCCTACCCGACTTCTCGGAAATTGTTCCACAAGAAGCCTATAAGGAACACTCGATCCCAGGCATTCTCCAATTGGAAGATTATGACCTTGGAGGACAAAGCGTCTCTTTCTACGACAAGGACTTCATCAACGAAGGGGGATCCTACCGTGAAGACGGCGTGGACATCGTCGCCCTAGGTGGAGAAGGCGCACCTGACGGATATGCCATCGGCTACACCGCTACGGGTGAATGGTTGGAATATACACTCAACGTAAAAGAGAGCAGCAACTACAAGTTCCGCGCAAAAGTATCTTCCGGCTTGGAACATGCAGGATTCCGCCTATTCATCGACGGAACTGCCGTCTCCGACACCATCGAGATTCCTCAAGGTGAAGATTGGAACACCTACTGCACCATCGACGGAAAGACAAACAAAATCGAAGCGGGAGAGCACGTGCTCAGAGTCCTCATCACAGGCAGCTATGGTAACATAGATTGGATTGAATTTGCCGCGCCAAATAGCGACTTCACCACCGTCTTGAATCTGATGGCAGAGAACAAGAACCAACGATTGCCAGTATATAACATTAGTGGCATTCTGGTCGGTCACGTGGATTTCACAGGAGACTACTCCTCCCAAACGATTTCACATCTCTTCGAGAAAGCGAATATCCGTCAAGGACTCTATTTCATAAGACAAGCAGACGGCAAAATCATAAAGCACATACAAACCAAACAAACCAGATAATCATGAAACTCAGTTTTAAATACCCATTATTGGCAACCCTCTTGGTATCGCCGCTATGCGCAACTGAGAGCCGAGCCCAAAACAACGAATGGAACGGCAAGCCTACCATATTCGGAGTAAACACGCTGAAGCCTCATGTCACCTCCATGCCATACAGTTCCGTAAAAGAGGCCATCAAAGGAAATAGACGAGGCTCAGAATGGTATCAAACATTATCAGGAACTTGGAAGTTCTATTGGGTAAGCAAACCCGAAGAGCGACTCAACTCTTTCCAAGAGAACAACTTCGACGTCTCCGGATGGAAAGAGATAAGCGTGCCCGGTTCATGGCAACTACAAGGATACGACTACCCTATCTATACCAACGTAATGTACCCTTGGGCAGACGACTGGTGGATTTCCGCACCTGACGCTCCCACCAGCTACAACCCTGTAGGCCATTACAAACGTACCTTCTCCCTTCCTGAAAATTGGGATGGAAAACGTATCCGCCTGCACTTTGAGGGTGTCGAATCGGCCTACTACGTATGGATCAACGGTCAATATGTAGGCTATAGCGAGAACTCCTTCACTGACCACGAATTTGACGTGACGGACAAAGTGAAAAAAGGCGAAAACAATATCGCCGTGCAAGTATTCCGCTGGTGCGACGGTAGTTGGCTGGAAGATCAAGACTTCATCCGCCTATCGGGTATTTTCCGTGACGTATATTTATATGCCACGCCAAAGGCCCATATCCAAGATTTCCAAATCAATTCTACGTTGGACGACAACTACATAGATGGAATTTTGAATGCCAACGTATGGGTGGACAATTTCGGCGATGCTGACGTTTCCGGATATAGTTTGGAACTCGGGCTATACGATGCCGAGGGAAAAGCCATATTCGATCCCATCACCAATCCGCTGAACGACATCAAACCCGATGGAGAGGTGAGCACCAATTTCAAAGTTGCTGTCAAGGCACCTAACCGATGGTCGGCAGAGACACCCTACCTCTATTCAGTCGTGATGACCCTGAAAGACAAAAACGGCGACGCCATTCAGTATGAGAGCAACAAAGTAGGATTCCGCAAGGTGGAATTGAAGAAAGGATCTGACGGCATCACCCGCTTCCTCATCAACGGACAACCAGTCAAATTCAGAGGTGTGGACCGCCACGAGATAGACCCTGACCATGGCCGCGTCATCTCCTATGAACGTATGGTGGAGGATGTAAAACTGATGAAACGATTCAACATCAACGCCCTACGTATGTCCCACTATCCAAACGACCCTCGTATGTACGACGTTTGTGACCAATATGGTATCTATGTCATCGACGAAGCCAACGTGGAGTCCCACGGTGCCAACGACAAATTACCTAAAAACAGCGACGATTGGCGAGGTGCCTGCGTAGAACGTATGAACTCCATGGTGCAACGTGACAAGAATCATGCCTGCGTATGCCTTTGGTCTTTGGGTAACGAAGCTGGAAACGGGAACGTATTCCGCTCCGAGTTGGATCAAGCCCACTATGCCGACCCTACCCGCCCCGTCCATTACGAGGGTGACTGGGACAATGCCGACGTGAACAGTTGGATGTACTTCGGCCCTGGTGCAGTCTATGGCTACAACAACAATAACAAACCTATCATGCTCTGCGAATACGAGCACGCCATGGGTAACAGCGTCGGAGACCTTCAAGAGTATATGGACGCCTTCTATGCCAACCCACGGTCGTTCGGAGGATTCATCTGGGACTTCATCGACCAAGGTCTGCGCCGAGGAAATAGCAGCTACTTCAATTTCGGAGGCCTATTCGGCGACGAGAGACGAAACGACGACAACTTCTGCGCCAACGGACTCGTATTCCCAGACAGAACCATTCAACCTGAAATTTGGGAGGTGAAATACCAATACCGGAACATTCTCGTCAAGAATGTCAATGCGTCCAAAGGTGTTGTCTCCATCGAGAGCCGTTTCAACTTCGTCAACATCGCCGACGTAGCTGAGGGTTATTGGACCATAAGGGAAGACGGTAAGAGAATCGAGTCGGGCAAGATAGACAATGCTCTTTTAGACATCGCCCCATTGGGCAAAAAAGAGGTGACACTCGACTTGCCGAAGATCGAAACCAAGGCAGGCTCCATCTATCATTTGGAGTTGGATTTCCGATTGAAAGAGAATACGCTATGGGCCAACGCAGGCTTTAGCATAGCTGGCGACCAGTTCAAGATGAACTTGGGCGAGGGCAAAACGCCACGCATCGCCATCAGTTCCTTGGAAAGCCAAACCATAAAGAAAGGCTTCAACGAAGTCACCATCGAGGGCAAAGACTTCTCCGTCACCATCGACCAAACATCAGGAGCCATCAAGCAATATCTTTTCGATGGAGAGACACTGATCAAAGACGGTCCCGTGCCTAACTTCTGGCGTGCCCCTATCGACAACGACAAGGGTAACGGTATGGAAAGCCGTTGCGCTGCTTGGAGACACGCAGGAGCCAAACGCTCCATCAAAAATTGTGAGGTTAAGGAGATTTCCGAGAAAGAGACCCAAGTCTATTTCCAAATCGACTTTCCAGACGCAGGATCAACTAGGATGGCGTTGACCTACACCATCTACGGTAGCGGTGATGTTTTGGTAGATTACACACTTTATCCAGACGGAACCCTATCGGAGATTCCTAACATAGGAACCCTCATCACCGTACCTAGCGGATTTGAGAAAGTACGCTGGTTTGGCCGTGGCCCTCACGAGAACTATATCGGACGAAACAGAAGCAGTTTCATGGGTGTATTTGCAACGATGGCCGATTCCATGACCATTCCTTACATGGAGATCGGAGAGACAGGACAACGTACCGACGTAAAATGGGCTGCCCTCACCAACGAAGAGGGACGAGGTTTGCTTGTCGTAGGATCTCCATACATGGAATTCAGTGCACAACACTACACGCCAGAGCAACTTACAGACGTGAAATTGCCATGGGACTTGAAACGTGACGACGACATCACCCTCCGTATCGACCTCCATCAGATGGGCTTGGGCGGTGTCAACAGCTGGGGTGCAAAGCCAATGGACGAGTATATGCTCTTCCCTAAGAACACCTATTCGCACAAGTTCAGACTCTCTCCTATCCATGAGCAATTGAATGACCCTACACGCTTGGCCAACCTAGGATTCAGCAATTTGGATATAGACGATGTGCCCGTAGCTTACCCATCAGACATCTATTCTGGCGATGCCGAGCATGACATCACCAAGGTCAAAGAGCTGAAATTGAGCAACACGGCAGCTCCTTGCTCCTACTCCGTTTACGACATGGCAGGTAGATATGTAGGTCAAATCGAAACAAGATACACCGACAATCTGCAAATCATGACAGAACAAGCCGTATCCAGCAATGGTGTGTACTTCGTCCGTTCAAACAATGGAGGAGAGAGCTACAGAGTAGTGGTCACGAAATAAGATATCATTCATTGTTCTTTAGGCTAATGCCTTATAGAGGACAAAGACAATGATGAGATTTTTGTAGCATTAAAAGGGAACCCTCACAGAACAAGGGTTCCCTTTTGCATAATAGATGATTTTCCATTTATGAGAGACATCAAATCAATGCCTCTAATGCCTTTCTAATAATCCGCTCATGGTCAAAAGCCAACTTCAAATCAGGCAACTGGTCCACATCGTACCATTTGCACATGATAACGTCGCTATTCGCCAAGGGTTTTGCCTCCTCACGCAATACCACCTTATAAGCTACAGAGACTATCCAACCTCGCGGATCCCTATTTTTTCCACTTGAAACCTTAACCAACTGCAAATCGTCCGTCGCCACAGAGATTCCCGTCTCCTCCTGCAACTCGCGAACGGCACACTGCTCTATCGTATCATCCTCCGGCGTATAGAAACCGCCCGGAAGAGCCAAACAGTTGGCATACGGATGATTGCCCCTCGTCACCAACAAAATTCGACGCCTATCCTTTGAGAGCACCACCATATCGGCCGCCACAGACGGAGCATCATACTGCTTCCTATCGTATTGTCCCAAGTAAATGGCCTCCCCCTTAGAAGGATTGAGAATCCGATTTGCCATCTCAAACATCTCCTCTTTAGAGCGTTGGCTATAGAAAAGAGGGATAATGCCATAGATATGGTGAGCTCCGTATTCCGTCAAAATGAAGGTATCCTCATCTTGGAAATGCATCAACTCGTTCTGCTCCAAATAAGTGATTTCGTCGGCAAAAACAGCCCTGAAATCCTCGCCGAAACGGTTCTGATAAGCTTTCATGGAGATGAATCCGAAATAGAACATGACAGACAAAGCCTTCGCCCGCACCTCCGCCGTAGGCATATCGGCTATATCATTGATAGGCAACTCATTTCGATCAATAGCCGCGAAATAACGGTCCATTTTGTGGTTGTCACACCCTAAATTATACGCCAGATAATTGCCGACAAAAGACTGGACACCCAAACCCATTCCAATATAAGAGGTTGCATTCACCACGCGCGTCGTCAAATAATCAGAAGTACCGAGGTCGCCCGCCACCCTACTGAAGGTGTTCTTACCCACATTTGCCACGAACCCCGCCTCCTTCAACAAACGGTAAGCAATGTCGTATTGACGGTTGGCCTTGAAGAGACTCACGCCTTGAGACTCCTTCTCCAATTTAGTTCCCTTATAACGATTGCGGTACAAAGTGACGTATTCAGGATTCATCGCTATCGTATATTTCACCGTATTGGCGAAATCCTCGTCCGTCTGGTTCAAGAAACCATACATCAAGTCAATGTTCAAGCGAGTAAAACCAGCGTCACGAATGCTCTTGACCGCCCGTTCATAGAGGGTTGCGCTCCCCTCTCGCCCCAAAGACTCCAACAATTTTTCAGAAACCGTTTGGAAACCCATAGAGATTCTATCGTAACCCAATTCCTTCACATAACGGATCTTATCAGGCTCATTGGCGGCAATGACAGGAGTGGTCTCAATACTCCACGTAACCCCTTCCTTGAAGTTGAAACTCTTGATCTTATCCGTAATCCGTTTCAAATTCTCCTTACTCAAGAAGAGTGGCGTACCACCGCCCAAATCATAGCCGACCACAGGAGTATCTCCCATAAGTTGCTTATACATATCCATTTCACGGAGCAGATAATCCGTATAGCGATCTTGGCTCACCTCGTTCGGATCGTTCATCACGACATACTCGCAGAATTTGCAACGAGACTTACAGTAAGGAATGTGAACATAGAGATTCATCTCCTTCTGATTCGCAATATTTTCCGCCACCACCCGACGGATTGCCGCCACGTCATGCAACTCATACTCAGCCAAAGAGTTAACCCGCAAAGGATAGGCGGTATTAGTATAGTGATGGAATTTGATGCCCATGTCGAACAACTCCTCACATGTGTATTTTACATTTCCCTTTTTCATATCGTCTTGTTTTAGTTTAACATTAGTGTATTTTTTACACAACAAATATACGGAAGAAAAATCATAAATTCAAAACAATTTGCGTATTTTTTACACAACAAATAAACAAAAGACTATATATCAACAAATTAAAAATCATATTTTATTGATTAAAAGGAACACGATGAGAGGTTTTCCTTTATAGGCTATTTTGTGATATTTATTGGAGACAAATATCTATTTAAACTACAATTGGAGGAAAAGATCAAAATGCATAAAAAAATATGCGGTAAGACATAGGACGAGGAACGAATTTGAACTAATTATTGTATTTTTGTCCATCGTATTGTCTGGCAGTAAAAAGGCGACCTCTACTGCCAAACAGTTCTGAAAAATTGATTGCTAGAGGTTGCCCCTGAGAATTGTATTTTATGATTTATAAAGGTTTATTTACCGCTTTATTGTTTAGCACGGCTTCCGTTTGTTATGCAATGGATGGAGAGGGTACTAAAGAAAATCCCTACATAGTCAGTTCTGCTGCTGATTTGAATGAGTTGTCCGATATGGTCAATGGACTCAATGACAAGACCCAACCCGAAGAAAAGATTTATGTGCTACAAACAGCCGACATTGACTTGGCTTCGCAACCGTTCAGACCTATTGGTTCCAATGGCTACTATTATCTTGAAGAAATAATCAAAGAAGACAGTTATTGGAGCCATCACTACTGGGGCGGTAAATTTTGGGGCGATTATGATGGCCAAGGGTTCAAAATCAAAGGACTGAAAGTCTATCATAACGAACGGAATGTAATATTGAAACTGTATGAAGAACACAACACAGTTTCTTATGGCAATTCTGGTCTATTTGGCAACATATCGAGCTCAACCATAAAGAATGTGGTGTTAGAAGACCCGATTATTCTCGGAGAAGATCATATAGGCGCATTGGTCGGCAATGCGATAAATAGCACAATAAAGAATTGCCAAGTTAAAAATGGCATCGTGAAAAATTCAACCAGCGAAGACAATGTACTTTCCGATATTTCTTATATGGGAGGTGTCTGTGGATATGGAGCCGAGACAACAATTGACAGCTGTCTATTTGAAGGTTCTGTAGTCTGCAGTGAGACTCAAAGCAATAATTCTGTTGGTGGTATTATCGGAGAACTAAATAATAAAAGCAGCATTTCCAATTGCACCACCTATGGGGAGGTAAGCAATATAACCCAACATGCCAGATATTGCGAAACAGGAGGTATTTGTGGAATTGCCGAAGCAAACACAAAGTATTGTGTAAACTACAGTTCCGTCACCAGTTCTTCCTGTACCGGCGGTATCAATGGTGTTAGCGATTGGGGTGGGAAAGTGATTGGATGCGCCAATTACGGAAATGTCACAAGCATCGACAATGGCAATGCCACCGGTGGCATCGTTGGATCCACCAATTGCGATTACGATGATCAGGTGAGATACTCGGCGAATTATGGCACAGTAAAAGGCATTAACTATGTTGGTGGCATATCAGGTCACGCCTCATGCCTTTCATGTATGAATTTCGGAACAGTTGAGGGTGTTGAGAATGTGGGTGGAATAATAGCCAAAGGCACTGCTTACGGATGCGTGAACAGTAGCCGTGTGACGGGTGAAATCAACGTAGGTGCTGTTTGGGGAATATATGAATCAATAAGTAATCATCATGGAGAGAAGGATGTCAATTGTTACAATACAGATTCTTGCCAATACGCCAGCGCACTACCAGAGAATGACAACTATCCCCTCACTTGCAAGCCATTAACCACCCGACAAATGATAGGCACCAATGCCTTTTCAAACATGGCCACCATGACAATTAAGGCGGATTACTATCTTGTTGAAGATGGAGACAAGGACAAGGTCTATTATCCCCATTTGGTGGAGCTAAAGAATATAACGGAGCCTTATGGTATTCCTGCCAAAATAGAATTTGACGCAAATGGTTTTTGCGACCAATATAATATGTGCGAACGACCTACATTAAAAGGAGACACGTATGAAATTGCAAATGCCGGACAGCTATATTGGTTTATGAACAAAGTAAACCAATCCGACAGCAATTTTTATTACAATGCCAAACTCATTGCCGATATTGTCGTAAATAAAAACTTGTTTAATGAAAATGGAGAACTGACAGCAGACTCACTCTCCTTAAGAAAATGGAATCCGATTGGGGACGCATACACGTCGGCAGAGGCATACCATAAAGGAAAGATCGGAACTTTCTGCGGCATGTTCGACGGGCAAGGGCACAGCATTGAAGGTCTTTATTTTAACGATTCAATAGTTTTCCGCAACGAATCCGTCAAATGCGGTGCCGGATTATTCGGGTATATAAAGGATGCTACGATCAAAAATGTAAATCTAGTAAACTGCTATTTCAAAACCTTCGACAAGGTAGGAGGCATTGTTTGCCATGCCGAAAATTCCCGAATCGATTCTTGCTCCTTTAGTGGCATCATCCATACCCATGGAGATTTAGCGGCAGGCATCCTCGGCCAATTTATAGACTACTCCAATGAAGGGAAAAGCAAAAAGAGTGTGACCAACTGCACAAATTATGCAAAGATAATTCAAGACACAGACTTCTACCCTTACCAAAATTCTGTTTGGGTTAGTGGTATTTGTGGCAGAGCCGATACTTTAATCAACTGTAACAACTACGGAAATATCATCGGTAGCACTGGAGTGAATGCTGGCATTGTAGCATCATGCAAAAACGGGTACATTGACAACTGCAACAATTACGCCGACTCAATTACGGGTGGTGGCGCTAGTGGTATATGTGGAAATTTAACGGACGGCACCATTATTAACTGCACAAACAGAAGCAATTTATACGGCATCGATAGTTGGCAAAATACTAGCGGAGGTATAAATGCGGCAAACTCAGGTTCATCGGTCATTAAGTATTGTCACAATTCAGGAAATTACCAAGCAAAACAAGGTAATTACAATGGCGGCATTGTCGGTTATGGACATGCTGATATTACTAACTGCGACAATAGCGGATCAATAACAGTCGAAAAAGGTTATATGGCGGGTGGCATTGTGGGTGAAACCAATGGCAATATCTACTCCTGCTACAATATGGGCGACATAAGCATAAAAGAAGAATGCTGGTCTGCTGGCGGAATAGCAGGAATCGCAAATCACAGTATATCCAAATGTATCAACCATGGCAATATTAAAGGCGATAGATTTACTGGTGGAATATGCGGGAAATTTGGTGGCAGTGCTGACGTGATTGAATATTGCGCTAATCATGGAGATGCGAAGGGAAAATTTTCTTGTGGTGGCATTGTTGCTGATGCCGCCAGTGGAACTATCCGCTACAGCTATAACCGTGGAGACATATATGCTGGCGAACGTGCAGGTGGACTAGCTGCCTATGCAGAAGAGCTACAGATGAAAGACTGCTACAATACAGGGAGCGTGAATGGAGACAATAAGGTAGCAGGAATAGCTGGCTATCTCTACCTTAAAGGTTCCATTTCAAGTTGCTATAACATTGGAAAAATTCCTGCAGGAACATCAAAAAAACGTTTTTATGGAATCGCCGGAGAATCCGACTCCAATACGAATTACTCATGTGTAAATACATATTCCAACCGTGATTCTTGCACCTACAATTTCGCAACTTATGACAGCATTTCCAACATTGACAGCCTAAAAACTGAATACATGATTGACGACGAAGCAATGTCTCACATGAACGGTTTAGACTTTGAAAATGTTTGGTATATGGCTCCATCGGAAAACGGCAAACACTACTTCCCTCATTTAATTGCATTCAAGGAAATTACGGAAGCTCCATACACTTATTTGGGGGCACTCTCTGCGACCGAGAACCCCATTGACACAAAGAACAACATCTATTCTATAAAAGAACAGATTCTATTTGAATGTGACAAAGAGACCTTCGTTGTCGTTTATGATGCAATGGGACGAATAGTTAAACAAACCCGTTGCCAAAGCGGCATCAACGATCTAGGATCCTACTCAAAAGGTATATACCTTGTAAACGGAACGAAAATAGTAATTAAATAAAGGTATCTAGTTCTCAGACAACCTCTAACAAAAAGTCCTCTAAGCTCTTAGGCTTGGAGGATTTTTTTGTCTCATTTCAGTTTCAAAAGAGAGCAAAAGGATTCAATAGAAAAACGTCCCCCTATTGAGACTATTCAGACTAATTCTCTCTGCTGCACAAACTTATGAATAATATAAAAGCATGATGCTCCTGCCCTATCAATATGTGCTTTAAATCTATCAAAGGTAAACAGAGGCAATAGGTTTTAGAGTGATGAGAACTATACCACGGAAATTTCATTTAACTTTTCTTGTATAACTGAAATCCGTGTTATAGAAGAAAAATGAGGTAGAAGGGATTGGCTTCCAGCCTATAGGGCAGACGAATTTTCTCCAATGACATTTTGAATTAAATTTAAACAGATTCAATCCTAATGGTCCTAAATGAAAGATCCGTGAAGTTATACCCAATAACACAAAAAAGGCTACCCGAAGGCAGCCTTTAAAGTATCTTACAGTAAAGTATCTTATTGATTTACATATCGTATGATAGTCTGTTGACGATCTGGACCTACCGAAACAATCTTGATTGGCACTTCCAAATAGTCTTCCAAGAAATCCAAATAGTCATTGAACTTTTCAGGGAACTCAGATTCGCTCTTCATCTTCGTCATATTCGTCTTCCATCCTGGCAGCTCCTTATAGATAGGCTCCACACCTTCTGTAATATCGAATGGGAACTCGTCCGTCTCCTCGCCATTCACCTTATAAGCAACACAGGCCTTGATTGTATCGAAGTCATCCAAGACATCGCTCTTCATCATGATCAGTTGGGAAACACCGTTTATCATCACGGCATACTTCAAAGCAACCAAATCAACCCATCCACAACGACGAGGACGACCCGTTACTGAACCGAACTCGTGGCCAAGGTTACGAAGACGATCGCCGAACTCATCATTCAACTCTGTTGGGAACGGTCCACTACCTACACGAGTACAATAAGCCTTGAATATACCATATACCTCGCCAATGTTACGAGGAGCGACACCCAAACCTGTACAAGCACCAGCACAAATCGTATTGGAAGAAGTCACGAACGGATAAGAACCGAAGTCTATATCCAACATGGTTCCCTGCGCACCCTCAGCCAAAACGCTCTTGCCGTTAGACAAATAGTCATTTACGACAAATTCGCTGTCGATGAATTGGAACTGCTTCAGTTTCTCAACACCAGCAAACCAATCCTTTTCGATAGCCTCCAAGTCGTACTGCATATTGTAATGGCTCAAAATCTCCTTATGGCGCTCGATGGCTGCCTTATATTTCTTTTCGAAACCGCAGAGGATGTCACCCACCCTCAAACCATTACGACTGATTTTATCTGTATAAGTAGGGCCAATACCCTTTCCTGTCGTTCCGATCTTTGAACTTCCCTTAGCCGATTCGTAAGCTGCATCGAGCAAACGATGGGTAGGCAAAATCAAATGAGCCTTCTTAGAGATAAACAATCTCTCTGTAAGATTATGACCGGAAGCCTCCAATGCCTCTACCTCCTGCTTGAACAAAGCCGGGTCGAGAACAACGCCATTACCGATCACATTGATTTTACCACCTTGGAAGATTCCTGAAGGAATTGAACGCAAAACATACTTTTGACCTTCAAACTCCAACGTATGTCCTGCATTGGGACCGCCTTGGAAACGAGTTACCATATCATAATTGGGAGTAAGGACATCTACTACCTTACCCTTACCTTCGTCACCCCATTGCAATCCTAATAAAACATCTACTTTCATTACTTGTATTTAAATTGCATTAATACTCAATTCAAATTGGAAAGTTCGGGAAGACCCAAAATTCCGATTTGTAAAGGTAATAACATTTTTTCTTATTACTCACATGGCACGTTCTAAAAATTCACAGTTTTGAGAAACACGCCCAATTCTATGCCTTTTAGTTATTCTTTTCGCTACGATTCATGACAGATTCGTAATAATTCTTCACATCATCCCACCTATAATAAGGATAATGATCCGACTCCAAAGGAATACCCACTTCCCTCTCATTCAAAAGGAATTTGACCAAAATCGGATCCGCCTCCTTGCCTTTATAAAAAACCATCTGAAGGTTGGAAGCCATCGGAATAATCTTAAAGTCGCACCATTTTTTATACAACTCGTTTAGATCCGTCTCTTCCACATAACAGCCCTCAATTCGCATCAAAGACAAAAGCCCCATAAGAGGAATGTCATGGCCGAAACGCAAAGAGACTTGTGGCACGCCTCCCTTCATTGCCGACTGTGCATCGTCAATGATACTCTTCAAGAGCACCACTTGCTCGTAGGGCGTCTCCTTTCCGTTTATCGGAGAAGGACCTGCAAAAGCGTACCACCAAGCATTCTGAACCTGCCAATTATCGAAAAGTTCTTCCTTTGTAAACAAATCAGTCAACGTCACATCCAAATGCTCAACTCCCTGCAGACTGCAAGAGATGTCATACAACTTACGCATGAAAGCAACCTTGTCAATATGCTTAGAGACATACTCCGGATTGGAGAAGATCGAAGCGACCAACCGGTCGGGATGGATATGCTCATAATGGAATTGACCGAACTTGCGGTTCCACTCGGGATCCCGCATACGTTCATCACGAGCCTTCGTATCCTCATTGGAGAGATATATCTCATTGGCATGGCTCGCATTCATCGAAATGGACAATTTAGGGTTCAACTCCTTCAGACGAATCAAGAAAGAGGACATGCTCAACACGCAACGAGCTCTCGTTGTGGCACGAGCATCCACATGGGAATCCTTCGTAAAGAGAGAAGGATATTGACGATACATCCGTTCTGCAATCCCCGCATGTTGTTTCATACCCAACGTTGTCAAGTCACTCGCCTTATTTTCAACATCTTGCCACAAAGCAAAAAAACGGGTCTTTACGTCTTCGCCCAACTGCGTAAGCGAATTGGCCTTGGAAGCGGAATCCAAAAGATCGTACATCTTTTTGAAATCGATATCACTGATATAATATCGGGAACCATGACGGCCATAATGGCTGATATAGAAAGGCTTATATCCTTTAGGGGAACGCGTCGGAGCATCCTGACCAGGAGAATAGACACAGTAGTTACTGCCTGCCTTATTCAAATCAGCCATGATTTCTTCCTTCGTAGTTTGTGCATCAAGGATGAACAAAGGAGAAAGGAAAGCGTACAATATCAAAAAAAACTTTCTCATTATCATCATTTTACCTTTTCGCAAACAGAATTACGCAGAGACTCATTTTACTCACCACAAAAGTAAACATTTTCAATCATTAAACAAAACAAGGAAGAAAAAAACTCCCTTGAGAGATTCTCAAGGGAGTCAAATTCTATTTTCTATTATCCACCGAAATTATCGAAACGAATCATATCGTCCTCCACGCCTAAGCTGTGGAGCAAATCGATAACCGTCTGCGCCATCATCGGAGGTCCGCACAAATAGTACTCAATATCTTCTGGAGACTCATGCTGCTTTAGATAGGTATCGCCCATCACTGGAGCAACGAATCCCGGCGTATATTTGATTCCCAATGAATCCGCCTTAGGGTCTGGACGGTCCAATGCCAAATGGAAATGGAAATTAGGGAACACCTTCTCCAAGGCAAGGAAATCTTCCAAGAAGAAGACCTCGTCTATAGCACGCGCACCATAGAAATAGTGCATCTCACGATCGGTCGTATGCAATGTCTTCAACATGTGCATGATTTGAGCACGAAGAGGAGCCATACCGGCGCCACCACCGACCCAGATCATCTCACGCTTAGAATCGAACTCAGGATGGAATTCTCCATAAGGACCCGACATGGTAACCTTATCGCCTGGCTTCAAACTAAAGATGTAGGTTGAAGCGATACCGCATGGAACATCTTGGAACTGGCTTTCGCCCGGTTTTAGCGGAGGAGCAGGGATTGGTTGCTTCGTCTTAGGGTCGATCTTCGCCTTACCCGTCTTAGGATCGATTACAAATTTTGATTTAAACGGAGGTGTTGCGATACGAACCGTCAACGTAATAATATCACCCTCGTCAGGATAGTTGGCCATAGAGTAAGCCCTGATAGTTGGCTCCGTATTCTTCTGATGAAGATCGAACATGCCATATCTTGACCATGTAGGGTAATACAACTCACCGATTAGATCACGGTCGAAGACACTATACTTGATATCGTATGCAGGAATCTTGATTTGAGCATAAGAACCAGGAATGAAGTCCATGTGTTCGCCCTTCGGAAGAGCCACCTTGAACTCCTTGATAAAGGAAGCCACATTCCTATTGGAAATGACCTCACACTCCCACTCTTTCACACCCAAGACAGACTCTGGCACCTTCAAAGCCATATCGTTCTTCACCTTCACCTGGCAACCCAAGCGCCAATGATCCTTTTGCTCCTTACGAGAGAAGAATCCCTTTTCTGAAGGAAGGATCTCACCACCTCCATCAACAACTTGGCACTTGCATTGACCACAAGCTCCCTTTCCACCACAAGCGGATGGCAAATAGACACCTTTCTCCGAGAGGGTGCTAAGCAAAGAAGAGCCTGAATCGACCTCAAGCGGAGCCTCGCCGTTCAAGGTGATTTTCACCTTACCTGACGGCACTAAATAATTTTTGGCTACCAACAAAATGATAACGAGAAGGAGGATAACCGCAAGGAACACCCCGATGCTCGCCAATACTAAATTCATATTATCCATTGTAGTCCTTTCCTTTTAAATCTTCAAACCTGAGAAACACATAAATGCCATTGCCATAAGGCCCACCGTAATGAATGTGATACCCAATCCCCTCAAAGGAGCTGGCACATTAGAGTAAGCCAATTTCTCACGGATAGCCGCCAAACCAACGATGGACAACAACCATCCGATACCAGAACCCAAAGCGTAAGCAATCGCATCAGTAATACCACCAATGTATTGTGTACTTGAAGGATCCATCGTAATGCGTTGTTGCATGAACAAAGAAGCACCCATGATGGCACAGTTCACAGCAATCAACGGCAAGAATATACCCAATGATGCATAAAGACTAGGAGAGAAACGCTCCACAATCATCTCCACCAATTGAACGATACCCGCAATGACAGCGATGAAAAGAATGAAACTCAAGAAACTCAAGTCAACACCCTCCACCAAACAATCAGGACCTAACACCTTTGTCTGCAACAAATAGTTGACAGGCAACGTGATCAAAAGCACAAATGTAACAGCAACGCCCAAACCGAACGCCGTCTTCACATTCTTTGATACTGCCAAATATGAACACATACCAAGGAAGAATGCGAAAATCATATTATCCACAAAAATAGAGCGGACTAACAAACTAAAAAAATGTCCCCATTCCATATTCTATTCGATTTTTATTGGTATGTAATTATTTTTCTTGCAAATCCTTATTGCGTGCACGCTGGAACCAAATGATGCAAGCGACGAGGATCAACGCCATCGGAGCCAACAACATCAAACCGTTGTTCACGTACCCACATTCATACACACACTCTGGAATAACCTGAAAACCGAAAAGGCAACCAGAACCCAACAATTCACGGAAAAAGGCGATGATCACCAAAACGATGGCATAGCCCAAACCGTTTCCAACTCCATCAAGGAAAGAATCCCAAGGTTTATTCTGCAAAGCAAACGCCTCGAGACGTCCCATCAAAATACAGTTGGTGATAATCAATCCCACATAAACGGAAAGTTGCACACTCACATCATATACATATGCCTTCAAGACATTGCTCACGATAGTAACCAATGCAGCTACCACCACCAATTGAACAATGATACGGATACGGTTAGGGACCGTCTTACGCAACAATGACATGACTACATTGGCTACAGCCAAAATAGCCGTCACGGACAATCCCATCACGATAGCCGGCTTCAATTGGGCTGTCACGGCCAAAGCCGAACAGATACCAAGGACTTGTACCGTCACTGGATTGTTCGCACTCAACGGATTCACGAATACCTCTTTATTCTTTTTAGAAAACAACATATTCTTCCCTCCTATTAATTATTTAAAAATCCTTTATAACGAGAAAGGCATCCCTTCAACATGGCATCAACACCCTTGGATGTGATAGTTCCTCCTGAAATACCATCAACCTGATATTCAGGCTTAGACACCTTACCGTTCTTTTCTACACCAAGTGAGACATCTCCGTTTTCAAGGACATGCTTTCCTGGAAATCTTGACTGGAACTTCTCCGTCGCAATCTCCGCTCCAAGTCCCGGAGTCTCACCCTCATGAGAGAAATATACGCCATAAACCGTATTCTTGTCCGCATTCAAGCCCACATAGCCCCAGATAGGACCCCACAAGCCTGCACCACTGACAGGAATGACATATTTTGTCTCGCCATTCACATTACATACATAAAGAGGCAATTCGTCTGCCGACTTAGCCGAAACTTTGAATCCTCCCTTATGAGACTTCACCGTACAGTTCAAATTTAAGATTTGATCTTCCTCAACATATGCGTTAAAAGTAGCCTCTGGATCCTCAACATCATGAATATTCAATGCGCTCAAGATCTGCTTCATCTTATCCAACTCCACATTTTTGTCCTGCTGTTCCTTCAATGAGGAAGCAACGAAGGCAAGGAGAAACGCCACGATGACAACCATCACCGAAGCATATATAACAGTATAGCTATTACTATTCGTATTCATATTCCTTCACCATTAAAATTATTTCACCTTGTTTGCGCGCTTCAACCTACGATTGATGTTAGCCTGAACGACAAAATAATCGATGAGCGGTGCGAAGAGGTTCATCAACAAGATGGCCAACATCATACCCTCAGGGAATCCTGGATTCAACACACGGATGAGGATTGCAACGACACCCACCAAGAAACCAAATACATATTTACCACACTCCGTACGAGCGGAAGTCACAGGATCGGTTGCCATGAAAACAGCACCGAGGCAGAAACCACCCAACAAGAGATGCTCATACCAAGGCAAGTTCATCACTGGGCTCGCCCCTATCGTATTGAACAGATATGCCGTTGCGGCACCTCCGACAAAGACAGAGATCATCGTCTTCCAACTTGCGATGCCTGAAACCAAAAGGATAACGGCACCAATGAGGATAGCCAACTTGCTAGTTTCACCGATTGAACCTGGAATCAAACCAATGAACATATCCATCGTCGTCAATGGAGTTCCCATAGCATCCGTAACGGTTGCAATACCCGTCTCTGCCACAGCCACTTGTCCAAGAGCCGTAGCTCCTGTCATGCCATCGACTACAGAGGCATCACCACCCAATCCCAAAATAGGATCCGTAGCAATCCAAACTTCATCGCCCGACATGGCTGTCGGATAGGCGAAGAACAAGAACGCACGCGTAACCAACGCTACGTTGAAGATGTTCATACCCGTTCCTCCATAGACCTCTTTCGCAAAGATCACAGAGAATGCAGTCGCAACAGCCAACATCCACAAAGGACAATCAACTGGAACGATCATCGGAATGAGCATACCAGAAACCAAAAATCCCTCCTGAATCTCTTCCTTCTTCCATTGAGCCACAACAAACTCGATGCCCAAACCTACCACATAAGAGACTACAATCTTAGGCAACACTGCCGCCAAACCGAAGGAGACAATGCCACATACGTCCGAGAGATCTTGACCAGTCACCAAATAATGCTGGTAACCTACATTATAAATACCAAACAACAATGCTGGTATCAAAGCAATAACGACCATCGACATCACACGCTTAGAATCAATACAGTCGTGGATGTGCGTTCCCTGTTTTGCCGTCGCATTTGGAACAAACAAGAATGTTTCAAAGCCATCGAAGACAGAACGGAACATCGCCAGCTTGCCGCCCTCCTCGAAGTTCGGCTTCACTTTGTCGAGAAAATTCCTTAACGCTTTCAATTTATTTCAATTTTTAAATTATTACTTTGTTATTTAGGCCATCTCCTTACGCAAGAAATCCAATCCCTCACGAACGATGCGCTGCGTCTCTATCTTGGAAGAACAAACGAACTCGCAAAGAGCGAAATCCTCCGGCGCAACCTCGTAGATGCCTAACTGCTCCATTCTATCTACATCCTTCGCCAAGATTGCCTTGACAAGGAATTCCGGCAAAATGTCCATAGGGAAAACCCTGTCGTACTCGCCAGACATGATAAACGCACGCTGTCCGCCATTGATGTTCGTATCCAAATCGTACTCCTTGCTGCCACCGAGCAACCAAGAGAAATAGGAATGGTTGACACTGAACTTCTTCAAGCGAGGCATGATCCAACCCATGAACTCCGATTGATTGCCTTCTGGAATGACAGAGACTTGTGAATCGTAAGCGCCCAAGAATCCATCTGGAGCAATCTGCCGACCCGTCAACACATTACCCGAAATAAATCGAGCGTTTTCCGGATTCAAAACATTGGATTCGAATAAATTAGACAACTGTGCGAAATAAGCGGTTCTATAATAAGCTGGCTTTTTAACGCAACTACCAGCCAAGATGACAATCTTAGAAAAATCGTAGAGTCCCTTCTTGAAGGCAGTTCCGATAGTCACCACATCCTGTGGATTGACACACCATGCCGCCTCTCCTTTGTTGATCGGATCGATGTGATGGATTTGAACGCCCACGTTTCCCGTAGGATGAGGTCCCTCGAACTCATGAATCTGCACGCCCCTCGTTCCTTTATAAACTTTGGAAGCATTCTCAATGTTGATGCCGATGTGGACTTTGCCCTTCGTCAACTTAGCCAAAGCATTAACACCCAATTGGAACTCCTCCAATTTTCCTTCCAAGATGTAGTCGTATTCAGGAGCCAAAGGAGCCGTATCGAAACCAGAAATGAAGATAGCCTTAGGCTCTTGCTTCGGATCGGCCACAATGTCATAAGGACGTTGCTTGATAAACGGCCAAAATCCGGAAGACAACATGATCTCCTTCACCCTTTCAGCAGAAAGCTTGCTTGGGTCTCCCTTTTCGAAAGATTCCGAAGCATTGGCGCCATCTGACTGGATACGGATATCCAACACCTTACGCCTATCGCCCCTGTTGACAGCCAAGACTGTACCACTCACAGGAGAAACGAACTTCATTTCAGGATTTTCCTTGTCATAGAAAAGGACGGTTCCTGCTTTGACCGCATCGCCCTCCTTCACAACAACTTTCGGCTTAATTCCCTGAAAATCATCGGGCCTTACAGAAAACAAAGTAGCAGGCTCAACCTTGCCAAAAATCTGGCCGGCTTTCCCCTTCAACTTGATATCTAAGCCTCGTTTTATTCTAATCAACTCAGCCATAATAAATATATATTAATTAATTTTATTCAAACAGAGATTCCTCTCAAAAGAAGCATTTCGCCCATTCCCTAACAAGCCACAAAAGCAGCCTCCCTTGCTCATGCGGGAAGACTGCCAATTCTCTTGCTCGAAGAATATCAATTATTGCCATTGACGCACAAAGCGTCGTTCAAGCTAACAATAGCTGCGACATAATCCTTACGCTCAATTACGAATTGCATATTCACCTGACGCAAAGACTGAGCGAAGCACTCAATATTGATATGGTTATCGCACAAAGCCTTGGAAGCCTTGCACAAGAAACCTGGGTGTGCAATGTTCGTTCCCATACAGCAAACGATAGCGACCTTCTTCACCGTCACCTGATAGAACGTATCCTTCAACTCTTGCAACAATGGCTCAGCGTTTGCCTTGTCCCAAATTACCATCGTAATGCTGTTGGCATTCGTGGATTTGAGGATATAACTTACGCCATGCTTTGCAAAGACCTGCATCACACGCAAATCATAACCAACCTCGCCGACCATCATAGGGTCATGAACCTCAACGGCCAAGACCTTTTCTGTTCCGGAGACAATTTCGATACGGGACTTTTCAGCCACATAATCCTTTGAAATCAACGTTCCAGGATGCTCAGGCTCAAAAGTATTCTTTATACGGATATTGATGCCTGCCAATTCCAACGGCTTGGATGCCTTCGGATGGATAGCCTCCATACCGACATCAGCCAATTGATCAGCCACCATGAAGTTCGTACGTCCAACAGGGATTGACTTATCAGCACCTACCAACTTAGGGTCGGCAGATGAAAGGTGGAACTCCTTATGGATAACGGCCTCGTCTGCCTTCACCTCGACAGCGATCTTGGAGAAAGTCACCTCCGAATAGCCACGGTCGAACGCACGCATGATGCCTTCCGTACCTTTCGTATAACCCGTAGCGACGCAAAGCGTTTCAGAGAAATCAATTCCCTTGAATGCCTTTTGGATACGTTGGTCGATCGTCAACGACTCGGAGTCGTCAAAACCGCACAAATCGACAAACGTGGCGTTGATGCCATGGTTTTGGATAATATTCACAGAGTTGAAAGCGGAATGAGCCTCACCTATTGAGGAGAGAATCTCACGAGCCGCCAAATACAAATCCTTCTTGTTGACATAGCCAGATGCCACAACGCTATGCATGGAGAGAAGATAGTTCTTCGCCTTTGCTATTCTGTCGTAAACAAATTCGTCAGCCAAACGCTGATCCAACTTGATATCCTCAAACGTACGATTGATTTTGATTAGCTTCTGAGCCAAGTCGTCCAAGGCACCAGCATAGTCTTCGTCGTTCACAAATTTCACGTAGATGCCAGGTTCACCCGTCTTCTTATGCTCCAACAACCAATTTGTAACATTGTTATAAGCCGAAACCACAAAAATACGGTTGTACATCTCCTCTGCGGAGAAAGAACCCAACTTCCTCTTGCCTATAATAATGTTATTTAGTACATCTTTAAACTGAGACATCGAAGTCCCACCAATCTTCTCTACTGTAAGCATGCTATTAATTATCAAGTAATACCTAAAAATCATACAAAGATAAAAAAGACAAACAACATAATAAAAGCAATAGGGAAATTAATTAATCCATTTTATAAGAATTTTTACCTTCTATATCGCATTTTGTCATTATCGCCACCCTTTATCGGCATAGCGAAACAGACAAACGCCCATTTTTCAAACAAACGGAAAGAACAAACAGAAGGAAGCCAATCGAAAAAATCGAAAAAACAGACCTTGATTCATCCGAAATTTCCTTTTTTTGACTACATTTACATAACCAAAAACGATAATAGGGTGCAAGAATCAGAATTAATAGAGCAATTAAAAGACGAATCGACCCAATCACAGGCTTTTACCGCCCTGGTAAAAAAATACCAAGAGCAAGTCTATTGGCTAATTCGTAAGATGGTGTTGTCACACGACGACGCCAACGACGTTTTGCAAAACACCTTCTTACACGCTTGGAAAGGAATCAAGACCTTCCGGGGAGACGCAAAATTCTCCACTTGGCTTTACCGCATTGCCGTCAACGAAACTTTCACCTTCCTCGCCAACGCAGAATTGAAAAATGCGAACAACATGACCGACTTGGAAGACGTGATGGTTCAAAACCTTGCAAGCGACGAATATTTCGAGGGGGACGAACTCCAAGTGAAGTTCCAAAAAGCCATTCTCTCCTTGCCCCCGAAACAACGGATGGTATTCAACATGAAGTACTTCGAAGAGAAAAAATACGAGGAGATGGAGGAAATATTAGGCACCTCCGTAGGCGCTCTGAAAGCCTCCTACCATCACGCCGTCAAGAAAATCGAGAGCTTCATCTTGATGGAAGATTGAACCATCCGACCCACAACAAAAAGTTTTTTTTGACAACGCCTTAAACCTTTTGCAAAAGGAGTAGTCATATATACAAATCGAATTACTTTACAAGACAATGGAAACGAAAACTAACATATTAGATTCATTGAAGGGAGAAAAAAATCCGTTCAAAGTTCCGGAAGGCTATTTTGAAAGTTTGGGACCTGCTCTCCAAGAGGTAATCGATCAAAAGGAGAATGAGGTCAAAACCGAGCCATTCCTATCGAGATTTAGGCCGTTGCTCTATGCTGCAGCTTCTGTAGCCATCTTAGTATGCGCCACCGTCACATTCATTTCCCACAACCAGGAGAATGTCGAACAAGCGCGGAACCAAGTGCCGGAAGAAATCAACGGCATTCAAACGAAAATCCTCTATACCCACTTAGAGGAGGAGTCCATTATTTATTATCAAGTATCGGAATAAGAATGAAAAGAATAATATTATCACTACTGCTCTTATCTGTAAGCATCCTCTCCTTCGCTCAAAAAAACGAGGAGAAAAAGATACAAGAAATGGTGGAAGACAAGACTTCCTATATTATAGAGCGGATGGGGCTGACTCCGGAAGAGACCGAGAAATTCGTCCCTATCTACAAAAAATATACTACGGAACGCATCAATACATTCGAGAGTTCCCCTTTTGAAAACTTCAACTACAAAGAGGAGAAGTCTATGTCGGAAGAGGAGTTCAAGAAAATCAACGATGCGTATGTCAACGGCAAAGTCAACCGTGCTCTGACTACAAAACTGTACTACGAGAAGTTCAGGGAAGTTATA
>JAGCWQ010000166.1 GCA_017961765.1 Paludibacteraceae bacterium | reverse complement strand
TCATCGTTTGCAAAAAACTCGACGAAAACCAAAAAAATCAAGGAATCATCTTTTCGCGGACTTCTCAATTTCCCTCAAGGCTTTCATTACCCTTTCGAGGTAGCCTTGTGTCGATTTAGTCGTGGCTTTCGGACCACCGTTCCAAAGACGTACCGCCTTCTCGATGTTCCTGTTAGGGTTGTAGAATTCCTGTATGATGTTGAACATCTCAATCGACTTCCGCTTGTCATAACGGTCGTTAAGGGCGTATTGTTTTTGGATGCCCTTCAATCTGTTGATGCGGTTGCAGTCCTTCACCAGTATCGGCGATATCTGCAAAATACCTACGTGGTGTCCGCTCACTGCGTTAGTGTTACCCCTGCTCTCTACTTCGCTAATGGCCTTTATCAGGTTATCCCATTTTGTTCCGTTGCCTTCCGCCTGCGCGAAAGTGGCAATTCCCATCAAGGCGATACCCAATAAGAATCTCGTTAGTGTTTCTCTCCTCATTTATAAAATTTATTCGTTATTTAATCGCATGCCGGTCACTTGATGTAGTTGACAGTCAGCATGCCGTTATCGGTCTCGTTATTATACCAATCTATTATCACCCTTTTCAGGAACTTTCGTCTGTCATTGTCGTCCCTTATCAAGGTGTTGAACTTGTCGTCAAGCAACATCAGCAGTTCATTCAACGACAGGGTTTTCAGTGCCATGCCGTCCGATGACAGCATGGACACCATCTTCCTCTTGGTAGGGTAGCCGTTGTCGTCTATGTCGTCGACACTGACACGCGAGAAGCCGCCGTCTAGGTACTCCGTAACGCACAGCACCTGTTCCCTTTTCGGTGCTAGCGCCTCACGCAGTATTTCACCGACAAGCGTCGATTCCCTGTCGGCGTCAATTTTTACGATTTTTCCCATATCCATAAATATTGGTTGCAAAGGTACACAAAAAAAAACGTCTGACCAAGGAAATGGTGTTAAAAAACATTAAACGAAGAAATCGGCGTCGAAAACATGCCCTTTAGGCGGCCTTTTATCAATAATGTGGTCAGCCAACTTGTCCTCTATTTCATGCTGTATGACCCTGTCTATGGGTCTCGCTCCGTATTCTGGTTCGCATCGTACTTTGTCATATATGGCATTGACTATGGTGTCTCCCATAACGTCATCGGAGAGCGAATAACCGTGTCTGGACAGCCTTTCCCCGACATTGTGCAGTTCCATGCGTATTATGCTCTTCAAGTTTTCATCGGACAATTTGTTGAAGTATATTATTGCGTCTATGCGGTTAATGAATTCCGGCTTGAACTTCCGCTTGATAGACCTGTTTACAATCTCCCTCGTGGCGTCTTCCCCCGACTTCACGAAACCCAACCTCTTGCTTGATTCCGACAGTTCAGACGCCCCGACGTTGGATGTCATGACTACTATCACGTTTGAGAAGTCGACCGTCATGCCGGTGTTGTCCGTCATACGTCCGTCGTCGAAGATGTGTAGGAACGCGTCATGTACCTCGTCAGACGCCTTCTCTATTTCGTCGAGAAGCACTACGCAGTACTTGTTCTTCTTCACGGCCTCCGTCAAGACGCCTCCGTTCTCGTATCCTATGTATCCCGGTGCCGAACCTGACAATTTCGACACGCTCATCTTGTCCGAGTATTCCCCCATGTCAAGCCTCACCAAACATTTCTCGTCGCCGAACACCTCTTTCGCTATGAGCTTCGACAGGTATGTCTTGCCCGTGCCTGTACTGCCGCCAAAGAAAAGTACCGTAGGCTTCTCGTCCCTTGACAGCCCAACCCTCTGCCTCTTGAAGACCCTGCATACCTCGTCTATTGCCTCGTCTTGACCGACGATGTACTTTTTGAGGCGCGAGTCAATGCCCCTCAACCTATGACTGTCATCCTCCGTTATGTCAGTGACAGGTATGCCGCTTTTCCTTGAAACAATCTCCCTTATGTCGTCGACCCCGACACATGGAGGTCTGTCCATGAGCTTGAAGGCAGTCCTCTTCTCCGCAGCCGCTATCCTCCCGTTTAGCTCCATTTCCCTTAACGACAGCGTGTCGTACTCGTCCTTGTCGCCACTGAGTGTCCTGCTCAACCTTGACTTCCGCAGCTTCACGTCATCCATCTCCGTCCTGTATGCGAGAAGTTCGTCGTCGTTGTCGTTTGCCAACTTGACGGCGGCCGCCGCGTCATCCATCACGTCAATCGCCGAATCAGGGAGGAAAGTGTTGTCCAAGTACCTTTTTGATAGTGAGACGGACAAAGCTATGGTCTCGTCGTCGAACTTCACGTGGTGGAACTTCTCGTACCTCTCCTTTACCCTTTTCAGTATGTCTACACTTTCGGACTCGTCCTTTTCGCGCATCGTTATCTTACGCATCCTCCTCGACACCGGTTGGCTTGATGATAGCCATCTTGAGTAGCCGTTGTGAGAGGTCGTGCAGACAAGCATAATTTCGCGTTCGTTGAGGAACATGTTAACCATGTCCTCCGCACTCATGTCCCCGTACTTGGACTTGTCGCCGAAAAGGGTGTGTATGTCGTCGATGAAGAAGATGTACTTGCCTGATGACACCGCATCTGACACTATCGACTTCAGCTTCGCCTCAAGGTTCCCCCTGTACGCAGTCCCTGTCAATAGTGAGTTGAAGTCAACCTGCATCAGTTTCTTCGACTTGAAGGGCGACGGGACTTTACCGTCGCATAACAGGTTGGCTATGTGCTTGACTGTCGCCGTCTTTCCGACGCCGGCGTCCCCTACCACTACCACGTTGTTCTTGTCCCTTTTCGACAGCGACCTGAATATGTCGGCGATTATGTCGTCGTTCCCGTAGACCTCGTCAATAAGCCCCTTACAAGCCATGTCTGTCAAGTCGATGAGGTTATCCTCCACGGCGTTACCGCCTGCTAACTGCCGTTTGCCCCTTTGCGCGTTGCCTTGCGGTGTTGAATACTGCCCGACGAACGACAGCACCCCTTCATATGTTATGCCTATGACGGACATTCTTTCCTTCGTCTCCTGGTCGATTGCGATGAGGGAGGCTAGTATGTGGGCGCTCGTTGCCGATTGTGCGAATAGCTTGTCAATAGAGTAGTCGATGCACTTGTTGATTAACGAATCGAAACTGTCGCATGGGTCTGACGTCTCCTGGTTGATAGCCTCAAGTCTCTGTCGGTACCATTCCTTCATGTTGTTGATGGTGGTTCGAAGCGTCGATTTCGATATTATCTGATATGCCAGACACGATTCGTCGTCAAGGATGGCGTAGATAAGATGGTATTTGTTTATTGTTGGGCAAGGATACTTCTTCCATGCCTCCTTAGCCGTATCGAAGACCTTGGCAGTCTCCTTCGTTATATTTTTGGTGCCGTTAGACATTCTTTCCTTTGTTTTTCTGTTAAAATTACCTAAAAAAACGCACATTATCAACTGAATACTTTGAGGTTTCGGAATTTTAACGTACCTTTGCAAAAGAACATTTACATAAAGTGATGATAGTTTATAACAGGTACATTAACAGCAGGGATCATACATGGTACGATTCATCCAACGTCCTATACTCGTTGTGTTACGACAATGTTGGGGATGACAGCAAGAGAGTTGTCAAGGTAGTCTTCAAACAAGGAAGGACATACATATACAAGGACGTCGACGTCGGTGACTACCTTTGCTTCAAAACAGCAACAAGCACTGGCTCTGCTTTCAACGAATACATTAAACACTATGATGGCGTAAGGCTGCCTGACGTCGACGTGGAAGAGCTCGATAAGTTGAGAGAAAGTTTCATCAACGAGGGGAAAATCACGGAGGAGGCTCACTCGAAACTTGCGTATACGCTTGAATACAATCAGGATAACAAGGAATTCAGACTTACACTGAACGGGGTTACGATATATGAGGGTGTCGATGACCACGTCTCGATACTGAAGTTGTTGTCCTCGATGAACATAACATGCGAAATAAAGGACTTGACGGAACCAATCGGAGAAAATGACTACGAAACAGAATGAGATTGACGTCACAGTGACGTTGGAGACGAGTTGGAAACGGGCACTTAACGCCGCCAGGAGGACAGATGGGAAAGAACCTATAGATAAGGAACCTTCTGACGCGTGGAAGGCGGCTTCACTTCTTTCAGAACACTCGCAGATAAAGCTTGTCGAGTACCTAATATCGTTTAGAAATCTTCGACAGTGGGTAGGTGTGCATTTCATTAGGCACGAACACGTCTTGCCATTCATACATTCCCAACGCGGCGATAGGCGGGAACTTCCGTGCAAACGCGATGATTTGCCGCAAGGTGAGCCAAACGACCAGGATTTCGTCGTCAACGCGCAGACATTGATCAATATGTCACGCAAGAGGCTTTGTCGACGGGCGTCAAAGGAAACCCGTGATGCATGGGAAGAGGTGAGAAAGAAGGTGGGTGAGATAGACCCCGTAATGGCCGACAAAATGGTCCCGAACTGCGTTTACAGCGGTTTCTGTCGTGAGAAGGACACATGCGGTTATGCGCAGACGAAAGAATTTAATATGGCAGTTGAAGAATACAGATATAAGAAGTATGAATGAGAGAGTTTTTTTCTCGGCGGCAACCCCAATTGGCAACGTCGTCGACACGACACGGAAAGACAGCTACGATGACGTTTTCTACACTGAATGGCAAGAACCATATCATTATAGGGGAAACAAGCCATGATGTTTACTGGGTTAATTTGTTTGGCATTTGCTTTAATGCTGATTATAACGGGTGTTAAATGCGATGGCATGACAAGGGACGGTTTCATCCTGCTTGGTATAATCTTCACTGTGGCTGGATGTTTCTGCTTCGGTTTTTATCTAGGATGGTTTTGAATGAAGGATTACACAAAGATATTAGGGTATGAGCCGTCCCAATACCAACTGGACGTGTTCGAACACATAGTACACGGTCAGGGCAACGCTGTCATCAGGGCAGTTGCCGGTGCCGGCAAGACATCCACCATAGTGGCTGCGATGAAACTTGTACCAAAAACGAAGAAATGCCTATTCATAGCGTTTAACCGCAGTATAGTGGAAGAACTGACAAACAGGCTGTCCGGTTACACGAATTGCACGATAAAGACTATACATAGTCTTGGGTTGCAAATTGTCAGGAGGAACATCGGTGAGGTTGATATTGACGAGTATAAGTACAAGACATTCATCAAATCAAACATCACCGAACTAACGACGGT
>JAGCWQ010000165.1 GCA_017961765.1 Paludibacteraceae bacterium | reverse complement strand
CAGATATCAATCGAACCATTGAGGAATTGAAACGAGTCAGTGAACTTCACCTTCCCGTTCGTCGCAGTCATATCAATCAAACCATTAAGAAATTTTGAAAGCCTCCTCTCGTCGTTATTTATAAAAACAAACCATTACAAACAAAAAAAGAGAGTCATTTCTGACTCTCCTTGTAACAGAAGCAATAAACCAACAGCAAATGAATCTCGCTGACGTGGACATTACTCTATAGAGCGGAAGACGGGGCTCAAACCCGCGACCCTCAGCTTGGAAGGCTAATGCTCTATCAACTGAGCTACTTCCGCAAATTGACTTCCGTCGTGGGCGAAGATGGATTCGAACCACCGAAGGCATAAGCCAGCAGATTTACAGTCTGCCCCATTTGGCCACTCTGGTATTCGCCCGTCCGCATTCTCTCTCAAATGCGGTGCAAAGGTACGTGTTTATTTTATAAATTCAAAGAGAAATCCACCATTTTTATCGCCGTAACCGCACATTCCGTGCCTTTGTTGCCATGGATACCTCCTGCTCGATCCAATGCTTGCTGCATGTCGTCTGTCGTCAACAAACCGAAGATAACAGGAATCTCTCCGTCCAACTCGGCATTCAACTTGGCCAAGCCGTAGGTCGTGCCTTGGCAGACATAGTCGAAATGGGGTGTTCCACCACGAACAACACAGCCCAAAGCAATCACCGCATCTACGTCCGCCTCGTCACACAACTTCTTGGAGGCATAGACCAATTCGAAACTGCCTGGCACATGATACACTCTGATATTCGACTCTTCCGCACCGTGCTTCACCAACGTGTCATACGCACCTTGCAACAAAGCATGCGTCACCTCTGAATTCCAATCCGACACAACGATTCCAAACTTCATGTCACTGGCATCAGGAACCTGATTCGAATCGTAATTAGACAAATTTACTGTAGCCATATTTTTTTATTCTTTCATTGTTTTAGAAACAAAGAGAGCCGCCTTTCAGCAGCTCTCCCCTATTTTGTTTGTGATTCTTATTTTGAAGATTTTGCCAATTCGATGAACTTGTCTGCATCCGAACCGATAAAAGAATTAGGATACTTCTTCTTCAACTCTTCAAAAGTCTTCAACGCCTCAGCTGCCTTACCTTCCTTCAAATAAGTCTCACCAAGTCTGTGCAAATAAATTGGAGTGACAAACTCGTTGTCTGCCGATGCCGCTTTCTTATAGAAATCAATTGCCTTATCCGCCTTGTCCAACTCCAAATAGCAATCACCGATTGCACCTTTGATTGTAGGAGTCAACATCTTATCGTCTCTGTCAAAACCCTTCAAATAATCGATGGCCTTCTCATACTCGCCCATGTTCTTGTAGCAAAGACCTGCATACGCTTTTGCCACCTTGCCGGCATCCGTTGATCCATACTCATCAATGATATTGAGGAATCCCATCATGCTCTCATCACCTTCCAATGCCAATTGGAATGAATCACGAGCAAAAAAGCCTTCAGCCTTATATAAACTTGCCGCAGCCTCCTGCTCTCTTGGCTCAAGCACGTAAGATCTATACAAGAATATCGCAATTATCACTGCAACTACTGCTGCGACCCCGATTGCCAACGGCTTGATGTTCTTCTCGACAAACTCAGCCGAACGGTTCAACTCATTCTCCACATTATCCAACCCTTCCAATGGGTTCTCTGTTCCTTGCTCTTGAGGATTCTTTAGTTCTGACATATTTCTTTACTTTATGAATTTTCAGTTTTTTCAACGCACAAAAGTAATTCATTAAAACGTATATATGAAATTTTAACGACGTTTTTTTGAGGAAAGAGTGGCCTCTTGGCACAAAAAACAGGGTAAAAATGAAAAAAGGCACGCCTAACCTAAGACGTACCTTTTCCATAAAGTATAAAATTAAGGTTATCGACCAGATATAAACGGCCTCAACCTCCAACTCTTATTTATTATTTTTCCTCACCTATGAGTTTCCAAACAAAAGCAGACAAAGCGGCACCAGCCAACGGAGCCACGATGAAAATCCAAAGTTGAGAAAGTGCATTACCGCCAGCCAAAACTGCAGGACCGATGGAACGAGCCGGATTTACAGATGTTCCCGTGAAATAGATACAAGCCAAGTGAACCAACACCAAAGACAAACCGATGGCCAAACCAGCGAAATTACCTGCCCCCTTCTTGCTGTCCGTCGTACCCAAAACGACCAAGACGAAAACAAACGTAAAGACAACCTCAGCCAAAACAGCCTGCCCCACACCGACATTGTTTGCCGCCTGAACGGCATTTGCGCCTAAACCTGTCTCACTGCCGACCAATGCCGACAAAATACCTGCTCCTAAAAAGGCTCCTATCACTTGGAACAACACATACATGAGAAAATCCTTTGCCTCCATTCTCTTCGTCAAGAAGCAAGCCAAAGAGATAGCTGGGTTGATGTGACAACCCGAAATGCCACCTATTGTGTAGGCCATAGCAACAACCGCCAGACCGAAAGCCAACGAAGTTCCTACCACCGACGCCGTATTAGCACCTACTGTTGAATCGCAACCTAAGGCAACGGCTGTGCCGCAACCCATGAGGACAAGCACCATCGTGCCGACCATTTCCGCTAAATACTTTTTCATAACTTTATAAATTAAATTAAAATAAATAAGCCTTTCGGCATTAACTAAATATTATCATTGAACCATAAATTTACCAAACTACAGGCCTTGTGACGCTTCTTGATAGGAAGCCTTAAAACGCTCCACCTCCGCAATCATCTCCCCGAAAAAGGCATGGAACTCGCTTTTAAACTCATCATAATGTGACAAGAGAATCTCCTCCAACTCCTCCGAATGGTCGGGCAAAGAGGTGCTCCGCGACATGACCTTCAACGAATCCATCAATCCCGAAATCTTCGCATACTCCGTAAGCCTCCTGTTCAAAACGACATTCGGAAGAAAAGAACGGACGGCAACAGGCAGGGAAAACCACCTCGAAAGCAACACAGCATAACAATAGATGCTATATTTCCAAAGCGGTTCGTCTGAATAGTGATGCCAATTCTGCGCCAAGAGATGGTCATAAACCATATCGTTCACAACCCCCGAATAGTGGTGATAAACTGGGTAGAAACGTGCACGGCTCTTTGCCGCAATCGGATGGGTATCGATAAACTGATCAATCACCCGATGCAAACGAATGCCATAAAGCACCTCCCCAGAATATTGCTCTATTTGGCGCCCTTTGATAACATCAGCAATAAAATTGCCGACCATCACATCCTTCGACTTTCCTGACAAATATAGATGTGCCAAATAATTCATCTTTTCTTCTTTTTTTTCAACGTCTTCACCCACGCATTGACAGAGTCGAGCAAGATAGGCGATTCCTTCCTTACCGCCCATGCCTGCAATTGGGAGAAACTGATATTTAAGGAGATGTCCAAATTCTGATGATCTTTTGCACAACGGAAGGCCGTCTCATAATCGCACACGACATAATCAATATCACCCTTAGCGACAAGCACAGCCAATTGTTCCGCGTTATAATCAGGAATTATCCGCACTTTAAGTTCGTCGGTAGCGATCTCCTGAGCCAAATTCTCCAATCGCTGCATACAAGGTGAATTCTCCGTGACACAAAGCATCTTGCCAGGCAACTCAAGCAACGAGGAGAGATAAACCGAAGTCGTATCGCCCTTGACCCGCTGCACCAAGACCAACCGATCCCTGGAGAAAGGCTCCGTGAGCAAAACTTGTTCACGCATCTCCGTTGTGACAGGGAGGAGCCGAGCCAACAAATCGTATTGCCCATTCTGCAACCCCTCTATACTCTTCTGCAAGTCATTCTCCAAACGGATTTCGACAGGAATATCCAAATGCTTAGACAACTCCTGCACCAAACGGTACTGTTCGCCTACGATGGTGTCGCCCACCCTCATATAACTGGCCGGCGTGTATTCCATCACGACCACCAAGTTGCGTTTCGCGTAGATATCAGGATAATCGCGCAAGGGTTCCGACTCTTTTTGGTTGGAACAAACTGCACATATAGCCATCAAGACTACAAGGAGAGCAGAAAGGGGTAATATGTGAATATTTTTTATTTTACGCATTAGCTACATCAAAAACTCAAATTAGCAGAGACACCCAACTTGAGGAACGATGGATTCAGGGCATAACCCGGCATCGACACATAGTGGTGGTTCGACCATTCGAGATTCAGGTGGTTATACTGAATAAAGAAGCGGGCACGTTTCAGATGGCAATTCAAGAAAACGTCCATATAAGGATAATCTCCGTAACGCTGGACTCGCTGGTTGTAGAATTGCCCCGTAACCGGCATGTAGGCAGGCGCATAGTACTTCGTATTATAACGCATGTCCACACCCAACTGGAACGTCAAGACACCGAACATCTTATCATATTGGAAATAGAATTTCGAATAGGAAGAGAGTTCTGGCAACGGAATAACCTTCTCGTCGCTACACTTCTGATAAGTCACCTCATTATCCAAATGGAAATACCAGAGGCGGAACTTCTCGTCGAGCGACAAATTCAAGATCTCGATGTTGTCATCCCATTGGGCAGGCTCCGCATTTTCCGAGAAGTAGATATAGTTGTCCACATTGGAGAGTCCGGCCTTGAATCCAAGTCCCAATCCTTCATAAAAACAGAACTTAGGGAAGGTCAACGTACCGACCAAGTTGCGCCTTTGGGTATGTTCGAACTCACGATCCCAAATCATACGATTGGAGAAATAGTGTTCCTCATAATAGTCTGGGGCGGCACTCTCCACCCATGCCTCGGCTCCCAACGAAACGTCCTGCTTGCCCAACTTGAAATCACTATTCAAACGGGCACCCAAATTGAAGGACTTCTGCGACTCCTTCTCATCATACAAGAAATATTCGCCATAAATGTCATAGGTGAATGCCTTGCCCAAATGCTTCGACAAGCGGGCTCCTATACCATATTTGTATCGGTTCACATCCTCATAACCCAATTCGCACAAACGGTTTAAGGAATCAGGCACGCCATACGAGTCCATGGAATAAGGAGACGTATAATGCTTCATATCCACCGTGAAATAAGCGGAAAGGCCGAAACGCAACAAGGAGTTGAACTCTTCGTTAAGCATGATTCCAGCCGTATGCTTCATCTGCCAGAAACGAGTAGAATCCTCCGTCTTGACATTATTGACCACTTTAGCATCATCAAAACCTTTATATATAAAGAAGGAATCGCACTTAAAGGCCTCTCTCTCATAATATTTCTTATAGTCCACCTCGCTTCTGAACGAATAGAAGAAAGAGGTCACCGGCACAAACTCTTTCGCCACGGAATCCTCCGTCACCTGCACGTCCCGCTCCATTCCGATATGATATTTGTAGTTGAGGGAACTACTCCAACTGAAAACCTTGCTCCATGCATTCTCCTCGAAATAGACAGGCAAAGTCTGCGGTTCCAAATCACCCATCGAGTGAGGGTTCGTCACCACACGTTCATCGCGCAAGCCACCGCTTTCGTAGTTTTCAAAACTATTGAAGGAAATTGACGCCATCAATTCGTTGTGCTTGCCCATATAACTGCCGAAGAAGCCCGAATTGTAGTTGCGGACAGACTGGGAAGGATAGGATCCGTATGTATTCACCCAATCCCCATACATGCCAAAATTCAGTTTCGGATTCACATTGACAGTAAAGACACCGTTCAACCTGCGCTCGTCACGATTGCTCAATCCGCCGGAATAATAATTCAAATAGGTATAAGGGACTTTCGTATTATAGAAAACCATATCCTCGGGAGCGAAATAGTACAACTCGTAAGGACGGAAAAAGAGGAAATCCGAACGTTTCTTCCTATCCAAGAAAATCATAGATTGGGAAGGAGCCCCCATAGAGCCCAGCGACTGCAAAGCAATAGTACGCTTCAATGCAGGATCCGTAACGATAAAACCGTCTATCAACGTATCCAATGGAACACGCTCCACCGAACCCGTCACATCAGTGATAGACCAAGTCTGTATACGCCTATCCGTCAAAGGTTTCTTACTCTTGGAACCCTGACTTCCCGATTGCCCTTCCTGAGCGAAAGCAGTCCAGGGAAGGAACAAAACCATTAGTATTATATATGCCTTTTTCATTTCGTACAAAGATATAAAAAGAATATAGAGGAAAGTTCTAAAAAAACAGCGATTTTATAAAAAAAACAAATATGGGTTTGAAAAATGGTTTCATTGCCGGCCGGCATCCGCAAATCAAGAAAAGTGAAAATAGCACGAATGCGAAGAGAAGCCCCAAGATAAAGTTTTAACTATCAATAATATGCAAAAAAACAAACGGACATATATCAAAAACCCGAAAATTAATAGCATTTTTTTCATTTATATGGATTCTATTTAATTATATAGCACTATATTTGTATGGTTTTATAGGTAATGAGCAATAAACCACCCTTTTATGAAATTATTTAGATGACAAATTTAATGTAGACAAAAGATGAAAAAAACATTATCACATATTGCGCTCGCATTTGGGTCTCTATTTTTATTCCAACAGAACTCACAAGCGGCATGGGACGGGAAAACTGAAACTTACGGATGGTATATAAACGCAGACTCGTTGGCGGGTGAGACTATAGACAACCCGTTTATCATCGCATCCGAATCCGACTTAGTGGGTCTTGCAAAACTAGTGTGCGAATCGGTAGCTAACACCAGCCCTCACCCTAATGCTTTCGATGGCAAATACTTCGTTCTAACAAGCGACTTGGACTTCAGCAATAAAAAAGGAGCGAAAAACAATTGGACTCCAATCGGAGACAAAAGAAACCCTTTCAGAGGCTACTTCTTAGGACAAGGCCACACGATTAAAAACCTCAATATAAAAGGAAGTTGTAATGATCAGAGCGATATCTCCATCGACGTATATTCCGAATCAAAAAATGCAAAGCATGAGGACATCTATTCCAAATTCCAAGGCACGAAGTGCAACGACCTCGGTCTATTCGGACATATCATGCACGCTAAAATCAGCGACTTAAAATTGGAGAATATCACCATCGACGGCAACTACATCATCGGCGGTATCTGCGGCCACGCAGGTTGGAATTCCTCCATCAAGAATTGTAGCGTCGAAGGCGAGTTGAAAGGCAAGGGACTCATCGGCGGTATCTGCGGTTACATGGAGATGCAATGCGTCATCGACAGTTGCTCCGCCCACGGTACGATCATCAGCAGCGGCGGCAAACTGGCCAACGGTGGTATCTGTGGATTGGCCCAGACAAAATGCAATATTCAAAACTGTAAAAATACGGCTTCCATTTTCTGCAACGAAGCAGAATATGTAGGCGGAATCTGCGGTATGACCAACAGATTTGGAAATTTGGTTCGATGCACCAACAGCGGAGACATCACGATAACAGGTAGCGGCAACGGCAACTTCTCCGCCTTCGGAGGTATTTGCGGCGTGTTGGGACACTCCTGCGTATTGAACGAGACAACCAACATCGGACATTTAAAAGTCACAGCAAGCCAAGGTTTCGTCGGTGGCAACTGCGGTTTGGCAAGTGAGGAGACTACCTTGACTAACAACTTCAATGCAGGTGGAATCACAGCTTCTAAAGAGATTATCAGCGGCGGTATCTGCGGCATGAACTACCGAAACACAACCAACAACAACATCAACGTCGGCAACATCGACAGCGAAGGTATCAAGGGCGGTGTCATCGGCTACAACTACAAAGACAGAAGTATCGTCATCAAGTGCTACTACGACAAGCAGATGTGCCCTGTCGATTACGGAATCGGTATAACAGAGGCTGGAAAGAAAAAAGGAAGCAACCACGGAACAGACAAAATGGAAACGGCTGAAATGGTTTCCACCTTCTCTAAGTCATTGGATATGACCAAATGGTCATCCGCCGCAGGCAACTATCCTTTCTTGACAAGCATGGCAAGCTCTGAAATAGTAAAACTCAGTGCCCAACCTATCATCCTTCAAAATGGACAGACAGTCAACAACGTCTCTGCGCCATTCAAGGCAAGCACAACTAACGACACACGCTGGTCATTCAAGGCTGGCGACGTAACTATCGACGAGAACGGAGATGCCACCCTTCTTCAAAGCGGCACTGTCACTCTAACTTTGACCGACGGTATTTCCAAGAGGACAGTCAACTTGACTTCCACTTCCGCACAATAAGATAAAACACGATAGTTAACAACAAATAGAGAGAATGGGGATTTGCAATTTGCGGATCCCCATTTTTCATTGAAAAGCAAAGCTCCAACCCAAGTGACTGACATAACCGACACCTGACCGATTCTGTCGTAAGCCAAGAATCAGTCTTCTATTAGAGATTATCCTTTACAAACTATGATTATCAATCAACAGAAGTAGCCTTGGTACATTTCACCAAGACTTTCTTTCCGGCAAGGGTGGTTGCAAACAAATAGAGGTCGCCTCCTTCTTTCAACTTGAGTTTAGTCCGCAATTGTAGCACCGTTTGAGGAAAATTACGAACCGACAAGTTGGCCGACTCCACACCCGCAAGATTTTGCTTCAACTCCGATTTGCCCATCGAAAAGCAAGACTCCACTTCAAAAATCCGTCCAGGGAAATCAGGCACCATTTCATCCGAAGTATAGAGATGCGTATTCACATCCAATTTGGAAACCGAATAACGTTGTGACAACAAGCGGTAGGCACCGCCCTTCAGAATGGAAACATTGGGTTCATACAAATACTTCCCAACCTCCTTCGCCAAAGAGCAAGAGGCTTCACGCTCCTCCTCCCTCGTAAAGGAAATCTCAGAGAGTCCCTTCCTTGTCAGATTGGCACAGACTATCTTCATATCTTCCCCACGTCTCTCCCTATCAAAGAGGAAGAGCAACTCCTTGCACTCGTTATGGAGAGCCACCACATGCACCTCGGTCACCCCTTGCAAAGCAGCAAGAGCAGAAGAGAGGTCCAACATAGGGGAATACTTTACCAAAATCCGTTTCGATTTTTCAAACAAAGCAGGCAACAACAGCGTAAGGTCTGGTTCGCAATCGACCAAAGAGACCACCTTGCGCCCATACTGATCCCGACGGGCAGGGTCCAAATAGATACAATCGACAGCTGGCATGGCCGACAAAAAATCGGTTGCCTGCGCACAGACCACCTCGGCATGAGGCAATCCCAGCAACGGGAAATTATGGGAAGCGGCCTCGCAAAGCAGTTCCTGCCGCTCCACGTAGGTCGCCTGTTCAAATTTTCTGCTTAGATAGGAGAAATCCACTCCAAAGCCCCCTGTCAAATCGACGAGGGAGCCCCCCTTCAGCAATCGGGACTTATAGAGAGCCGTCTGCTCCGACGAGCATTGCTCCAATGAGATATGTGGAGGGTAAAGCAACCCATCCACCTCAGCCCACGAAGGCAACTTCTTGAGTGCGACCTGCCACCCTTCAATTTGCCTTAGGGCAAGAGGCAAGTCCACTCCATCCACCTTGCCGGGATGAAGGGCTAAATTCCGCACATCGTCATCTCTATGCTTAGCAATGAATGCCTTGGTTGGGTCTCCGATCTCCACCATTAAGCAAACACAACCGTTTTGTTCTTATATGCCAACACCTTACGATCGATATGCTTCTCCACCGCACGAGAGAGCACAATTTTCTCCAAGTCACGTCCCTTATGGATGAAGGTCTTGACTGTATCCTTGTGCGTCACACGGACAACATCCTGTTCGATAATTGGTCCGGCATCCAATTCAGAAGTGACATAGTGGCTGGTTGCACCAATAATCTTCACACCGCGCTCATAGGCCGCATGGTAAGGCTTCGCACCCACGAACGCAGGCAAGAACGAGTGGTGGATATTGATGATCTTGTTCGGATATTCACGAATCATATCCTCGGAGATAATTTGCATGTAGCGAGCCAAGACGATAAAATCGACACCGCCCTCCTTGAGCAGCCTCATTTCCTCCGCCTCCTGCTCGGCTTTGTTCTCCTTCGTAATCGGGAAGACATGGAACGGTATGCCGAACCGCTCGCCGACCCACTGCAAATCAGGATGGTTGCTGACAATCATCGGAATCTCCGCATTCAACTCTCCCGCCGTATATCTTGACAAAATATCGAAAAGGCAGTGCGACATCTTTGAAACAAAGATCGCCATGCGGGGTTTGACATCGGAGAAATAGATGTTGAAATCCATCTCGTATGTAGTTCCGAACAACGTATGGAAATACTCGATTATTTTTTCCTTGGGAATGATAAAATCCTTCAAATCCCATTCAATTCTCGTAAAAAACGCATTTTGCTCGTAGTCAACGTGCTGATCCAGATAGACAATATTACCTTTGTTGACATTGATAAAATTCGTTATTGCCGCCAAGATACCTTGTTTATCCGGGCAATGTGCCAATAAAATCGCAGTCTGTTTCTGCTTCTCCATATCACTTATCATCTATGAGGAGACCTAACATCTCCAGTTATTTACTTAGAGGCGGAACCAAATCCACCGTATTTTCACACTCAAGGGAATGAGACTTCCCTTCAAGACCTTTTATTCTTTTAAACTGTCCACACGGATCAAATCGTCACCCGAGAGAACGGAGGCAAGGAGACATCACAAAACTCTCCATCCAAATATTTGAAGTAGCCCGCTATCGCAATCATGGCCGCATTGTCCGTCGTATAAGAGAATTTCGGAATATGGATTTTCCATCCGTAGCGACGGCCATGGTCCTCAAAAGCGGAACGCAAAGCCGAATTGGCGGAGACACCACCTGCCACAGCCACCTCCTTGATGCCCAAATCCTTTACTGCCTTGCGCAACTTAGCCATCAAAATCTCGACAACCGTATATTGCAAAGAGGCACACAAATCGCACTTACGCTCTTCGACGAAGTTAGGATTCTCCTTCAACTCGTCACGCAAAAGATAGAGGAAAGAGGTCTTGAGTCCGCTAAAGCTGTAATCATAGCCTGCTATCTGAGGCTTGCTTAATGCGAACGCCTTCGGATTTCCCTCCTTAGCCAAACGGTCGATAACCGGTCCGCCAGGATAAGGCAACCCCATCACCTTTGCACACTTGTCAAACGCCTCGCCTGCCGCATCGTCGATCGTCTGCCCCAAGACTTCCATCTCCTTATAACTCTTCACCAAAATGATTTGGGAATTGCCACCTGAGACAAGAAGACAAAGGAACGGGAAATTAGGAAGATTGCTCTCCTCCCCTTTCACTTGGATGAAATGAGCCATGACATGACCTTGCAGATGGTTCACATCCACAAGAGGCTTGCCCAAAGCCAGCGAGAAACCCTTTGCGAAAGAAGTTCCCACCAACAAAGAACCCATCAGACCCGGCCCACGTGTAAACGCAATGGCACTCAAATCCTCCTTTTTCAAACCAGACTGACGCAACGCCTCATGAACCACCGGAATGATATTTTGTTGGTGCGCACGGGAGGCCAACTCCGGCACCACACCTCCATAAGCCTCATGAACTTTCTGGCTCGCTATGACATTCGACAGCAAATAGCCGTCACTAATTACCGCACAAGAGGTATCATCACAAGACGACTCTATGGCTAAAATATTAACTGACATTACTTTGCTCCTTTTACTTTTTCTGAAAGAATTCGACGAGCTGTTAAATAAACAAAACTTAACCATACGCCCGTTTTCTTTCTGCTTTTTATTTCCTACTTTTGCAGAAATATTTGTCAAAGGTATAAAAAAATTCATATATATATTACTCCGACTGGCCGCTCTATTTTTCTTAATTCTTTTAGGCGGCTATTTGGTTCTGAAAAACGATAAGTTACAACGCAAAGTTGTCAATGTGGTGACCGAAAGTCTTTCCGAAAAAGTTCAATCGGAAGTGAAACTGACAAAAATCGAATGGGATTTCCCAAACAGCCTCATTCTCAACGATGTATATATCGAAGATCAGAGCCATGATACGCTTTTGTCTATTGACAGGACAAAAGTAACCCTCAACTTGATGGACCTGTTCCAAGCAAGGGTCTCCTTCCGTACCATCCAAATGGTAGGAATGACAGCCCACATCAACAAAAAAGACTCCACCTACAATTTCCAATTCTTCGTGGACGCTTTCCGAAAAAAGGACAGCACCCAATCCATCCAATGGTCGATGGACGTGGAATCCATCGCCTTCGACGACTGTACCGTCTATTACAAGAACGAAAAGAACAAACCGAGAGCCAAAGGTCTCGACCCAAGCGACATCGGAATCGAGAAACTGAACGGTTACCTCCACGTCAAATGCTTCACGGAGGACTCCATCAACATCAAACTGCACAACATCTCCTTTGAAGAGAAATCGGGACTGACCCTCAGTTCCCTCTCCACATCCTTCTACGCCAACAAGGAGATGATGACATTCAACAACTTCGTCGTACGACTGCCCAACAGCCTCGTTGCCTTCAACGATGCCACCTTCTACCACGACAACTACAAGGCATTCAACGACTTGACAAACAAGATGATGATGAACGTGGACATTGCGCCATCCAACATCAAGGTGAAGGACTTGGCTGCATTAGTGCCCCGATTGGAGAATTTAGAGGAAAAAATATTCATTGAAGGACTCATCCAAGGAAGAGGCTCCGACGTAAACGTGGGCGACCTGAAAATCCAATACGGGCAAAGCACCCACATCATCGGAGACATGCGAATCAAAGGCCTCCCCTACTTGAAAGACATGAGCATCTTCGCCAACTTCGATGATATCTATGCGAACCCTAACGAGATGAAGGAAATCGCAGAAGCGCTGCTCGAACGAGAGATCAAACTTCCCAAGTTTGTCGATAACTTGGAGTACATCGGCTACGAAGGCTCCATCGAGGGAGACTTGAGCGAACTCCAATCATACGGAAAGATCAAGTCAAACATTGGTGACATTTCCAACAACGTAAGAATCAATAGCATAGACGAGAAATTCTCGGCCTACTCCATCAACGGAAGCATCTATTCAGACAACCTTGCCTTAGGCAAACTATTCGGAGAGAAATCCCATCTAGGCAACGCAGGCCTACACATGGATGTCATCGTTGACAAGAACGAGATGGGCAACGTATCGGTTGACGCCCAAGGCTCCATCGACTCCCTCTCCTACAAGAACTACACCTACAAGAACATCGAAATCAACGGAGTGTTCAACCATAAGGAATTCAAAGGATTATTGGCTCTGAACGACCCTAACGCTTCGTTCAAATTCGACGGTAACATCAATTGGAACCACGACAAGCCTCTCTACCGATTCTTGGCAGAGGTGAAAGAGGTGAAACTAGACAAACTCAACCTCTCCAAACACCCCAACTCCAACCTCTCCTTCAACGTAGAGGTCAACTTCAAGGGGAATAAAATAAACGACCTAGAGGGTTCCGCCTCCATAGACAATATCCTTTTCACCAAAGGAGAGAAGGAACTATACATCGCCAACGCAAGCTTAGTAGCCGACAAGAAAGAGGGAATAAACAGCATCCGCATCTATTCAGACTATATCAACGGTGAGATTAAAGGTCAATACAAAATATCCTCGATCTATAAAAATCTGAAGCATTTAGCTCAAAACTATCTGCCTTCCATCATCAAGGATTCTCCTTCCTACGAATATGCGCAAGGGAACAACTTCTCCTTCAATTTTGACATAGAGAACATCAACCCTATCCACGAAATTGTGAAACTGCCCGTCTCCATCTCCGAGCAAGGCTCCATCAGCGGTTTCTTCAACGACAGCCTGCAAAAAGCAAGGATAAAGATAGAGGCAGAACAACTATCCATAGGAAAAACAAACTTAGAGAACTGCGTCCTTTTGGTTGAAAATCCTTATGACCATATCAAAATAATGGTCAGAGGCACCCACTTGCCCAACAACAGCCGACGCACGCCTTATTTCCTATCACTCAACTCAAAAATAAAGAACGACTCCATCGACACGGAATTCAACTTCAACAACTCCGCTGAAGTAACCTATGGTGGAAAGGTGAAACTCTCCGCCTTCCTCAAGAGTCTGACCAAAGAGGGATTGACAGCAAACTTCCTCATCCATCCTTCCGAAATCATCCTCAGCGATACGACATGGAGCATCAAACGAAGCACGATTGAGCTAGGACCAAAATCCATCGTAGTCAACGACTTCAAATTCTCACACGACGACCAAGCCCTCTCCATCAACGGCCTAAACACGACCAACGAGAAGGACAGCCTGCACGTCCACCTGAACCGATTGAGTCTCGGCTATGTCAGCGACATCGTCAACCAGAAATACATCACCTTCGGAGGAGATGCCAGCGGCAATATCAACCTCTACAAGATATTCAACCATCCCCACATCGATGGAGACCTGAGCGTCAAGGGCGCCAGCATCAACGAATACGGCATCGGTGACTTGAGCGTGAATTCGTTCTGGAATCCGAAAGAGAAATGCATCGGATTCAAAGGATTCCTCGATAACATCCTTCCTAACAACGAATTGGCCCGCTCCGACATTTTCGGCGGCGTATTCATCGGCAACGATTCCCTCTACATCGAAGGAAACCTCAAGGAGGTGAGTCTGAAATTCCTACGTCTCTACATCGGCAACATCATGCGCGACAATACGGGAACAGTGAGCGGAAACGTCAAAGCCTACGGTAAATTCAACGAAATCGGATTGGAAGGGAAAGCCTTCGCACGAGATTTCGGCTTCGGCATAGACTATCTGAAGACCTTCTACACTCTGACCGATACGGTGATCCTCACCCCAAGGACCATCCAACTCAAGAAAACGCCCGTATTCGACACGGAAGGCAACATGGCCATTGTTAACGGCATCCTCCATCACCGGGGTTTCCGAGATTTCAAGTTCGACGTAAATGTCAACTGCAACAACTTCATGGCACTCAACACCCGGGAGCAGGACAACAGCATCTACTACGGCAAAGCCTACGCCAACGGACCAGTACGGATTTACGGAACGCCTAACGAGGTCAACTTCTTCATCGATTTGAAGACCATGCCGAACACAAAACTCACCATCCCGCTCGGCAATTCGGCAACGGCCAGCAACAGCGACTTCATCACCTTCATCAAGAAAGAGGAGGAACTATCCGCCATTGAACTGAAACGTCAAAGGAGGGAGAAGATGCGAACCATCGAAGAGAACAAGAAATCCAAGACTCAACTGAACTTGGACCTCAATATCGAAGCCACCAAAGACGCTGTCGTCCAACTCATCATGGACGCAAGGCAGGGCGATATGATCAAGGGTAACGGTAACGGTAAGATCAGGCTCACATACTCTTCCAAAGAGTCGGGCATGAATATGTACGGAAGTTACGAAATCTTGAAAGGTGAATACTTCTTTACCATCAAGAGCCTCATCTCCAGAAAGTTCGACATCATGGGAGGAAGTCTCTTGCGATGGACCGGCAGCCCTTACGACGCCATCATCGACATCAACGCCAAGTATGCATTGAACACCTCCCTGAACGAGATATTGGACGATCCGAACCTCCGTTCGACCCTTACGCCTGTCCACTGTCTCCTAAACTTGACGGGTACGCTGAGAAGACCAAACATCAAGTTCGACTTGAACCTTCCGAACTCAGACGCCGACCTTACAAGTCGTCTGAAGAGCGTCATCAATACGGAAGAGCTGATGAACCGAAATGCCGCCTCGTTGCTCGCCCTCGGACATTTCTACACGATGGACAAAAGCGACGTGAGCAGTTCCACGGAATTGTCCTCCGTCGGCTTCTCCACCCTATCCTCCCAAATAAGCAACTGGATGTCAAGCATCAACGAGGACGTAAACATAGGCCTCAACTACAAACCGTCTGACGGAGTATCCACCTCCAACGAGTTTGACGTGGCCCTCTCCACCCAATTGTGGAACGACCGACTGCTCGTAAACGGCAACTTTGGCTACCGCGAGGACATGAGCAACATCCCGAACGACAACACAAGCAACAGCATCGTTGATTTTGACATCGAATACAAACTTACCCCTAACGGGAAATACAGCGTCAAGGCCTTCAATCGAACCAACGACAGCTACTTCAAGCAGTCGCCTAACACGCAAGGTATCGGCGTCACCTACCGGGAAAATTTCGACACGTTCAGGGAATTGGTCAACTACTACACCAACCCGTTAAGGATTTGGATCAACAACGACAAGAAGAAGAAAAAGGGACAGAAAGAGGAGTCCGAAAAACAAGATAAAGAACAGCCTTTAATTTCGACAGAAACCGAAGGAAAAGAAAAGGAAGGAGAATAACATGGAAAAGAAGATATCCCCTTGGAGCTGGGTGCCAACGCTCTATTTTGCGGAAGGTATCCCCTATGTCATTGCGGCGACGACTTTTGCCGTAACCATGTACCACCAACTTGGCATATCCAACACGGAAACAGCTTTCTTCACCAGCTGGATCTACTTCCCTTGGGTCATAAAACCCTTCTGGAGCCCATTCGTCGACGTGATGAAAACCAAGCGGTGGTGGATACTCTTCACCCAACTATTGATAGGCATAGGCTTGGCAGCCGTAGCCTTCGTCATTCCGACCTCCTTCTTCCTGCAGTCCTCCATCGCCATTCTATGGCTTTTGGCCTTCTGTTCCGCCACGCATGACATATCAGCCGACGGCTTCTACATGCTGGCGCTGAGCGAAGGAGACCAATCCCTATTCGTCGGCATCCGAAGCACATTCTACCGCATCTCCATGGTGGTGGGACAAGGCATACTCATCTATTTAGCAGGTGTTTTGGAGGAAGAGACCAAAGACATTCCCCTATCGTGGAGCATCACGCTCTTGGTAGCAGCCGTCCTTTTCTTCCTCTTCTTCCTCTACCACAACCTCATCCTGCCCAAACCGGAGGCAGACAAAACCGTCACGACGGGCAACCACATCTCCAACTTTTTTGCTTCGTTCGAATCCTTTTTCAAAAAGAAAAAGATCCTCATCGGCATCGTATTCATCCTGCTCTATCGCTTGGGCGAGGCGCAACTCTGCAAGATTACGGCCCCATTCCTCCAAGACCCCTATGAAGTGGGTGGCTTGGGACTCAGCACAAAAGAGTTCGGACTCATCTATGGTACCATCGGTGTCCTAGCCCTTACAGCGGGAGGAATAATCGGAGGCATCTACATTGCCAAGAAGGGCTTAAAGAGTTCCATCTTCCCCATGATGCTTTGGATGAACCTTCCCAACCTGATTTACGTACTCATGGCCTATTTCCAGCCAACCGACATGATAACCATCACCACAGGAGTGGCCATCGAGCAATTCGGCTACGGCTTCGGTTTCACCGCCTTCATGCTCTATCTAATATACATCAGCCAAGGCGAATTCAAGACATCTCACTACGCCATCTGCACAGGTTTCATGGCATTGGGCATGATGCTTCCTGGCATGGGAGCAGGCTGGATCCAAGAGGTTTTCGGCTACCAGAATTTCTTCATTTGGGTCTGTATCTGTACGCTTCCCAGCTTCTTTTTACTTCCTCTCCTGAAAATTGAAGACAAATTCGGCAAAAAAGAATAGGATTTCCGACATTAATTTCTTATCTTTGAAAAGAGACGTTTCAAAACACCCTCTTCCAAAGAGGGCAAACTATTTTTTCAACGAAAAACACTAATACTATGACAACAGAAGATTTATTGATGGAAATCCAAGATTGCGATGAATTGCTATACACGTCACAAGAGGCCAACTTGATGTTGGAATACCGTGACGCAGTGAAAAAAATGGATGTCAACGAAGAGGAGAAAGAAGTTCGCGACAAGCTGGCGGCCGACTTCGACAAGTTGAGCAACCTCATCAAAGATTTTGAAGACCGTATCCATCTGACTGCCAACAATGTGACCGACCCCACCAAAAAAGAGATGGAGTCACTGAAAAAATTATTCACCGAAATTGAAAATCTGGATTTCGAGACCTCAGAAAAATACGAGGAACTGACTGGTATCGAACAAAAATAACAAACCATATTAATCAACCATCAGAGGCGGAGCATGCTCCGTCTCTTCTCGTTAATTTTATCAGAAACGCCTAAAGACTCACCCAACAGTCGCTCCCCTCATGTGCAAACAGATACAAGGAGGACGCATACGTTGTAGCCCTTTCCCCCCGCCTAAAACACATAGGAGGGTACGGAGGCGACGTGACACATTTCAAGACATTTACGAAAAATTCTTATCTTTGTAGGAATAAATGAGGTAACAATATGGGCTTATATCTGAATCCGAATGCGAGCGCATTAAAACAAAGTCTTAGAAATGAGATTTATGTAGACAAATCTTTGATGATAGTCGAACTCAACAAGTTGGCAGAAACCGATCAGGATTTTGTCTGCGTCTCCCGTCCGCGCCGT
>JAGCWQ010000164.1 GCA_017961765.1 Paludibacteraceae bacterium | reverse complement strand
TTGGTTATCTCTTTAATTTTCATTGCCTTTTCTTTTTCAATGTGATGACCTCGTATTCTGGATTCATTCCCAAACGGGCAGGAATGCCGACACACCCTACGCCTCGGCTGGTGATGATGCACTGCTTCCCTACGAAATATTGTCCGTCGCAGTATTTGAAACGGATATGGGAGGGCGACCATTTGAAGTTGCCGATAATGATGCCTATTTGGGCCGAGTGGGTGTGTCCTGAAAGAGTCAGTGCGTAGTTGCGCTTGCCGACGATGCTGTCGTCGTAGATAGTGGGGTCGTGCAGGAGCAGGATCCGTATGGCGCTGTCCGATACGTTTTCGTCGCATTTGGCTAGATTGGAGAAGGAAGGGACGAAGGATTTTTTCCTTCCGTTGCTGTATTCCACGCCCGAGATTGCTAAACTGTCGCTTCCCCTTCGGATGATGTGGGTTTCGTTTTTCAGCAACTTGAATCCGAGTCGTTCGATGCTTGCCTCTATCCCTCGGATGTTGGCGGCTCTCTCTTCAGGCGATTTCCATCGGAAATAGGGGGCATAGTCGTGGTTTCCCATGATGCCCAGTTTCGTGTCTTTGGATGGGATGGAGAGGAACAGGCTGTCCCATCCTAGGGTCTCTTCTGGAAAGGTGTTGACCATGTCGCCCGTAAACACGACCAAATCTGCGTTTTCCTCCTTGAGCATGTCGAAAAGAGGTTTGACGCGCATCATTGCGTTGGAGAAACTGCCGAGGTGGAAGTCGCTCACCTGTACTATCTTATACCCATCGAAGGCGTCGGGCAGGTTCTCTAACTCGACGGTGTATTCTCCCTTTCCGAAGTTGAATTTTCCAAAATGGATGGCATACATGATCATCACAAAAGAGACGGCTCCCAGGATATACCCCCAATAGTGCAGCCGTTTCCATCGTCTCTTAGTCAGACGGTAGAGAAGGTCGAAGTTGCTGAATATGAGTTTCGGAAAATAGATGGCCCCCAGGGTCGCCACGAAGGTCATGAGTTCACAGATCGTCTCTGGCGAGTAGATGTTGTTCACATTCATCAGGATGAATGTCGTGAAAAGGGAGAAGAAGGCGCAGATGATCCAGTGTAGCGCACAGACGGAGCGGCTCACGCTATTACGCATGAACCTGAAATATAAATACGTATCTGGTGCTATGACTAGAAAAAGAATGAGGAAGACAACAATACCGTATACCTGCATCTCTTTGTTTTTATGGAAGAGAGAGGACGTGGCCGCCCTCCCTTCCGTGATTTTAGGATAAAGTCTCTGTCAAATCGTTGTCGGGCTGAACCTCCTTGAAGTGCTCCCTTTTGGTGAGGAGGACGACATTCTCGACATGGTGCGTATGAGGGAACATGTCCACAGGCTGGACTGCCTTCACCTCGTATTTGGTGTCGAGGAGGTTGAGGTCGCGGGCTTGCGTGGCTGGATTGCAGCTGACGTAAACGATGCGTTGAGGCTCTGCCCGTAGGATGGTGTCAACCACATCTTTGTGCATGCCGTCGCGCGGAGGGTCTGTGATGATGACATCAGGTTTCCCGTGTTGTCCGATGAAGTCGTCGGTGAGGATCTCCTTCATGTCGCCTGCGTAGAAGAGCGTGTTTTGGATCTGGTTGAAATCGGCATTCACCTTGGCATCTTCGATGGCTTCCGGCACGTATTCGATACCGACTACCTTTTTCGCCATCTTGGAGACGAAGCAGGCGATGGTACCCGTTCCCGTGTAAAGGTCATAGACTAGTTCGTTGCCGCTGAGGTTGGCGAAGTTGCGGGCCACCTTGTAGAGTTCGTAGGCTTGTGCGCTGTTCGTCTGATAGAATGATTTCGGGCCGACTTTGAATTTCAGTCCTTCCATCTCCTCGATGATGTAGTCACGGCCTTTGAAGGTGTGCACCTCTTGGTCGGTGATGGTGTCGTTGCACTTCTCGTTGATGATGTAGAGGAGGGAAGTGATGGAAGGGAATTTCTCCGCAAGGTGGTTTAGCAATAGTTCACGTCGGGTCTTGTCTTCTTTGAAGAAGATGACGATGAGCATGATTTCGCCCGTGCTTGCCGTGCGGATGATGATGTTTCTGAGGAAGCCCTCTTGGTTGCGTATGTCGAAGAATTCTAAACCGTTGGCCAAGGCGAACGATTTGATTTCGTTACGAATTTCGTTGGATATAGGGGTCTGCAAGTGGCACTCTTCGATGTCGAGCACTTTGTCGAATTTGCCTGGAATATGGAAGCCGAGGGCGTTCATGTTGTCCACAGCCTCGCCTGATTGGATGACTTCTTCCGTGAGCCATTTCTTGTTGGAGAAGGTGAATTCCAGTTTGTTGCGGTAATAGCGGATGTTTTGAGAACCCATTATCGGAGATATTTCGGGCAGTTCCACTTTGCCGATTCGAGTCAAGTTGTTGAGAACCTGTTTTTGTTTGTATTTGATTTGTTCTTCGTAGGGAAGGATTTGCCATTTGCATCCGCCACAGACGCCATAATGCTTACAGAAGGCCTCGCATCTTTTCTCGGCGAATTTGTGGATTTTTACCACGCGGCCCTCCATATAGCTGTTTTTCTTCCTTGTTATTTGAAGGTCCACCACGTCGCCGGGTACGGTATATTGTGTGAAAATCACCATGTTGTCTTGTTTGGCGATGGCCTTTCCTTCTGCGGCGACATCGGTGATTTCGATGTTTTCAATCAGTGGCAGTTGTTTATTTCTTCTTGACATATATCCTTAATTGATGAAGAAGCTTGGGCATATCTGTCCGGGGCTTCCGTTAGTTTAATGGTGCAAATTTACGATAATTTTTGTCAATGGGAAAGTAGAATTTACGTATCGGCTAAAAATAAAAACACTCCATAAATCAACGATTTACAGAGTGTCTATCTAGTACCCAGACCCGGGGTCGAACCGGGATGGAAGTGAATCCACTGGTGTTTGAGACCAGCGCGTCTACCGATTCCGCCATCTGGGCAATTGCAAGGGTGTCTCCCGAATTGCGATGCAAAGGTACAACTAATTTTTAAATATCCAAATCGAAAGGGGATGAATTTTGAAAATAAATTCACGGGAACTTCCTTTGCCTTTTCTTGTATGGCTAAAATCCGTGTTTGGGGAAGAGGAATGAGACGGAAGGGATTGGCTTCCAGCCTATGGGCAGACGAATCTACACCAATGACGTTTGGGAAATTAAAACAGATTCAATAAATATTAGTAAGCGGGCATTATTCTCCTTTTACTATTTCCTTCGCTGATTTTTCTTTTGGAAAAAATAAATATAGGGAAAAGAAGAAAAATAAATTGATATTTTTGGAACGATGCTAAAAATTCAGTACTTTTGCGCTCGATTTTCGATGGATGGGTATGGATTTGTCAAATTGAGTATTTCTCGGCTTGTAAATCTTTTGTATCCCAAAATTGAATCTATTGAATTAAAAAGTCGTTCGTTTTTTTTGTTTAAAATAAACGAAATCTATAGAACTAAAGTACAATTTTCAGAAATGAATGGAGCAAAATTCCTTGTTGCTTTCATGTCGGGACTCCTCTTTTGTGTGATGGAGGGTTATCCGGAGAATGAAATCAATAATCAACAGATTCCCGTTATTCTACGGAGTGAAGAAACAATATTTTATGATAACAGCAGACCCCAATGTGAGGATGACTCAGTCACCCTCTCTTTTTCGACGGAGCATTGCGAAAGTGATACGACTGCGGAGGCGTGGATTTCCTATAGTTACGACAATGACACCTCTTTGACCCAAAGAAAAAGTGCCACGCGCTTGAGTGGAGACCGTTGGGTCGCACGGCTCTCTTTTTATTCTGTCAGAGACACGATAATACACAAGGACTCAATGCTTGTGAACAGCTCTCATTCAGAAAGGTCGTATGCCTTGCATTATAAGATATGGGCAACGAATAAATGGGGGACATCCTCGCTCCCTGCAACGAACGACAGTTCCCTGCATCATTTCACGGTCCAAACCAGATGTGGCTATCTCACTTGTTCTTCTCTCTCCATTAGACCGAATCCGATAAGGGAGGACTCTTGTATGTTGAGCGTCGATTTGAGTGGAGATAGAAGGTTGCGGCTCGCCGTTTTCCATGCGGACGGAACTCCTTTGGGACAAGACGGTAGGCCGTTGTTTAACGAATTGGAGGCGGTGGAAGGTCATAACGAATGGAGCATGAGCGACATTTTCCCGTCGATATTCCAAATGGGTATTGACCCCTTGGAACCCCTCATTCTTGCCATAACTTCGGGTGTGGAGACCAGTATGACCTATTTCTACGTCAGCAAAATAGTGAACAATAATAGTGGTAACGAGTAAAAAAGTATAAGTATGAATAACATAATGGCAAAAAACATTTTAACTGGCATCGTCTGGATTTTTTCTGCAACCGGACTTTTAGCTCAACCTTATCCTGGAGGCATTGCTGCTCCTTGTACTTGGTTTCAGACCCTCCCTGTCGGCGACGATAGGAACGGGGATTATCATTGGTCTGACTTGTCGGGCGAAGAGGCAAAACTCTACGAGAAAGGGACTACCACGGAAGCCCGGGCTGCCCGGTCGGATATTCATACGTACAATTTCAATCCTGCCTTGCCGTTCGACAGCACGACCAGCCGTGAGTTTAGTGTGAAGGGAAGTGACTTGAACTCGAAAACCGTCGTTACCGTGGTGGGGGCGAAGAAGCAGGTGGCTTCGAAGGATGCGTTTCTTTACCACATAAAGGGTTCTCCCGACAGAGGAAGGATCCTTTCTAAGACGAAGGTGATTCGTACCTCGGCCGAGGGAAAGAAGTCTTGCTCCTACACTCCTAACTTGGTTATGCGGGGCGACTCTGCCGAGCGTGTCAAGATTGTCTCTTACTTGGAAGGACAGAAACAGGATAATGCCATTTGGAAATCAGGAAAGTGGGCGAAAGTGACCTTGGGTGGACAATTTGAGCAAGCTTGGGCGGCAGGAGATTCCTCCTTCACCTCTGATGCGGATAGCCTCTTCTCTAAACAATTCCATATTCCTGAGATGATCGTCTATTCCCGTTTCCTTCGTCCTGGTGAACGGATGAGGGTGGAGACTTACCTCGCACTCAAATATGGCATCACGCTCTCTTCTTTTTATCTCAGTCCTAAGGGATTGTTGCTTTGGAACGACCAACGTTATAAGTACCGTATTGTAGGCTATGGCCGTGACGATCGGAGCTCTTTTTATCAGGAACGTTCTACGACCTCCTATGAGGAGAAGGCGTATGATGTGGACGACACCTACCATAAAGGGGATTCTGATTTGGAATCGTCGTCAAGCAATTTGATCGTCATGGGTTTTATGGGTGCAACTAGCATTCCTGATAGTTCTTACGTCCTCTTTGCGGATAACAACGGCCCGACCATCGTCGATACGATTGCCAATAGGAGGGACTCTATCGACTATACGGATTCGATGAAGGTGATGAAGCGTGTTTGGAAAGTCCGCACCTATGGCCTTGATTCATCGTATCTGCATCGTCTCGAATTGGGTTATGAAATGTTGGACGATACGGCCTTTGCCTTATATCGGGATAGTTGTGCTTATCTGTTGGTTGACCGTTCTGGCTCCGATGCTTTCAAAGAGAAGGTGGACACCATCCGTATGACGGAGTTGGACGAGGAGCGCAGGAAGATTATTTTTGATGATGTCCGATTGGATAGTTTGTGTCACTTCACATTTGCCTATGCCGGCCTTCCTTCCCGGAAGAAGGAGCCTGAGAAATATGACTATTTCCTCGAATTGCAAGATCCGACTTGCAACAATGGAAGTAGTAACAACGATGGTTATTTGAAACTTTTGTTGCCTCCTAACGAAAAGGGCTATTACTGCAATTTCAATCGGGCAGGGCAAGGGGGCGTGACGCTCGATTCTGCCATCAATTATGTTGAATTTGAAAACATTCATCCGTACGACTACTATTTGACGGTGCTTCCTGCCGATACGAAGACTATTGATTTCTCGGGTACTGGAACCACTTTCGTGAACGTCCACTTCTTGAACAATAACGGAACTATCCAATGGCGTTTGGAGGATGCCAATGCGGAATCGAAAGTCGCTTTCGTGGATATATCAGAGGGCTATACGCATGAGTCACGCCTCCGCTATGGTGTCCGAATTGCCAACGGAAACTTGTATGTCATCAATAACTTCCAAGTGGAAAACAATGCTTCGGCTCAAGTCAATGTGGGCGATGATATTCAAATAGAACGGAAATCGGCCACTCAGATCCAGATTCTTAAAAACGGAAGTTTGGTGCGTTCCATCTCCATCGCCAATGGTTCGACTTTCAAGATGGGTGTGAAGACTACGGATGGAAATGTGAACAGGGTGCTCTTGAAGGATTTCAACTGGGGACGTGGTGATTTCCCTATGTTCTTCCTCGACATCTATGCCTTTGGCGTTTTCTCCTATTCCAACAATGACATGGCCGCCTATCCTACAGGGTATGTGCGCTACTATATTGACTTCAATGTCGATTGTCAAGGAAACCAAACTTCGTCAGGCGGTGCCAATAATACAATCCAATTGTTGACGGACATGAACAACAGACGGTTTACCGCATCGCTCAATTTGGAGAATCCGGCAAACGTGACATTCTTTGTCTTCTCCATCAATAATTTGCTACTCTTCGAGGAGCGGACTTATGCGATGAATGGCCATGCAAGCAAGACGTTCGAGGTCGCCCCTGGTGAATATATTGTGATCGCCCTCACTGACGACGGAAGAAAATTTGAAGGTAGGACAATTATAAGATAAAAATCGTATGACTAAACTACATAAGCATTATATAATAGGACTCTCACTTCTCTTGGCTTGTTCGGCTACGGCAGCCCCGGATTTGTCCAACTTCAATCATGGTGTCGTCTATGACGCCATGAGAGACCTGCATGAAGAGAGGACGCAGGACATGCACGAGTACGATTCTGTCCGTTGCACGCCTCCTGTGGCTTGGCCAAGCGTCGTCCATCCGTTCAATTTTTCACCAGAAACCTTCACCTCCCTCCCAGATGCGAATCCTGCCGAAGGGGTGGAATTGCTCTCCATGCCTTATTCCAACAGTCAAGGTGATCTTCTACTTTCCTACGACCTGTTCCTTCCTGCGGCTCACCACGATTTGAAGGCGATTCTGCCCGTTTCGTATAATAGTGGCAGGAAAAATGGCAATATCGCTGCGGGGTGGAATTTGGATATTCCTCAAATTGAGATGGATACGTTGTCTCATGGCAATGTCAATGGTTACGAATCTTTTATGCTGAATGGACGACGAATCGTCTATAGCGGAAGAGTGCAGGGGGATACCGCCATGGTCTATTACTATCAATTTCACCATACTACGGAGACTATCTTGCGTATCCAAACGGGTTCTGGCTTCGAAAATTGCCGTTGGGAACTGAAGGACGGCAAGGGGGTAACGTATCGTTTTGGATCGTATGACAAGGATGGAAAATTGAAGGATGTCGTACGGTCAAGTTTGGGACGGGTGCTCGCTTGGCGCTTGTGCGCGATGGAGAACGACCATAAGGATTACGTACGCTACCGATATGGGGAGAAAATTTCCGACGACGACTCCATCTTCGTGGGTAATCCCAATCAAGACCCCCACACTTGTATTGTCTTGTGCGGAGTCGCTCAATTGCGGAAATGGCAGGACGAGACGTTGAGTCAGAAGATGCTCAACAAGATATTCGTTCTTCAAGCAAAAGAATTTCCTAAAGGAGATGAGAAGTGGGCGCATGTGCACGACTATGAATTTGCAAGATATAAAGGAAATCTCGTCTCCATCGCATCTTGGGGTTATAGACAGAAAAATGGGCAGGCCATAAAAGAGGATGCCTACCATCATAGATTCGACTACTATGACGATGTGGAGCGTGTTGCACAAAGTAGAAGGTTCAGGAATCTTCAGCACAACATCTCCTTGGATAGCCTCATCGTTGACCGTACGGGATTGTTGAAGACGGCTCATACTCCGTTGGGTGGCTGTTTTACCGTGAACTATGCCTATTCCGCTGTGCCTGACACGTTGGGACGGAAGGGAAACGCTGCCCCTAAAATCTATACCAACGCAGCTCCTTACCTCTATAGCCGAGCGCAATTCATACAGAAAGTGCAGGATTCCATCCAGGCGAGCGATGCGTATAAAACTTCGATGATTCTCCGAACGGCAGACCTTCTTGATTCGCTTTTTAGGGAAGGCGTAGAGATTGCCTCCATCCCGTTCGATACGTTAGTCCAGTGGTATTTCGACTATACGGATTGCCATAAAGGGAAACGGGTGGTCACTTCCCTTTGGGTGAATGACGGCATCAACTCGGATGGCGAGCCTTCGCGTAATGACTATCTTTACGAAAGGCCTTTCTGTGATTCTTTGGGCCATTTTAGGGGCTTCGGTAAAGTCACGACGCTCCATTACAATACGGTGACGAATAGTTGCGAACGGCAGCGTGTCAAACACTACGATACGACCGAGGTGGCCTTGTTGGGGCAAATCCGAAGCTGCGAACTTCGGAACAACGTCGGTGATGAACTTTTGCAACAGACGGAATACGAGTGGAATTTGGATGGAACTCCGTTCGATTCCATCTATTGCATTAGATTGAAAAATAGGGCGGTGAGCATCGGCGATTATACTTACACCTTTGCCTATCAATATGAAGGAGGCAACCTTTCGAAAGTGCTCTACGGCAATGGAGAAAGTCTCAGCTATTCCTACGTCAAAAAGGATGAAAACCATATTCTCCCGAAGGGAATGGTGGCAGAAGGGGAGGGCTATCGCTTTAGCTATGCGTTGGAATATGAAGCCAACCCTCCTTACCGCCTTACGCAGATTACGGAGGGTGAAAACGAAACGACATTTGCTTACGATAAGGATGGCAATATTTCGGAAATTAAATTCCCTGCCGACGGCAATGGAGAGAGCGAGGTCTGCACTTACCGTTATGACCGACGTTTCAATATGTTCCTCGACCGGGTGGAGAACAACCTCGGCTACCATACGGAGTTGGAGGACTACAACTATCCTTACGGCAAACCATCCACCCTCATCGATCAAAACAGATTCGTGATGAGGCAGTCGTTCGATGGGTACGGACGTTTGGACACGCTTGTCGCCCCTAATGAGATTGACAACAAGATCCCTTACTCCATCGTCATAGACCATCGTTTCATACAGAATTTTCGGAAGGAAGAGGAGATCATAGAGGGACCTCTTTTTGAAGACTCCCTCCGTCTTCATATTCCTCCCTTTGTTCGGAATGGTGAAATAGAGGAGGATGTGAAAACAAAAATCGATAGTTTGTTGGCCACTTTTGTCTTGCCTCGGAGAGGTGCAAAAGGTCATATTGAAATATCAATTTCTGATACTGTTACTACTCCCCGAACTATTTGTACCACTTCCTCTTTTGGCGAGGAGGACACCCTTTTCATCGTCGGCTACGACACGATTCAATTAGATACTTGCCGTTGCCACGACCGTTATACGCCGGCCTCTGCTGCGACCCTGCGTTACAATGCACTTTACAACCAATGGAACGATCGAAAAGCGAAGGACTCGACCATCGTGGTATATACATTTATCGACGGTTTTGGAAAGAAAACGCAACGTATCAGGAAGACGGAGTTGACGGATGTGGATGTGAACAATGGAAAATTCAACGGGAAGAGTGCTCGTTGGGTCACGACGGAGGCGAAAAGACACGACCCGTTCGGACGGACTACCGCCCTCTATCCGCCTCAACTTCATCAAGGTAATTTGGGAACTATCGGCGATATGGACAAAAACATTTACATTGTTCCTGCCGACACGTTGCTCAGCTACGACGGCTTGGACCGCCTATCCTCGATGACCATCGGCAATCATGATTTTTCCTACGATTATAGAAGCGATGCGAACGACGGTTTCATCCGTACCCGTGTGGAGAAATACGATGAGACAAGGCGTGATACGTTGGACATCATTGCCTATAACTACCGTAACCAACTGCTTCGGAAGGAGGTGATGAACGCCAATGCCAGAAGGTCGGATTGGAATGTACTTTATTTCATAGATAGGGAACGTTATGCCTACAACTTGATTGGAAAGATAACCCACTCCTTGACGGCCTACGACAAGGTGGATTATGCCTACGACAAGGCGGGCCGCCTAATTTCGGAGAGTAGTGCAAGACACGGAAATTCCACCTTCACCTATGACAAGGCTGGAAATTTGATCCAGGAAAAGAAGGCGGATGGCGAGACTATCCAATACTCCTACCGTAACAACCTCTTAAGCGGCATCGCCTACACTCTCCATCCGGAGAATAATGTCTCCTTCTTCTATGGCGAC
>JAGCWQ010000163.1 GCA_017961765.1 Paludibacteraceae bacterium | reverse complement strand
GTACACGGAACGACGATCGGCACTTACGAGATGGGCTTGGCAGAAGAGCAGGTCACAAAGGAGAACGAGAACTTCAATGTCCTCTACTTCGTTGTCGAGGACGGCTGGCTCACGATCACGCCACTTGACGTAATCGTGACCGTGACAGGAAACACGAAGGAGACGATTTACAACGGCTTGTCACAAGACACGATGGGTTACGTTTGGAGCGCAAATACTCCATTGTATAAGGTGGATGATTTCACATTCAGTGGAGACTCTACGGTACAAGGAACGACGATCGGCACTTACGAGATGGGCTTGGCAGAAGACCAGTTCACAAACAACAATGAGAACTTCAATGTTCTTAACTTCCTTGTCGAGGACGGATGGATTAAGATTAGTCCGTTGGAGGGTGTCGTAGTAACCATTACGAAGCATTCCAAAACTATCACTTATGATGGCGAGGAGCATCAGGTTACTGGTTATGACTTCGAACCTAGCGATCCATTGTACAGGGAAGAGTATATGAAGTTCATCGGAACGGAAGCCGACAGTACTGCTAAGGGTACGACTATCGGTAGCTATGGTATGAGTTTCGACAAGACTTATTTCGAGAATAGGAACGAGAACTTCAAGGATGTTGAGTTCATCGTTAACAGCGCCGACAGTTTGCGAATTGAGGCGTTGGAAGGTGTCATCGTGACAATCACGAAACATTCCGAGACCGTTACTTACGATGGTCAGGAGCATGCTGTTACGGGATACGACTTCGAGAGCAACAATCCATTGTATGTCGAAGCGTACATGAAGTTCAACGGAACGGAGGCTGACACGATCTCTAAGGGTACGACTATCGGCAGCTATGGCATGAGCTTCGATGAGACTTACTTCGAGAACAAGAACGAAAACTTCAAAGATGTTGATTTCATTGTTAAGAGTGATGACAGCTTGCGAATTAAGCCGTTGGAGGGAGTTGTGGTGACAATCACCGAACATTCCAACACGTTTATGTATGATGGAGAAAGCCATACGGTTACGGGTTATGACGTTGAAATCAACAACTCGTTGTATAAGGTCTCTGACTTTACGTTCAACGGTGATTCAACTATCATCGGAACAGACGAGGGAGAATACTCTATGCCAATTGAACCGACAGACTTCGTGAATGAGAATGTCAACTTTGCGGATGTGAAGTTCGTCGTTGTTCAAGGAACCATGTTGATTACTCCTCGAGAAGGTGTTGTCGTGACAATCACGAAACATTCAGATTCCTTCGTTTATGACGGCAATGAACATACGATTTCTGGTTACGACTTCGAGAGCAACGATCCATTGTATATCGAAGCGTACATGAGGTTCAATGGAACGGAGGCCGACAGTACTTCGGCGGGAACAACGGTTGGTAGCTACGGCATGAGTTTCGATAAGAACTTCTTCGAGAACATAAATGTAAACTTCAAGGATGTCGAGTTTATCGTCAACAGTACCGACAGCTTGCGGATCGAGGCATTGGAAGGCGTGGTCGTAACTATTACGGAACATGCGGATACCTTCATCTTCGATGGTCAAAGCCATATGGTGACAGGCTACGACGTGGCAATCAGCAATGCGTTGTATAAAGAGTCTGACTTTGCATTCAACGGAGATTCAACCGTCACAGGAATGGATGAAGGTAAGTATTCTATGCCAGTTGAGGAGAAGGATTTCGTAAACATGAATCTCAACTTTGCAGATGTGAAGTTTGTTGTGGTTCCTGATACGATGTTGATCCAGCCTCTTGAAAATGTCGTCGTGACGATTACTAAGCATGGCGGTAACTTCATCTACGATGGCGAATCGCACACGATTTCAGGTTACGATTTCGAGTCAACTACTCCATTGTATTTGGAGCAATATATGAAGTTTAACGGAATGGCATCTGATACGACGGTGACAGCCCGTACGGTTGGCAGTTATGGAATGGCCTTCGATGAGACTTTCTTCGAGAATCTCAACCCTAACTTCAAGGATGTGAAGTTTGTTGTGGTGAATGACGATAGTTTGGTGATTGAGCCTCTTGGTGATGTGCTAGTTACTATCACGGAGCATGGAGGTGAGTTCATCTACAACGCAAAAGAGCATACGGTAACTGGCTATGACGCTAAGTTTAGTACTGATTTGTACACCGAAAACGACTTCAACTTCTTGGGTGATGCAACGGTATCGGCAACTGAGGTAGGTAAGAAGTCAATGAATCTTGTTCCATCTGATTTCGAAAACAAGAATCCTAACTTTAAGGATGTCCGCTTCGAGGTGGTAGAGGATACTTTGACGGTTGTTCCTTTGAATGTGCTTGTCTCTGTTAAGGGTAATAAGCAAAGTGTCAACTGCGATGGTACTCTCCACGAACTTTCAGGCTATAAGTGGAACGCTAATTCAGGATTGTACACGGCCTCTGATTTTGTCTATCGTGGTGATAGCATCATCTCGGGTATGACAGTAGGTACTTATGACTTGCAACTTGACTCGGCAGACTTCGAAAATAAGAACCCTAACTTCAACGTGACGTTCAAGTTGGAGAACGGTTGGTTGCTTGTCCGCCCTGCAACTACGCCTAAGCCAATAATTACTACTGCCTTGGCTTCTTCCGATTATGGATGCAATCCGATGATTGTAGCTCCTACGGAGGAGGACTTCTCTGTGGCTGATGAGTGCGAGGGTACGAAGAAGGTTGACTTGGCGGATAGCGGCGAACAAATCGATGGATGTCTCCACACTCGTACTTGGACGGCTTCCTACACGAATGTCTGTGGCTTGGAGGCTGAGCCTGTCGTCATCACATATATTTGGACGGTAGATACGGTGGCTCCGATTATCACAACGGAGGCTAAGACGGAATTCAAGGGTTGCGACCCTGTGATTGAGACTCCTCGTTTTGCTGTTTCCGACAATTGTGAGGGATCCTTCGAGTTGAATGTGGATAGTGTGGTTGCTACGGAAGTGAATGTGGATGGTTATTACCGTACGCAAACATGGACGGCAACCTATACGGATGGCTGCGGAAATGTCGCAGAGCCTGTTTCCGTAACATATACATGGTCTGTATCTTCTGAGCCTGTTGAATTCTCAGCCGTGGCTTGTGGCTCATACAAGTGGAACGGAGAGATATTCACGGAGAGCGGCGATTATCCACGCACGCTTCAGAATACGGCTGGTTGTGATAGCGTTGTTACAATGCATCTGACCATCCATCCAGTCTATGTGGTCGATACGGTGGCTGTGGCTTGCGCATCCTTCTCTTGGTATGGTGAAACCTTCACGGCGAGTGGCGATTACACGATGGTCTTCTCGACAACCGAGGGTTGCGATAGCCTTGTTACGTTGCATTTGACAGTCAACCCAGTTTATGCAATTGATACGACGGCTGTCGTATGTGATGAGTTCACTTGGTATGGTGAGACTTACCGCAGAAGTGGTGTTTACCCTAAGATGTTTACTACTGTTGCAGGTTGTGATAGCTTGGTAACATTGCATTTGACAGTCAATAGGACTCAAATCATCGAAGAGTTCGAGACCGTATGTGGCGGCTACTATTGGAGAGACAGATGGTTGGATCAAACGGGTATCTATCGTGATTCGTTGATTGCTTCTACGGGTTGCGACAGCGTTCATGTCTTGTATTTGAAGGTGAACAAGTCCGTTTATATCGATACGACCATCTATGCTTGCGATTCTTATGAAATGGATGGTGAAATCTTCGCTTCGAGCGGTAATTTCAAAGTTCACCGTATGAGTGATTTGGGTTGCGATAGCGTCTTCAATATCCACTTGGTACTTGGAACTAATTCGTATGCTCAGTTAGAGGATTCTGTTATCTTGGGTAACGGCTATAATTGGCATGGATTCGATGTTCCTGCTGAAGATTTGGATCGTGTCGGTACTTATCTCTTCAGAAGTGACTTGTCCGCTGTTACGGGATGTGATAGTGTGGTTGAGTTGACACTCGTCGTTTACAAGCCTGATACAGACATTAACATCGTCTGGTCTAAGGTGAACAACACTTACTTCTGTGCAGGCGATGAAGTGGTTATCTCTTACTCTTATTCGACGGGTAGGCCAACCGATTATGTGGTTGAGTTCGGTGAGGAGGCGTTGGATTTGGGCTTGGAGAACTTCTCCGGCAGGGTCAACAAAGACGGAACAATCAGCTTTACAGTGCCTGAGGACTTCCCTTCAGGAAAATATACGGCATCCTTCCAATTGTTCGGCAATGGTTTGGAGAGCGTTAAGAAGACATTTACGTTCGTTGTCAATATGAGTAACGAGTGCATCGTCAAGATGTGGACGGATGTGGTGGCTTGCAACAACGCAGAGGGTCGTTTCGTTGAATATCAATGGTATCTTGACGGCGAGTTGATCGAGGGCGCTACGAAGCAATATTATTGTGATTTGGATGGATTGGACGGTACTTACTCCTTGCGGGTGAAGACGGTCGAGGGTGATTATTACTATATTTGTGGTAAATACTTCGAGCGTGAGTCTGCTCCGTTCTCAATCACCACTTATCCAAATCCTGCGAAGGCGAACAGAGACTTCTCTATTGAGGTCTTCGGCTTGACTGCAAAAGATTTGAAGCGTGCGCAACTCTTCATCTATACGGAGGCGGGCAACCTCGCTTATAAGCAGTTGGATGTGGACTTCGTAAACCGTGTCGCTTTGCCTGTCGGCAATTATGTGGCAATACTCATAGTCGATAACGGTAAGAGTGCAAATAGTAAGATTACGGTTCTTCCTTAAGGACCCCTAATACGAATGTTATGAAGAAAGTTTTAGTGATATTGACGGCAACCTTATTCGCTTTGCCTTTGTTCGGACAGAAGCAATATGTGAATTTCGATTTTGGAGGAGGAATGCAATCTTTCTTGTACGATCTCCGTACGGGTGCTAGTTCTACAAAGTCGTTGGGTGTCACGGGCGAATTGAAGTATGTCTACTTCTTTAAGGAGCATTGGGGTGCGGGAACGGGCTTCAGCATGTATTCCTATCGTTCCAAGTCTAAACTGGACGGTGAGGATGTCCATCGCTTGTATGACGAGTACAACCAGTTGTATTATGATTACAAGACGGAATACCATAACTGGACGGAGAAACAGCGGTTGATTGATGCGGAGCTCCCTATCATGGCCTATTATGAGACGGATGTCACGGACAATGCCTCTTTGTTGTTCGGTTTGGGCGGAAGGGTGATTTTTCCCATCTCTTATAAGTATGAGGTGACGGGAGGTTTCTACCAGACGACAGGCTATTATCCTGACTATAATTTGGAGATAGACGACCTGCCTCATCATGGTTTTGGTATAGATATAACTCATTATTCGGGAAAATTGAGTGCGAACACAGGTTTCTCTCTTTGCTTTGAATTGGATTTGATGTACTGGTTCGACAATTTTGCCCTTTACCTTGGAACCTATGGCTCCTATGGCTTGACGGATATGACAGACCACGACCAGTTGTTGAGGGATGAATACCAACGCTATAATGGTATGTTGGCTTCCGATCAAGTGGATAGAGTGTCGTTGATCAATTTCGGATTTAAGTTGGGTATCACCTTGCCGATGAATCGTCCGGAAGGAGCTATATTAGGCTTTTGATATTACGGTGTAGTGCTGCTCTTTTATCAAAGGCGGGATTTCGAAAGGGATTCCGTCTTTTGTTTTTGGAGAGATTTGACGTATATTTGCGTGTATAAATGACACGAGTAATGGAGAAAGGACACTATGTTTATGACTATCCTCGTCCGATGGTGGCGACGGATTGTGTTATTTTCGGATTTGATGGGGCAAAAATACAGGTGCTTTTGGTGAAGAGAGCAGAGTCTCCTTATCCAGGGTCTTGGGGGTTGCCGGGAGGATTTATTCGTATGGATGAGTCGGCAGAGGCCAGCGCAAAACGTGTGCTCCAATCCAAGACGGGGATGGCTGATACCTATATTGAGCAGTTCCATACGTTCTCTTCTCCTGATCGTGATGTCAGGGGCCGTGTCATCTCCATAGCCTTTTATGCCTTGGTGCGTAAGCAGGAGGTGCGTGAAGGCGGCAATGTGGTTAGTGCGGATTGGTTTTCTATGGATGAATTGCCAGATTTGTGTTTTGACCATAAGGAGGTCTTGGATATGGCTTTGGTGAAACTCCGTGAGCGTATTATGTTTAGACCAGTGGGCTTTGACTTGCTTCCTGAGAAATTTACTATGCGTGAATTGCAATCACTCTATGAGTCGATATTGGGAGTCGAGTTTGACCGTCGTAATTTCTCCAAGAAAATACTCCACATCGGCTTGCTGGACGATTTGAACGAAACAATCAAGGCTAACCCTAAGCGCGAGGCGAAACTTTACAAATTCAATTTGGAAAACTATGATCGATTGAAAGAGAAGGGGTTCAGGTTGGAATTTTGAAAGATAGAACTGGAAATGAAAGAGGCTGAAAACTGGTGGTTATGCCGCTTGCCATTGTTGCGGTGTCTTCGGATATGGAAGTGCCTCTATGCCATGTTCCCACTGGCGCTTACTTTCCTCTAATTTTAGGTGAGATATGTGGCGATAATTAGTGGGAAGATAGGATTTTTTTATAAATTTGGTATTGTTGGGTGTTTGTATAAAATACCTATGTAGATTGTAAAACTTTAAAACAAAATCAAGTATGGGCTATGAACTTTACCATTATGATCGTCAATCAAAGAAAGAGTGTGATTTCAAGAAAGAAATAGTGTCTTGCGATATTGATGAGGAAAAAGTGTCCAAAGTTGAGAAGTTGTATGGAATCGAGGCTCCCGATATGCTTAAACGCATGATTACGATGTGTACGGACGACACCAAAAATATGGTTGCGAATAATCGTGTAAACTTAATCAGGATCTTGTCATTTGACGAATTGATGCATCCGGAAAAACGGTTCGGTGCGGAGTTTAAGTCGCAAGGGTTTGTGGCTGTGGCGGATTGTCTGAACAATGATAGTTTAGGTTATGATGTCAATATGGAGAAATGGGTATGGCGTAGCAATGAAGGTCAGCGCAATGTTTATATGAAAGATAAAGACGTGATATCCATTATATGCTGCATAGATGAATGAGTTTTTCTATGTGGTTTGAATTGGAATTCCAAGGGAGTGGTGCATAGATGCTTCACGCCTTTGGAATTCTTCTTATACCTATCTACATCCACAAAGGTACGTTCTCTGACTTATACATTGCATGTTTTAATCTTCAGCCTCTTTAATTTTCTCTTCGATTTTCTCCCTTTCTCCTAATTTGGGAATCTCAAGGGTGAGGGCTTTCCTCCAGTAGCAGACAGCGCTGTCTTTTTTCTCTCTTGCCCAAAACGCGTCACCGGCAATGTCGTAGGCCTCAAAGAGATTGGGGTTGAGCAGGGTCAGGTTTCGAATCTCCTTGCTGGTGGGTTGTTGTTTGCTGGACATGGATTTTTTAATCGCCTTTTTGGTATGCCTATATCCCAAATAGTTTTTGAATTCTGGGGTGTAAATAAGGGAGTCCTCTTTGATTTCCAACTCCTTTTCGTAAACCTCTTGGTCGGGGTGTGTTTCGTTGAATATTTTGTTGAGGTCGTAAGCCACGAACCTGCCCAATTGCCAATGGGAGGTGGAAACCCACATTAGAGCCTTCTCAGGCTGAAAAATGACCGAGTGGTGACCAATTAGTTGGTTCAAGGCTTTTTCGTTCCCTAAACCGATGTTTTGGCCGTCTATGCCCTTCGTGTCTCTTAGTATCTCTGCCGCTTTTTGTGGGTCGATTGGTTTTTTCTCGCTCAAGAGTTGTTCCGCCCGTTTCTGCCGGTAGGGACTGTCGGAGGTTCGAATGTTCTCTATGTTCCTTTCGTCGTTGGCAAAAGTTGAACTTTGGTAATGGTTGGCGCATACGATGGTGGTGGAGTTGGACTCGTAGAGTGCCGTCTTTTCTGTCGATTTCTCGATGATGGCAGCATGTTTATCCTTTGCGGAACCGATGAGTATGGATTCTGAAACGAATGTTTGAGCACTGTCCGCTATTGCAAAAGCCTCTTGAATGGTGGAGGCGTATTGTAGAATCTTCCTTGCTAGAAGGGAGATAGGCATGGCGGAGGAGGTCGGCATGTCTGATTTGGCTGCGTTTATGGTGACGGTCAGTCCTTCTGTGTTCATGCCGGACAGTACGCCTGTCATGCCAGCCCAGCCTACCATGGCGAATTTGTAGCCGTATTGTGGGTTGTAGAAGGAGATGACCTTATTCTTCGCGAATGCGTCTCCCATGTAAAAGTCGAAATTTCTACCGACGGTGAGCAGACTGTCAACGCTGCTGTCGCCCCAAGTGGCAAAGGATGTACAACCGACGAGCATATAGTCTTGCATGGCATGGCCTAAATCGTGGGCGGCGTGGTAGTTGAGTTGCCGTTCGTATGGTGTGCCTATATAGTCGAATTCGTGGGTGCCCTCCACCGTCGTGCCGTAAATCTCATATTGGTACTCTAGAGGAATGTAGTCGGTCAGATTCCGATTGTAGAAGGCGGTAAGGTGCTTGAGGAAGTTGACGTAGCTGCGGGAAGGCACCAATTCGTTGATTTGATCTACGAAGACCTTTTCTTGGAATACCATCAGATCTTTCTCCAGTTTGCCGAGAGCCAATCCGCGTTCGATGTCTGATCCTTCGACATAAACTTCCCAAAGACCGCTTTCGCTTTGTCTGATCCAGTTTTTGCCGACGGATTGGTAGCCTGATGCTTCTACCACCTTCTCGTCCTTTATTGAAGGTAATTCTATTTCTGGCTCTTTTATTTCTGAAAGGGCTATGCAGATGCCGACGAGTGCGCCAAGGAGGAGCAGTATGACTAGAATTGTGTATATGCTGATTTTAAGGAACCGTTTCATGCCTGTTGTTTATTGGTTTGATCTCATTTTATTTTCATGCGTTCCCAAATGAAGTTGGGAATGAATGACCAGATGCGTGTTAGTATTTTGTAGCGCCAATCTATGACGACTTTGCGTTTCTTCTTTTGGATGGCCTTTAGGATTTCCTGGGCTACATCCTCTTTCTTCATAAGGAGGGGATAGGTGTCGTCACCCAGAAAGTCTGTGGCGACAAAGCCTGGGCGGATATCCGTGAATTTGATTTGGAGCCCATTGATTTTGGTTTGTTGCACCAAGGCTTGGATATAGGTGTTTTGGTAGCGTTTCGTGGCCGAGTAGGAGGGTGCGGCTCCCAACCCTTTTGTGCCCGCTATGCTTGAAATGACGGCGATGTGCCCTATTCCATTGGATTTGTCGCGAAAGTGCCTGTAAGCGGCTCCAATCATGCGAGTGAAGCCAACGCCGTTGGTCATGGCTGTCTTTAGCTCTATGCCCTCTTCCAAAGAGAGATTTTGGCTGCCATAGCCTGAACTATGGAAGTAGAGGTCCATGCCACCAAGTTTTTCGATGAGGCAGTCTAATTTTTCTGTTGCGTCAGGGGCGTTGATGTCAATCGTCTCTGTGACGATCTGCTCAGGTTTCAAGGCTTGGAATTTGGCAAGTTCCTCACTTCTTCGGCCTGCGATGCCTACCATCCATCCCTCTTTTACGAGTAGCTTTGCTACCTCTTGACCCATGCCGGATGTGGCGCCTACGATGACTGCTCTTTTCATGACTGTTGTTTTTTGCAAAGATACTATTTTTTGACGGTCTTCTCAAAATGAGGGAAAGTAGTCCCCAATGCAATAAAAAAGGGAGGAAAACTTTTGTTCCCCTCCCTTGAATCTATTTTTGCTTTAATTATTCAGCCTTGCCATCAGAACCAAGAACGTTAACGATCTTGTGGATGTACATCTTCTTCATGTTCTCACGAGCTGGCTTCAAGTATTGACGAGGATCGAAGTGACTTGGGTTCTCATCGAAGTACTTACGGATAGCAGCCGTCATAGCCAAACGAGAGTCTGAGTCGATGTTGATCTTACATACTGCAGACTTAGAAGCCTCACGCAATTGCTCTTCAGGGATACCTACTGCATCTGGCAACTTACCACCGTGTGCGTTGATTGTGTCAACCTCGTCTTGAGGAACTGAAGAAGATCCGTGAAGAACGATAGGGAATCCTGGCAACTTCTTCTCGATAGCGTGAAGAACGTCGAATGCCAATGGAGGAGGCACCAACTTACCAGTCTTAGGGTCACGAGTACATTGTTCTGGCTTGAACTTGTAAGCACCGTGAGAAGTACCGATAGAGATTGCCAATGAGTCGCAACCAGTACGAGTAGCGAAGTCGATAACTTCCTCTGGCTTAGTGTAGTGAGACTCCTCAGCTTGAACCTCGTCCTCAACACCTGCCAATACACCCAACTCAGCCTCAACAGTTACGTCGTGAGCGTGAGCGTACTCAACTACTTGCTTAGTCAAAGCGATGTTCTCTTCGTATGGTTTAGATGATCCGTCGATCATGACTGAAGAGAAACCGTTGTCGATACAGTCCTTGCAAAGTTCGAAAGTATCACCGTGATCCAAGTGAAGCACGATTTGTGGCTTTGCCATACCCAACTCTTTTGCGTATTCTACAGCACCTTGAGCCATGTAACGCAAAATCGTACCGTTAGCGTAGTTACGAGCTCCCTTAGAAACTTGCATGATGACAGGAGACTTAGTTTCTACTGCTGCTTGAATGATAGCTTGCATTTGCTCCATTGTGTTGAAGTTGAATGCAGGGATTGCATAACCTCCCTTAACTGCCTTAGCAAACATCTCTCTTGTGTTTACCAAGCCTAGATCTTTGTAATTAACCATATCTACTTTCTATTTAGAAATTAAATTTATATTCTCAAGGCAAAGATATAAAAAATCTCACATAAGGGAAGTAAAGGATTGAAATAAAATTGAAATTGAAAGTCGCTTCGTCGCAATGTGCCTCCTATGTCGGTCCGAATTCTTTTTATAGCGTTTTTTGTGAATAGAAAAGGTCGTCTCTATTTTGTCCGTGCCGTCGGTCGTGTTCTTGTTGATGGAAAAACTTCACAGATTTTCAATTTCCTTTTTGGAGAGACCTGTCACTTTGGAAATAGCTTTCTCATCCACTCCCAACGCCATAAGATTTTTAGCATTGCGAAGTTTTTCGTCCCGCTCACGTTCCGCCTCCCGTTCCGCTTGCCCTTTACAAAAGTCCTCAAACAGCTTCACATACCCCTTTTCATTGATGCCGTATGATTTCATATTTTCTTTGCACGATTCAAATATTTTCATCACCTCTTTTTTCTCTCTATCGTGTGATTCCCAATAAGCGGCATTTCCCTTGTCTTCGACGGAGCCCAAAACTTGACCTAACAAATCCCCTGGATCATAATCAACCATTATGAATGGTTTTACACTTAAGATATCTATCGCCACTGGCATTATATATTCTTGCATAGAAGATTGACGAATTATAAAAGCAATATCAGACAAAGAATAGTCTTTC
>JAGCWQ010000162.1 GCA_017961765.1 Paludibacteraceae bacterium | reverse complement strand
ATGGGCAAGGCCAAAGAACTTGGTTCCGCTATAGACAGAAGTCCTGACTCGGACTTTATATGGAACAAAGTGGAAGCAGGGTAATCTACGATTACGTGGACGATTCCGCCATCGACCGCTCACTGGTGTCTCCGGACGATGGGTCGACGACATATTACCTCGACGACATAAACGAATATATGTCATCGGGGGAGGCTGAAGACGTCATTCGAGATGTGGGCTACGTTCTAAAAGAAGGCGTATTCGTCCGTGAAGATTGAATCAATTTCATTTTTTAAAATATGAAAATAATATCAGAATTAAGCCTTCGTTATGCAAATGAAACATTTCAGTTGGATGACGACGAGGCCGAAGCCGTCGCAATGTCAATCGACAATAGCGACGAATCCTCGGTCATTTGGGACCTTCTTGAGAACGCATTTGAGGCTCAGCATAAAGAGCCTATTCAAAACCCCATCTTCGTCGTGTCAGACTTCCTGACATCGCCAGAGGTGGATGAAATCCTCGACAGCAACGGCTTTTACAAAGCCAGTTACGAAGGACGAGAGTTTTACAACCGGGCTGACTTGACCGAGGAGTCGTATCATGGACAGCAATGGCCATGCCGAGAGGTAGAACTCCCCAACGGAGAGACCCACATGTTCTCCATACAAGCATTGAGGGATAATATTCCCGACGATGTGGAAGGGTTCGTGGGGTCGAAGGCGGAGCGGATGGACAACATGTTCTCCGGTTACTGCGAGACGACGAAGGAACTTATGTCATTGACGCCAGAAGAGCTGGCGGAGAAATTTGACATAAAATAAAACTGCATTCATTTTTTTTATAATGATAAAACTTATCGACGAATACGGTACACATTATGCCAACATCCACGATGTGATGGCATATCATACCATTCACCTAAAGAGGAGTCAATATGAGGCTCTGAATGGGATGGACTGGGACCTCGACGAGGGCAATCCGGATGTAAGCATATTCAACATCATTACAAGACAGGGAAATGCTTTCATATTTGGTTCGCCTAGAAGCGAAGAAGCCCATGTCATGGAAGCCTTGGATTCCTGCATGTCAGTCCGAAAAAACGAGACGTTTGAACTTGACGTCGAACGTCCGGAAGTGAAAGTATTTATGTCAGGAGAAGAGTTCCGCCAAACCGTGGTTGACATCGTCCCTGACGACTACACTATCTCCGAAACGTATGTCGATTTCGGGGTGAAAGTAAGGCCAACTTTTTTGGCCAAAATAGGGTTGTACCCGACTACAGACGCAGCCCTTGACGACATGGAACGCAACTTCCCCGATGGAGGGGAATGGTTCGTTGCTATAAAAGCCAACAAGGACGGAGACGCCTATGGTGAGGTGTGGCCTCACGACGATTACAAAGGCCACATCCCGAACCTGGAATTTGAATTCAGCGGCTCCTGCCTTAAAGAAATTAAGCAATGGGCCTTATGGGATAAGGCGTAATTCTTAATTGCAAATCATTTTTTTTCAATGAAATACATTTTGATTGTATTTCTGGGAGCACTCCCCTTT
>JAGCWQ010000021.1 GCA_017961765.1 Paludibacteraceae bacterium | reverse complement strand
GATTGACACTCCAAAGAGTAGTTTTGTGGCTGCATTGGAATATTTTTGGAATGCTTGGGCGGCTCAGCGAAACGACATTCTATTTATTGCTTGTGGTTCAGCGACATCGTGGATGGTGGATAAACTTATAGAAAACAAAGGCGGACTACATAATCGTATAACCGCACAAATCTACTTACGCCCTTTTTCGCTTGGAGAGTGCGAACAGATGCTTGCGGCAAATAAATGTGTATGGGACAGATACACAATTTTACAATGTTATATGATTTTGGGTGGTGTGCCTTTCTATTTGAGTCTTTTAAATCCCAAAGAAAGTCTTGCTCAAAATATTGATCGTCTCTTTTTTGAGAAAAATGCTGTGATGGGCAATGAGTTTAACGAACTTTTCAATGCGCTTTTCAATCAAGCTGACAAATATATTGAGGTAGTTTCGGCTCTTGCCAAAAAACGTGAAGGATTGCAACGATCCGAAATTATTGCAGAGACATCGTTGTCGGGCGGGGGACTGTCAAAGATTCTTGACAACCTCGAGCGTTGCGATTTCATAACAACCTATTCAAAATTCAAGAAAACCACAAGAGATTCATTTTATAGAATATCAGACAATTACCTGCTTTTTTATTTTAAGTTTATACGAGGAAACAATTCAAAGGATAGTCATTATTGGACGAACAATCTCTCAACATCTGCAGTGGTTGCATGGCAGGGCTTTAGTTTCGAGACGGTGTGTCTTCAACATCTTTCTCAGATTAAAAAGAAGCTTGGAATCAGTGGGATAGCTACGAATTCTAGTTCGTGGCGCAAAAAAGGCGATTCTGATTCTCAAGGTACTCAAATAGACTTGCTTATTGATCGAGCCGACCGAGTCATTACTATTTGCGAAATGAAGTTTTCACAAGTGCCATATTCCATTTCAAAGAATTACGAGAATAATCTCCGCATGAAGATGGCTTGTTTTATCGAAGAGACTAGAACACGTAAAACTCTTTCACTGACAATGGTCACAACGTATGGTGTACTACAAGGCATTCATTCAGGAGTCGTTAATAATGAGGTCGTTATGGACGATTTGTTTGAAGATTAGTAAGGCTGATCAATTAACGTTGACAACAAATAGACCTTCCATAACTAGAAAAAATATCGAGTTATGGACGGATAATAAGTTTTATAACTTGCCATAACTCGAAAAAATAATGAGTTATGGACGGGTAATGATTTTTATAATCACTCTTGTTTTATAACCCGAATCGCCCCCGCACTATGAATACGTACGATAGGATTTGCATCGTTTCCGGCCAGCCATTGCAAGCGTTCCAGATAGGGTTTGACCATCATCGGGCGACGTTTGCCCATCACACGGAACATCTCCGGAGCCTCCATCCGCACCTTATCGTCACTGTCGTTCAACAAGTTGGCGAACAGGGGCATGTATGCCTTGTATGGGTTGGGCGTATTGGTGGCGATGTTCTCCGAGGCCCAGATGAAACTCAGGCGGACTTGAGGAATATTATCCGAAGCCAGACTAAACATCTTTTCCCAATGAGGTTGTACTAGTTCAAAGCGAGCCCGTCCGATTCTGCCCAGCGCATTCAGTGCCCGTTCACGAAAGATGTCATTGGTCGCATCCATGAACGAAGCAATATTACCGACGTATGGCGCAATCGTCTCCGGATATTGCAGCCCCATCTCTCCCAAGAGCCAAAGTGCCTTGGCTGTAATCTTCGGCGATTGGTTTTCAAGCAGTGCCCCAACATAGGGAATGCTTTCCTGCCAAACGGTTTTGTCCTTGGTCAGGGCTGATAGCTGGCTGTATAAGGTCTTCTCGGAAGAGTTATTGGGGGTGTTTGTGGGGGGCATAACAAATTATTTAATTGCTCTTTCGTGTTTCAGTCTGGCTTTGGGACGATAAAATTTGGGGAGGTTCTACAAATTCATTTTTCAGCATTCGCAAGAACCTGTTAAGTCGAAAACGGAATGGTTGTTCGTCATGGACAACTGTACAAAGTTAATTTTCATGCCTTTCGTGCCGAAGCCTTATGGACTGTGATTTCCCCATTTTTATTTGCAAATGTACGACATTTTTTGGAGTATAGCTGGCACTCCATTTGTCATAGCGACTTCTATACGAATTTATAGTGTAGGGAATGTGAAAATTAATTACATTTGTGCTATATGTAAGTTTGTTGGGTTTATAACAAATACTAGTTTATGGAAAAGGAAAAAGGAAGTTCGGCTCTGTTTTTTCACAGGCCACCGGAGAGTTTGAATTGTGCGCAGTCCATCATGAAGGGATTCCAAGAGGAATTTCAAGTCTCGGACGCGGAAGTGGAGGAGTTCCGTGCTTGGGGTGGCGGACGTGCGGAGGGCGGACTTTGTGGAGCCCTTTTTGCGGCGGATACGCTGTTGAAGCGTCGTGGCCTCGGGTCTATTGCTTCTGGTTTTGAAAAAAAAGTCGGTTATACGACTTGCAAGGAGATCAAAGGAAATAGTGCTTGCTCTTGTCCCGATTGCGTTCGGATTGCGGACGAGTTGCTTTCAGAAGTTTTAGAGGGGGCGGGAAAGTGACCTGCCCTCGGCTTTTCTTGGACAGGGAGGAAAGAAGGAGTGGCAGACTCCAATCTATCGGATGATTTTGACCTTGTGCCCCTTTTGAGAGAGCAGTTCCCCGATTTTGTCCCGCAAATCGCCTTGGATGAGTATTTCACCTCCACGGCAAGAGCCGCCGACTCCGCAACATTTTTTTAGTTCGGCTGCCAGTTGCTTCAGATCCTCTTCATCGCCTTCAAAACCAGTGATGAGGGTGGCTTGTTTCCCTTTCCGGCCTGCTTTGTCCAGCTCCACCCGGAAGTGTTGTTTGCCCATGGTCTCTTCTTTGGCGGCCTCTTCTTCCTTCAGTTTGTCGAGCTCTTCTTTCATTTGGAGTTCGCCTGCGGCCAATTGGCTGAGTTGGTCTTTCCAATCGTTCATCTTCATCTTGTAGAAAAATAGTTTATTTGCCTGCAAAAATACAAAAATTAGTTACTTTTGTAAAGTGGGATTTGTTTCTGTGGCGTTTTGGGGATGCTTTTCAAAAACAGATTGTTGGAGGGCTTGCCACGTTGTCGGAAGATGCGGATCCACGGAAGGAAAATTTGCAATAACGGTGAATTTTAGGATTCGCCCTAACTTTTAAGTGTAGTCGAGATGAAAATATTGGCGGTAGGCTGGAATTATTTGGAGCATAATAAGGAATTGGAACATCGTGAAGTTCCATCGGAACCTGTGATTTTCATGAAGCCCGAGACGGCCTTGCTTCGAGAGAATAAACCCTTTTTTCTCCCCGATTTTTCGACGGATGTGCAATATGAGTTGGAGGTAGTGGTTCGAATCTCAAAGATGGGAAAGAACATCTCGGAGAAGTTCGCTCCCCGTTATTATGATGCGTATGGCCTGGGCGTGGATTTTACCGCCCGCGATTTGCAACGCAAATTTAAGGAACAAGGCGGTCCTTGGGAACTTTGCAAGGGCTTCGACAATTCGGCTCCAGTGAGCGAATTCATTCCGAAGGAGGAATTGGGCGACTTGTCTTCGTTGTCCTTCCATCTCGACTTGAACGGGACGACCGTGCAACGAGGAAATACCAAAGACATGATATTCAATGTGGATGCCATCGTCTCCTATGTCAGCCGTTTCTTTACTTTGAAGACGGGCGACTTGATTTTTACGGGAACTCCCGTCGGAGTAGGGCCTGTGAAAATTGGCGATAGGCTGGAAGGCTATTTGGAAGACCGTAAAATGTTGGATTTCAGGGTGGAATAGAGTAAGTTACAGAAAATTGGAACTTTTTTATAAAAAGCGTAAAAAATAAAGAGGAGTTTTTCTCGTTGTAATAACAAAGGGAAGGGGAGCAACCTTCCGAATGTGTAATTAGGAGATGTCTTACAAGGGACATGCCTCTTTTATCCAAGGTTTGATTATGAGAGTTTTTTTGTCATTCATTTTTTTCTGGGTGGGTTTGTTCGTTTCTAATGCGGCGATACATACCTATTCGAGTCAGTCCGTCCTCTCCTCAGGCAAGTGGGCTAAGATTCGTATTAAGGAAACAGGTGTTTGTAAGATTTCGTATCAAGAATTGAAATCGATGGGCTTCTCTGATCCCTCCAAAGTCAGCGTCTATGGCTATGGTGGCAATATATTGGAGGAGGATTTCTCTTATCCCAAGACGGATGACTTGCCGGCAGTGCCTGCCTATGATAATGGTTCGGCTCTCTTCTTCTATGTGAAGGGCCCTACGAAGTGGTATTACCAAAATATATATAGGTGCGAGTTCAATCACTATTCGGACGAGGGGTATTATTTCTTGACGGATAGCGGTTCTGCCAAGCGAATCAAGGTGGATGGCAAATATCAGGCGATGGATAGTGTCCCTTTGGTCAATGAATATCTCTTTGCCGATGTCTATCATAAGGATGAACTCAATCTTGTCCATTCGGGTAGGGTATGGTATAGCGACATTATGCATAAAGACGACACGAAGAAATTCACCTTCTCCATTCCGAATGTCAAGAAGGATAGGGATATGAAGGTGGTGGTCTCCTCTGCAGCCTATTCCGAGAAAAAAACGGTTTTGGATGTGGAGTGTGAGGGAAAGCAGGAGTCTATATCCTTTGCTTCGGTGTCGGCGCAATCCCATCTGCGTGCCTCGTTGGGGGCAATAACCTTGGAGACAAAGCCGACTTCTGAGCAGGTTGCTGTGAATTTGAAATATCTCGGACAGAATACGGCTGATTATGCCTTGGTTGACCGTGTCTTGGTGAATGCTTATGCGAAACTTCAGATGGAGAAGGGCTATCTCCTTTTCCGTAATCCGGATTACAAATCTTATTTTGATGATAAATACGTCAAGTTTTCCCTAAAAAAGGCAAAATCGACGACTCAAATATGGAATGTGACTGATCCTACTGATATTAAGGGCGTTCCAACTTTTTTTGCAGGTGATAGTGTGGTCTTCTGTATCAACCATAAAGATTTGCAGGAGTTGGTCGCTGTTGATCCCGATGGGTCAGAATTCGTTTCGGCCGAGTTGGTGGGAAGTGTCAAGAATCAGAATCTTCATGGTATGAAGAATGTGGATTTCGTCATTATCTCCTATCCTGATTTCGTTTCGGAGGCCGAGCGTTTGGCGGAGAAGCATCGTCAAGTGGACGGGGTGAATGTGGCAGTGGTCTCTACGGAGGAGGTCTATAATGAGTTCTCTTCAGGAACGCCTGATGCTACGGCCTATCGTTGGTTGATGAAGATGCTCTATGATCGTGAGGGAGGAAGGAAATATTTGTTGCTCTTTGGCGACGGATGTTTTGACAACAAAGGTATTTTGGCCACGAATTCGAATCCTTCGACAGCTTATGTCTTGACTTACCAATCGTTTATGTCCCTCGATGAGACCTCTTCCTATACGTCGGACGACTATTTTGGCTTCTTGGATGATAGTGAAGGGGGAACAAGAGCTGGTAACTCGAATGCGAATGCCAGGATGGATATCGGTGTCGGACGTTTGCCCGTGGCTTCTGTCAAGCAGGCAAAAAGTATGGTGGATAAAATCATTAACTATATAGACAACTCATCGTATGGCGCTTGGAAGAACAAAGTGTTGCTTGTCGCTGATGATAATGAGGAGGGTTCCAGCAAGACGAAGTTCTTCTCTTATTCGGAGACGATAGAGGGTATTATCTATAAGAGTAACCCTGCGATGGAGGTTAAGAAACTCTATTTCGATGCTTATCTCAGAAATGTGGGTTCTAACGGAGCTCGCTACCCCGACTTGGAAAAGGACTTTTCTGATGCTATAGATGAGGGCTTCGTCTATTTGAATTATGTGGGACACAGTTCGAAGACGACATGGTCGGCTGAGAAGGTCTTCACCCAAACGCAGGCGGCTTCGTTGCATAACAAGAATTTAGGTTTCTGGTTTACTGCCAGCTGTGAGTTCTCCCAATTCGACGATTTGACAATCTCCGGTGGAGAGGATTTGGTCTTGAACCCAGACGGAGGAGCGATCGCAGTCTATAGTTCGACCCGTACGGTTTATGATGATAGGAATGATAGACTCAACCGTGCCTTGGTTCCTTATCTCTTTGCTCGTGATGAGGATGGACGTCCGTATAGGTTGGGAGAGATGGTTCGTCTTTCCAAGCAATCCATTCCGAACGATTCGAATAAATTGGCTTTCGTCTTTATGGGCGACCCGATGTTGAGGATGAATTATCCGGAATTGTTGGTTTCAACTGATTCTTTGAAGACGGATTCGGGATGTCTTACCGATACGTTGAAGGCGCTCTCTTCGATTCGTTTGTGGGGCTCCATCTTGGATGAAGAGGGAAATAAGATTTCGACTTTCAATGGGAAAGTACATGTCACGGTCTATGATAAACAACAGACATTATATACTCGAGCTAATCTCTATGATACGGAGGAGAAGATTTTGGAGAATCGTTTTGCCTATACGGCGCGTCCGAACTTGCTCTTTTCGGGTGTGGCCGAGGTGGAGAATGGCGAGTTTATGGTAGTCTTCCGTGTGCCGAAAGACATTATTTATAGCTATGGTACAGGACGTATCTCCTACTATGCGTATGATGAGGAGAACGGCTTCGATGCGCAGGGTGCGTACGAAGATTTCTATGTGGGTGGTAGTGATACCATCTCCTTCTCGGATCTTCAAGGTCCAGAGGTGGCTTTGTATATGAACAATGAATTGGTGACTCAGTCGGTCGAGGTGCATGAGACGCCTATGTTCTACGCCTATATCCAGGATCCGAGCGGTATCAATACGACGGGTGCGGGCATCGGTCACGACCTCACGTTGGCTTTGAACGATTCGAAGGATGTAGTGGTTCTCAACCCTTATTTCTCCTACGATATGGGCAGTGACAATTCCGGCTATGTGAGATACCAATTTCCTGAGTTGGAGGAGGGGCATTATACACTTACGTTCAAGGCTTGGGATTTGCTCAATAACTCCACCACGCGTCAGATGGAATTTGATGTTGTAAAGGGCTTGCGTATCGACATGGAGGACTTGGTGCTCTATCCGAACCCTGCAAAGGAAAAGGTTACTATTCGTGTCACTCATGACCGTCCTTCGGAGAAGGTCACCTATCGTTTGATGGTCTTCGATTTGGGGGGTCGGATGATCTATCGTTCAGAGCCAGCCTCGGATGTCAACGACGGTGTCTTGGAATTTGACTGGGATTTGAGGATGTCCAACGGGGCAAGGTTGCGTGAAGGCTCCTATGTCTGTCGGGTAGGAATCACCTCCACTTCGGCGGGATATACAGAAAAATCCCAAAATTTATTGGTTTTACCACAATAAAAAGGAATAATAGTAGTTAATAAGTTGGGGGAATGTTGGGATTCCCCTATATAAAAGGCTTTTGCCAATGCTTTCGTTACGTTTGGATGAGCAGAAGCCCGGAAATAGATAATTTACAATAGGGAAATGAAAAAGAAAAGATTAGAGTTAGTTTCATTGTGTGTCTTAGGTTTGGCCACTTCGGCTGCAGTGGCGGGCGAGAAGGAGAACAAGTTCAATCCTTTGCAGTCGGCTGTCCCATCTTTGTCTATAGCCCCTGACGCAAGGGGAGGCGGTATGGGAGATGTAGGTGTGGCAACCTCTCCAGACATTAATTCTCAATATTGGAATCCTGCTAAATATGCACACATGGAGAGCCACGGAGGTTTCTCCCTCTCCTATACACCTTGGTTGCGCAAGATCGTCAACGATATAGACCTTGTCTATTTGGGCGGCTATTATAAATTGGATGACCAACAGGCGTTGAGTGCTTCGTTCCGCTATTTCTCCATGGGTGAAATCAATTTGACGCAAGCCCCTGGTCCTGATGGACAAGTCATTTCTGACGGTACTTGTAACCCATACGAGATGTCGGTCGATTTGGCCTACTCACGTAAGTTGTCTGAGTTTTGGTCGGCAGCGGTTGCCTTGCGTTTCATCTATTCGGATTTGACCAACGGAATGACCGACGACGCCAACGTGACGGCAGGAAAGGCAGTGGCAGCCGATGTGGCAGCCTACTATCGCAAGCCAATTGAATTGGGCGGTGAGGGTAACAAACCATCGTACGCCTCTTTCGGTATAAACGTATCCAATATCGGTTCCAAAGTTTCCTATGACGATGGTGAGACGAACCAGTTTATTCCGACGAATATGCGTTTGGGAGGATCTTTCGAGTATGCGTTCGACGATTTCAACTCGGTAGCTCTTTCCGTTGATTTGAATAAGTTGTTGATTCCAACTCCTCCGAAATTGGAGAAGGGCGAAAATGAGTCAGAAAGCGATTTCCAAAAGAGGCAGTCGGATGCTTGGGATGATTATTACGAGACTTCAACCGTGGCAGGTATCTTCAAGTCGTTCACTGATGCCCCTGGTGGAGGCAGCGAAGAGTTGGAGGAGATTACTTGGTCAGTGGGTGCTGAATATTCCTACAACAAGCAATTCTTGGTACGTGCCGGTTATTTCCACGAATCAGAGAATAAGGGTAACCGTAAGTATTGGGCTTTCGGAGCCGGTTTCAACTTGAGCATCTTCCAATTGAATGCCGCTTATTTGATGTCCACAGCGCAGACCAGTCCACTTGACCAAACTTTGCGTTTCACGCTCGGTTTCGACATCGCAGGTTTGAAGGGCATTATGAACAACAGCAAAGAAGACGAGGGTAAATAATTGACAAAATAGGGATGACGGGAAGGAGCAATCTTTCCCGTTGTTTTTTTTTGTGGTAGAAACGGCTTAGGCTTAAGAGAAGGCCTCTTCAATTTTCCAAGTCGTTATCCCCTAATTTTTAACTTTTAATTCTTAATTTTTAACTTATCATGTTGAGGGTAGGACAAGGATACGATGTGCACCAGTTTGTTGAAGGACGGGAACTGTGGTTGGGTGGTATCAAGATAGAATGTGACCGGGGGCTCTTGGGCCATTCGGATGCCGATGTCTTGATTCATGCCATTTGCGATGCCCTTTTGGGGGCGGCCAATATGCGTGACATCGGTTACCATTTCCCTGACACGGGCAAGGAGTTCGAGAATATCGACAGTAAAATCCTCTTGAAAAAAACGATTGATTTGATAAAGACGAAGGGCTATTCCGTCGTGAATGTCGATTCGACCATTTGTGCTCAACGTCCGAAAATTAATCCCCATATCGAAAAGATGCAACAGACCTTGGCTCGTGTGATGGGGGTTGATGAGGATTGTATTGCCATCAAGGCGACGACAACAGAGCATCTAGGTTTTGTCGGACGCGAGGAGGGAATGGCTGCTTATGCGACCGTTTTGATTGAGAAGGCTTGAGGAGGTTCTAGAGTGCGAAAATTTAACTTTTAGACGCCTCGGTTGTGTATGTTCTAGGAAAAGGTTATTTTTGTATAGAATTTTAAAACGAAAAATATGAAATTGTTAGAAGGTAAGACAGCCCTTATTACGGGAGCTGCACGTGGTATAGGTAAGGCTATCGCATTGAAGTTCGCTAGCGAAGGTGCAAACGTAGCATTCACGGATTTGGTAATCGACGAGAACGGTAAGGCCACTGAGGCAGAGATCGCTGCTTTCGGTGTAAAGGCGAAGGGGTATGCTTCCAATGCTGCTGATTTCGCTCAGTCGGAGCAAGTGGTTGCCCAAGTGAAGGAGGAGTTCGGTTCTATCGACATCTTGGTGAACAACGCAGGTATTACGAAGGACGGTTTGATGTTGCGTATGTCTGAGGCTCAATGGGATGCGGTGATTGCCGTAAACTTGAAGTCTGCGTTCAACTTCATCCATGCTTGCGTACCTGTCATGATGCGTCAAAAGGGTGGTAGCATCATCAACATGGCATCGGTTGTTGGTGTTCATGGAAATGCAGGTCAAGCAAACTATGCAGCTTCAAAGGCTGGTTTGATCGCTTTGGCTAAGTCTATCGCTCAGGAGATGGGTCCTAAAGGAATCCGTGCGAATGCTATCGCTCCCGGTTTCATCGAGACAGCCATGACGGCTCAATTGTCTGAAGAGGTTCGTGAGGAGTGGAAGAAGAAAATTCCTTTGCGTCGTGGTGGACAAGTGGATGACATCGCTAACGTGGCTACATTCTTGGCTTCTGACATGTCATCTTATGTTTCTGGCCAAGTTATCCAAGTGGATGGCGGTATGAACATGTAATCTGTTGATTGAGCAGATTCATAAATACAGGTCGAAGGGTGGAGAAATTTGCCTTTCGACTTTTTTTTGTGCGGATAATCTACTAATTTCAGTCTACAAATCTAAATTACAGGGTATGAGTCAAAGAATCCGGAAAATAGTGGTAAGCCTAATCATCTTTGCGGTCGCTACGGCTTTGAATGTTAATTTTATAGCAGAGCTACTCATCTTATTCCTTTATTGGAAATATATTGATCCGGACAAAGAGGAGGAGCCAGAGATGAAACTTCAGTCGAATGGACAGCCTTCCTCCGAGGCGGCTTCTCTGAAGGAACCGAAAGGGGAGGGGTGCTTTCGCAATCGGAAAGGCTGGGCATGCGTAATCGTCTTTCTCCTTGCTATGTATTTCCAATTGGACTTGTTGGCGGCACTTGTTTCGGTGGCTCTTTGTTGGTGCTATGTCTATTGGGACGAGCGGAGGAGAGCGAAGAAGAAGATTCAACAGAGTGAATGCCCTGCTGTCTCTCCGGAACCGCCCTTGTGCCCTGCCTCTCTACCTGAGATTTCCATAGAAATAGAAGAGGAGAAACCGCACGTCGCAGCTTCAAAAGAGATTGGTGCGTTGATATATAGCTTGTTGAACTATCAGAGGGAGCGGCAACGGGCGCAGTCTGATTTGTTGGGTAGTTTGTTGAATCGTCAGCTATCCCTGACCACAGGACAAACGGAGGAACGGGAGGTTGAGGTTGGAAACGATTTGAATTTTGTGGAACCTTCTCAAATAGAGGTTGATACGAATGCAGAGATTTCTGGCTTCGACCCATCTACAACAAATTCCGATTTTTCTGGCTTTGGCGATTCCTCGCAGAGGCTGGCGTTGCTGACTGGTTGTGAATGCGTGCCTGTCAGGAAGGAACAAATGTCGGATTTATTCGAACTCTACAATGAGTATCGGATGGACGGAAAGTCGAACGGCTATACTCCGATGGTGGTGGCTGTCGATGATTTTGTGTTGCAGATCTTGAAACTCCATGTGGCGAATAAGTTGGAAGACGAAGCACAAATCAAGGCATCGGTGGAGGCTTACCACGCAAAAATGCTCGATATGGAGTTGGCGGACGGAAAAAAGCTTCTTGCTGAGATCTTGGAGGATTGCAAAAAATGTAACGACACTTGGGAATCTTTCTCCGAGATGCCGCTTGGTGGTTCTTCCGAAGATAAAACCGAAGAGACGCTCTTTAATGTATCCAGTTCGGACAAGGCCTATATCGTAAAAGTGCCCGTTTCCGATCCTTGGAAAATCTGGGCCTATGTGCCATTCGGCGATTGGAGCTCGTGTCCCTCTGTCGAGCGGCAGATGGCCATTTCGAAGTATTGGTATGAGGCTTATGGGGCTGTGCCTGCGGTGGTTAGTGGCAGTCACATCAACTTTGTGCTTAGTCGTCCAGCCTATTATACGAGGGAGGCGGCGTTGGAACAATATGCCTATTGTCCGGACATTCTGGAGCAGGGCTGCCATACGATTGTGGCATTGGAGTACTCCATTAGAAATGACAAGGTTTGGCGGTTTGGGTGGAAATGAACTCCTAATCGGTAAATACATCCATCGGCATAAAACCATTTTGGAAACCCATCCACGTTCGTATTCCATTCGCATTACCCACGGGCTTGCCCCCGTATCTGTGTTATGCTACCCCTTTGGGGGCGGATGCGCAAGGAAACGACAGAGTTTCGGAGTGTCTATGGGTGGAAAAGCATGGGGTATAAAAATAGGAAGAGGATGTGCCAAAATTCAATTTTGCTACATCCTCTTCTTCTTGTTGCGGGAGCCCGACTCGAACGGACGACCTTTGGGTTATGAGCCCAACGAGCTACCAACTGCTCCATCCCGCGATTTATCAACCGAGATTGTTTGTTTCTCAATTGCGATGCAAAGGTAAGCCCTTTTTTTAGAAAAGCAAAATCTTTTGGTGGAAAAATGCCTTTTCAGCCCTGAAAAACCCTATATATTGATATTTGTATGCTTTTTTTAGGGAAATGGTGTGTATTTAGGGATGGAAAATTTTTTTATTCATACCACTTTATATATATTGCAAAACGAAAAGAGAGAGAGACAAATGCTGACCAATGTGCCGTAAATATGGCTCTTGGTGGGGTTCGTTTGTTGCAGGACCATTTGAGGCCTTCCTCGAAAAGTCCTGTTTAACCATTTTGATGTACAAATAAAGGTGGTATAGATAGAGGGAAGCAGGGTGTTTCTAGTTTGGACTACAGGAGATGAGTGACGATAGCCCTTACGCAGTATTTCCCCAAAAACTAAATTTATCGAATCCACCACAAATAGACCGTTTATGAAGGAAAAGTTTCAGTTGGAGTATGTTTTTAGCAACATTTCGATGAGTGTATTGTGGAACAGCATCAGTACGCCTTCGGGTTTGGGCGAATGGTTTGCGGACAAAGTGGAGCTTGACGAAGCGGATACCAGCGTTTTTAAATTTTATTGGGGGAAGACCTCCCAAACGGCCCGCTTGCTGAACAATCGGGTGGGGTGTTATGTGAAGTTCCGTTGGGACGATGATATGGACGACCCCGTAAAGCCCTATTTCGAATTCAGGATGTCGTATGTGGAGTTGACCAACGATGTCGTGTTGACCATCACTGATTTTGTGGAGCCGGATGAACGAGAGGAGGCGACAAAATTGTGGGAGACCCAGATTTCGGCCTTGAAGATGGCTACTGGTCTATAATCCATGGAACATATTGTCCTTTTAAGGGGTGAAATGGGATAAAGGTCTCTGGGTCTATGATTCGGGGACCTTCGCTTTGTTGCCTTCCCGCTTCCTATGTGTTGAATGACAAGGTGGACGAAGAGGGGGTGTCTCGTCTCTTTGAAGACGTGGATTGTAAATGCCTAGATAGTAAATAATTGAAAATGTCGGCTGCGGCAGATGAAATCGTCCTATTATTTGGGATTTTCTTTTTCATTATTTCGTTTTTTTAGAGTAGATTTGCAAGGAATAATATTTAGTTGGAAAATGCGTATAAAGCGGTTGTATTTGTTTTTGATAAAGAGTTATTTGGGAACGTTCTTGGCAACGTTTTTCATTTGTCTTTTTGTCGTGTTGATGCAGTTCCTTTGGAAATATGTGGACGAGTTGGTGGGAAAGGGATTGGAGATTTCTGTTTTGGCTCAATTCTTCTATTATGCAGCCCTCTCATTGGTTCCGATGGCTTTGCCGTTGGCCATCCTTCTCTCCTCGTTGATGACGTTTGGTAATTTCGGCGAACGATTGGAACTATTGGCCATGAAGGCGGCGGGCATCTCTTTGTTTCGTATCATGCGTCCGTTTATTGCTTTTATTGCGTTGGTCTGTGTCGGTGCCTTCTTTTTCTCCAACAATGCGATGCCGGTCATTCAGACGAAACTCTATACGTTGCTCTATTCGATGAGGCAGAAAACGCCGGACGTGGATATCCCAGAAGGTTCTTTTTATCGGGGAATTTCGGGTTATAACATCTATGTCCGTGAGAAGGATCCTAAGCGTCAGTTGATGAAGAATTTGATGATCTACGATTTTTCAAATGGCTTCGAGAATGCACAGGTGATGGCGGCCGATTCTGGTCGTATGAGCGTCTCTGCGGATAAGCGTACGTTGATTTTGGATCTCTATTCTGGTGAGTCGTTCGAGAATTTGCGCAACCAGAGCAATTCGATGGTTACGGTTCCTTATAGGAGGGAGTCTTTCGCATTTAAGGAGGTTTTGATAGATTTCGACTCCAACTTCAGTATGGCGGATGCTTCTGTGGCATCCAACAAATATATGGCAAAAGATTTGACTGCCTTGACAGCCTCTGTCGATTCGATACAGCAAAAGGTTGATAGTTTGGCTCAACACAATTTCATGGAGTATAGGGGAAACTATTTTAATCGTTCGGTCTATGATTTCAAGCCGATTAGCCGTGATTCGTTGGATAGTTACGAGGAGTATGACATCAGCGAGTTGTGGAAGAGTCTTTCTTTGGATGAAAGAAGGCGGATTTTTGACCGTTTCATCTCTTGGGCGGACCGTCAGAAGGCGGGCGAGGAATTCTCTGCCATGGAATCTTCGACTCTCAGCAGATCAATGAGGAGGCATGACATTGAGCGTCACCGTAAGTTTACGCTTTCGTTCGCTTGTTTGGTCTTCTTCTTTATTGGTGCACCGTTGGGTGCAATCATCCGTAAGGGAGGCCTTGGAATGCCGGTTGTCATATCCGTCGTGCTTTTCGTCATCTACTATATCATTGATAATATGGGCTATAAGATGGCGCGGGAGGGCGTATGGCACGTTTGGTGTGGTATTTGGATGAGTACGGCCATCTTGTTCCCGTTTGGTGTCTTCTTGACCTACCAAGCGGCGACGGATCGAATAGTCTCCTTGTCGGAGATTGGAGTAGTGAAGGAGATTGTCAAATTCTTCAAGAAATGGAAGAAAGAGAAGCAAGATGCTTCGAACTCGCTGAAGGCTGCCGAGTAGAATAGTAATTGATGGGATGTGGAGTCCCGTTTTTAAATATAAATTGGTTTATGTATAAGTTGAATACGATAGAAGAGGCGATTGCTGATTTCAAGGAGGGAAAGTTTTTGATCGTTGTGGATGATGAGGATCGTGAGAACGAGGGTGATTTCATCACAGCTGCTGAACTGATTACGCCGGAGAAGGTGAACTTTATGTTTACCAACGGAAAGGGTTTGGTTTGTGCTCCAATTACGGAGGACCGCTGTAAGGAGTTGGGTCTCGATTTGCAGGTCATGAACAATACCTCTTTGCATGAAACGCCTTTCACGGTGACGGTTGATATGATTGGAAACGGCTGTACGACAGGTGTCTCTGCCCACGACCGTGCCATGACGATTAAGGCTCTTTGTGACCCGAATACTCGTCCTTCCGATCTGGCTCGTCCGGGACATATCTTCCCGCTCCGTGCTCAGAATAGGGGCGTTCTCCGTCGTGCAGGGCATACGGAGGCGGCTGTCGATTTGGCTCGTCTTGCAGGACTTTATCCTGCAGGTGTCTTGGTGGAGATTATCAATGAGGATGGTACGATGGCTCGTTTGCCTCAGTTGATGGAGGTCTCCAAGAAATATGGGTTGAAGATTATAAGTGTAAAGGATTTGATCGCTTATCGCTTGCGTTCGGAGTCGCTCATCGAGAAGGGGGACGAAGTGGATATGCCGACGGCGTATGGACATTTCAAGCTCATTCCTTTCCGTCAGAAATCGAATGGACAGGAGCATATCGCACTCATTAAGGGCGAGTGGAAGCCTGACGAGCCTATCTTAGTCCGTGTGCACTCTTCTTGTGCTACGGGTGACATCTTCGGTTCTTTGCGTTGCGAGTGTGGTGAGCAGTTGCATCTTGCCTTGAAGCGGATCGAGGAGGAGGGCAAGGGTGTCCTCGTCTATATGAACCAAGAGGGTAGAGGCATCGGTTTGATGAATAAGATTCGTGCGTATAAGTTGCAGGAGAATGGTTACGATACGGTGGATGCCAACATCCACTTGGGCTTCAAGCCTGACGAGCGTGACTATGGAGTCGGTGCCCAAATCTTGCGGGAGTTGGGAGTGACGAAAATGCGCTTAATGACCAACAATCCTAAGAAGAGAATCGGTCTGGAGAGCTATGGCTTGGATATCGTTGCCAATGTTCCTATCGAAATAGAGCCAAACAAGTACAATGAGTTCTATATTAAGACTAAAAAGGAACGTATGGGGCATGACCTCCATAAAATTTGATAGATAATCAGAGTCTTGAGGAAAATTAAAAAATAGATACAATGTTATTGAACGTTTTATTACAAGCTGCTCCAGCGGTTGAGGTGACCGAACAGCAGCAGGTGGCTGAGTTGAGTTTGTTCGACATGGCTCTTAAGGGCGGCGTGATCATGATCCCGTTGCTTATCCTTTGCCTGATGGCAGTTTACATCTTCGTTGAGCGTTTGGTGGTCATCAAGCATGCTTCTCAGAAGGATCCTTCGTTTATGGACAAGATCAAGGATTATATCCATGACGGGAAAATCGATGCTGCGCAGGAGTTGTGCCAAAAGACGGATACTCCTTATTCTAGGATGATTGCGAAGGGTATCTCCCGTTTGGGTCGTCCGATGAACGATGTGCAGGTGGCTATCGAGAACGTGGGAAATTTGGAGATTTCCAAGTTGGAGCGCGGTCTCTCTTTGTTGGCTACCATAGCAGGTGGTGGTCCGATGATTGGTTTCTTGGGTACGGTTATCGGTATGATCGAGGCATTCTTCAACATGGCGAACGCAGGTAGCAACATCGATGTGACGATCTTGGCAGGCGGTATCTATACGGCTATGGTTACGACCGTGGCAGGACTTGTTGTCGGAGTCATTGCTTACTTTGCATATAATTATTTGATTTCCAGGGTTGATAAGGTGGTTGGCGATATGGAGTCCCGTTCTCTTGAATTTATGGATATCCTGAACGAGCCAGCAAACTAAACCAAACCAAATTAAATTCGTATAAGTTATGGCATTGAAAAGAAGGAATAAGGCGGAAGCGGGTTTTAATATGTCGTCCATGACCGACATCGTATTTTTGCTCTTGATTTTCTTTATGTTGACCTCTACGGTGGTTCATCCGAGTGCCATCAAGTTGCTTTTGCCACAAGGCAAATCGCAGACTTCGGCTAAGCCGTTGGTTCGTGTTATCATCGACAAGGATCTCAACCATTATGTGGCCGCAAACAAGGACAAAGAGCGTTTGGTTCAGTTGGAAGAGATAGAACCCTTCTTGCAACAGCAGGTCTTGGCGGAGCCGGACATGTATGTGGCGCTCTATGCGGACGAGACGGTTCCGCACGGTGAGGTGGTCAAAATCTTGAACATCGCAAACGTGAACAAGTTCAAATTGGTGATAGCGACCCGTCCTAAGTGATAGGTTCTTCCCTTATGTTTAATACGTTGGGTGGAGAATTCCTCCCTAATAGAAATTGATAGTCAATGGATCTTTATCGTAAGTCGAATCTGGCTGGTTTTGTAGGGGCGTGTATTTTCCTCGCGACCTTACTTCTGGTGCTGCTTTTCTGCTCGTTGTCGAGGATTGTCCCCGATACGGAGGAGGGCTTGGCTGTCTCTTTGGGTGTCGACGAGGTAGGTGGCGAGGGTTTCTTCGAACCGACGCCTGCCTCTGAGGTGGAGGAGGTGGCTGCTGCGGCTGCCGAAACACCTGTAAGCGAACCGGTTGCTGGTAGTGAGGACTTGATGACGCAAGATATCGAGGAGTCTTATCAGGCCCCTGAGGTGAAGAAGAAAAAGGAGAAAACGAAAGAAGAAATCGAACGTGAGCGTCGCCTTGCCGAGGAGAAAAAGCAACGGGAGAAGGAGTTGAAGGAGAAAAAACGTAAGGAAGCCGAGGCGAAGGCCAAACGAGAGGCAGAAGAACGTATGGCTCAGGAAATCCGTAACCGGGCTAAGAATGCCTTCGGTGGCAACGGTGCGGGAGGCTTGGGCAATGCCGACAATTCGACGGGCAATGGCGGAGGCGGTTCGACCGGTTCTGCCGGCAACGTGAATGGCGATGTCAACAATTCTGGCACTTCGGGTTCTGCCAAGTCGGGTAATGGTGTTTCTTGGTCTTTGGGTGGACGTACGTTGGTGGGCCAATTATCCAAGCCTCAGTGTCGGATGACCGAGGAGGGCGAAATTGTGATGCAGATCACGGTGGATAAGGATGGAAACGTCATCAGTGCGGAGCCTGTCCGTGGTACGAAGATTGTGGATCAGTCGATGCGTGAGGCGGCGCGTAAGGCGGCGATGAAGGCAAAGTTCAATCCCAATCCGAAGGGTAACAACCAAACGGGTACGATTACCTACAAATTTTCTTATAAATAATAAATGCTAAATCCAATATAGATGAAGGTTTTTGAATTTTTAGCTACAGGATTTGAGGAGACGGAAGCGTTGGCTCCTGCTGATATGTTGAAGCGTGTCGGAGTCGAGGTGGTTATGGTCTCTATTACGGGAAAGCGTGAAGTGACAAGCTCCCATGGGGTGACTGTCTTGGCAGATGCCTTGTTTGAGGAGGTGGATTTTGAGGGTGGCAACATGTTGATTCTTCCTGGTGGAATGCCTGGTACGAAGAACTTGGATGCCTTCAAACCTTTGGATCCTCTGTTCAAGCAATATTTGGCTGACGGAAAGTATCTGGCAGCTATCTGCGCCGCTCCGATGGTTTATGGTAAGCGTGGCTTCTTGGAAAATCGGGAGGCATGCTGTTTCCCTGGCTTTGAACCTGAATTGAATGGGGCAACGGTAAAAATGGACAATGTGGTGATTTCGGGTCAGTTTATTACGGCTCGTGGTGCCGGTGTCTCTGTCGAGTTTGGCTTGAAGTTGGTGGAGGTGCTTCTTGGCAAGGAGGTCGCTGAAAAGTTGGCCAATCAGGTGATTTTCACCTACGGCTATAAATAAGTAAGAGAAAAGACTTTGGACGATAAGGGAAGGTATGCGTATGTTTTTACGTGTACCTTCTTCTGCCTTTGGGGTTGCTTGTGGAAAGTTTATGCGATCGCTATGGTAAACCCGAAAATCGATGTGGTATCTATTGCTATAAATGTTTATTCGCATAATTTTGTCTTGTGAGAAATGCTAGTACATACTAAAAATAAAGTTGATTAATTTAGAATCTTATGGAAAGAGAGTTTGATGAATACAAAGAGAGAAACATAGAAAAAGGGCCAATCGTCTTTATGTCGCTTTTGTTGCTTACTGTTGTTGTGGCAGTCCTTTATGTTCTCTCTGATGAAAAAGATGAGCCGATGGGAAAAACCTATACGGAATCGGAAGCAGCACCTTCTTCCCTTTTGGATGAGACCTCTATATCAGGTGAATCTATTCACTTGGAGGCTTCTGCTTCGGAACAAGTGGTCGTTGGACTGCCCTTTGAAGTCACTTTCACTTTGAAGAATGGTAGCTTGGATAACATTCAACTCGGGGATTGGGATGAGTCCTTTGATGTCTCTGCCGAACCGAGAATTTCGGAAGGAACGGGTTTCTCTTTGGAAAATGGGCAGGAGGTAAAGAATCAATATATGAGTTATATTTATGTCGTGGTTCCCAAGAAGGAGGGAACATTCACTATTGCGCCGGCTAAGACGACGGTGAATGGCGTGGAGTATGCCTCTAATGCCTTGACGGTGAGTGTCTTCCCTGGTTCGCCAGCGAATGACAAGAATTTTGTTGCTACTGTTTCTGACAACGTGGTTGTAGGAAAGCAATTTAAACTGTCTTTCTCTATAGATAGTCCAGATGCGGATAACTTTCAAGTTTCAGATTGGAGTGATGACTTTGAGGGCATGAAGAGCCCCGCTGTTTCGAGGAGCAAAAGCGTATCTATAGTTGATGGAGGGAATGTGGTTACGGGAAGTACGACTTATACTTATCTCTTGATTCCTAAAAGAGCGGGAACGTTCACCATTCCTTCTGCCAAAGTGACGGCGAATGGGAATAGTTATGAATCTAATCCGTTGACGATTTATGTCTCTCGGTAGAGATGCAAAATTTTGTGTTCCTACAATGGAACCTATGATTTTTTATCTTCTTTTCAGAACCTCCACGAAGATGGGGTAGCCCAATAGTCCTTCTTTGAAGCGGATGGGCGTGCCGTTGTAGGGTACAGCGCGAAAATCAGCTGCACTCTCCTCTATCTTCCGTTTTGTCATAGGGTTGCTTTGGAATTGCATTTCGAAGCTCTCTTGGGAGAAGAACCGCATTTCATATTTGAAATCGCTTTCGTTGTTGATGATCAGCGTTAGTGCGATGGGAAGCAATCCTAACAGGATGGGATGGGTGAAGATTCGGATGCTTTTCCTGTTCCGAAGCAAGTTGTAGAGCAAGACGGAGGCGCAACCTCCTAATATTCCCAACCAGAGTGTACTCATCGGTATGAGCGTGTTTGTGCATACGAAGAGGAAGGCATAGAAGTGGATGGAGAAACAGATGCCTAATAGTCCCCATTCGTAATTGTGCAGGTTGTTCTCGTAGTTGGATATGTAGTTGAATCGGGTATGAGGAAAGGAGATCATGGCAATGGCTCCAGACAAAAGGGCCGGAATCATCCATGCGTTGGGTAAATCGATAATGTTGTCGTCTTTTTCTACAAAGTCGGTGATGCAGATGGAAATGGCGTTGACAATTAGGATGGTCATTAAATAGAATAGGATGTCTCCGTATTCGTTTAGTTTCATCATCTCTTTGTAGTACTGGGAGTTGACGAACTCTTCGTAGTGCTTCTTTGCATAGGCTCGTGCCTGCTCTTTGGCGTAAGCTCTTCGTTCGGACGAAACGGGATTGTCCCAGTTGTTGTTTTCCTTTTTGGGGGAGGTGAGTTGAACGTAGGCCTCGTTCAGTTTGATGAACTCCTCATGGGCAGATGGAGAGGGATTGTAGTCTGGGTGAAGTTCCTTCGCCTTCCTTTTATAGGCTCTCTTTATCTCTTCGAGCGAGGCATCGGGGCCGACACCCAAAATCTGATGGTAAATGCTCCCTTTTCCCATGATTGTTAATGTAAAAAAATAGGGAAGGATGAGTCGGCGGACTTGCTCCTTCCCTTGCTTTTATCTTAGAAGTTCATTTTCATATTCTCGGGAATCGGTGATTCAAACGAGATCCTTTGTCCCGTAGCAGGGTGGCGTAACGTAAGTTTTGCCGCATGAAGTGCGATTCTGCCGAGTGGTGAATGTTCGGAACCATATTTCTTGTCGCCGGAGATTGGATGTCCGATACTTTGTAGTTGGACGCGGATTTGGTTTTTCTTTCCAGTCACTAGATTGATCTTCACCAAAGAGTATTTGTTGTTTCTTTTAATCGTCTCGTAATGGAGGATGGCTTTTTCTCCTCCGTTGTCAGTTGGGCTTGCATAGACAATCTTTGACTTTGGTGATTCGGTGAGCCAAGAGGTGATGGTACCCTTGTCCTCCTCCATGATGCCATCTACGACGGCGTAGTATATCTTTTCGAGTACGTCGTGGTGCCAATAGGTTTGCAGAGCCTCTTGAACCTCTTTCGTCTTGGCGAAGACTAGGACGCCGGACGTCTCACGGTCGAGTCGGTGGACCACATAAACCCTGTTCTTGGGATTCTGTTTTTTCATGTGGTTCATGATGATGCGGAAGGCCGTGGTAGGCTCCTCTTTCTCAGTGGCGACGGAGAGCAATCCTTCTGCCTTGTGGACGACAATCAGATAGTCGTCTTCGTACAATATCTTGATTTTAGGGTGACGCAAGCCGTTCTCTTTCTTGCTGAAGCATACGGAGACGGAATCCCCTTTTTTAAGGGCATAGTCGAATTGTGTCACGACATTCCCGTTGACGGTGATGTTTTGGTGGGTGAGAAGTCCCTTGACGGCAGTCCGGCTCATTCCGCCCATCTTTTGTAGCACAAATTCAAATAGTTGAGCCTCTTCTTTTACAAAGAAGGCGGTTGAACGTTCTTTCTTTCGGCCTCTCTTTTCGGCCTCGTTTTTAATAGAAATCCTTGGGGTATTCTCTCCGAGTAGCATAGCGTTATTTTTTGAGGAAACAGAGCTTGTCGTCTTGGGTTTCCATGTTTCGTGCAAATTTAAGCATAAAAAGAGAATTAACGGAGCGCATGACAAAAAAAGGGAGGATTCCCATTGGAAAACCTCCCCAAAAAATGAAAAATGAGTATGAAAAAAATTAGTTCTTGAATACAAGGTTCTCGCCTTCCGCCTTGACCACGATAGGTTTCTCCCTGTCGATAGTTTGGGCAATCAGGCTCTTGGACAATTCGTTGAGCAACATCTTTTGGATGACCCTCTTTACTGGACGTGCTCCGAATTGAGGGTCGTAGCCCTTCTCCGCCAATAGAGCGATGGCATCGTCGGTGAGTTCCAACTTTACGCCGTTTTGCTCCAGCATCTTTTGAATGCCTTTGATTTGGATGTGGACAATCTCTTGAATCTCCTTTTCGTTGAGCGGCGTGAACATGATAATCTCGTCGATACGGTTCAAGAACTCCGGACGGATGGTCTGCTTCAACATCTCCAAAACCTCGTTCTTGGCACTCTCGACAATCTCCTCTCGGTTCGATTCGTTCAACTTCTCGAATTTCTCCCTGATGAGGCTGGAACCGAGGTGGGAGGTCTTGATGATGAT
>JAGCWQ010000161.1 GCA_017961765.1 Paludibacteraceae bacterium | reverse complement strand
GATTTTCTTGCCAAATTTACAGACTCTTGCTTGTTCCTGCAAGCGTCTCATAGTAAAATCCACGAAATTTATGAGAAAAGTTAAATGAAATTTCCGTGTTTTTCATCTAAACAAAATTACCATATCTGGTAATTTTATTAACTTTGCAGTGTTAAAGTACAAAACATTTCAGCGCATGAAAGTGACTTTTTAAGATATGGCGTTATCTGAATTGTACGAGACAGGCAAGACAAAAGATCGGAAATATAAGCAAGTATGCAAGAACAAAAAATTAGCTGATGGATATATTCGAGTGGTTAAGATCATGTGCGAGGTGGAATCCACAGAAGACTTGAAACCCTTTAGCTTCCTTCATTATGAAAAGTTGAAACACCAGCATGACGAACCCAGAAGTTCCGTAAGGCTTGTGAATGGAATGGTTGAACGCCTGTTGTTTGTCGAAACAGAAGACGGTATAGAAGTAGAACTATTAGAAATTGACAGTACACATTATGGCAACAAGAAATAACAAATTGGTTCCTGCAAGGGCAATACACCCAGGAGAAATTTTGCGTGAAGAGTTGCAGGAACGTGGCATCAAACAAAAAGATTTTGCTCAAATGATTGGTGTACAATCCACTCATCTCAACGAGTTTATAAAAGGCAAGCGTAATCTGAATGAGGATTTAGCCATGAAATTGGAAAAGCAATTAGGCATTCCTTTTAAGACATGGATGAATCTGCACAATGGCTATGTGTATGATTGCAAAGTTCTGGAAGAAAGGGAAGAAGGAGAACAGCAGGCATTTGCTTTTGAAAAAGCTTGCTCGGGAATCTTCAATTTGAATCTGCTATATAAAAGGTTAGGCATATCCATGTTTCCATGCCTTGATCGAGTGGCGAGGATCAAAGAAATGTTTCCATTCGATTTGTTGTCTTCCAGTGAATTAAAATTGCAGGTGGCGGGGTTATATAAGCATAGCGAAAAGGTACAAATAGACGAGAAAAATATGCAGACATGGCTGCTTCTAAATTGGCTTGCAACTTCAAAAACGAAAGTTCAGACGGAGTACAAAAAAGGAGACGGCTTAACAGTTGCCAATGCCATTGCAAAAATGGCAAATAATCGTACGCTTTCCACCCAGACTCTAAAGGAGTGTCTAAATCAACATGGAATTTTGTATATAGAAGTTGAGAAATTGGACAAGGTGCCTGTTGATGCATATAGCACTATTGTTGATGGTCATCCTGCTGTGACAGTAACCTATCGTTACAATGATATGGATAAGTTGGCATTCGACGTTCTGCATGAATTGTGCCATATTGAAAAGCATCTTTCTGAAGAACAAAAGGCCTTTATCTCAATAGAAGGTACTCTTTACTCTACGGATCCAAGAGAAAAAGAAGCGAACGAGTTTGCTCGTCAGCATTTGATACCAGATGATGTATGGCATAGTATTTTGCAAGTTGGCAGTAGCAATCTTACTCCTCATAAAATTGTGAGAACTATAGCAGAAGAGGCTAGCAATCGTGGCATCAGTCCGTCCATTGCGATTTCAAGGTATAAGCATGACACCAACTGGTATAACACTTCGGCATATAGGTCTCCAAAAATTCATTAGACTTTCATAGTTCACATTCCTTATATTTGTTTTGAACCTTGTCATAAAGCCTGAAGTTATTGGGATTCGAATAAATCTCAAAAAAATGGTTACATTTTTCCAATTCAACGAAGATGTCTCATTTGGCAACATAGGCTTACTTTTCCTAAAAACCTCATCATCTCCTCCCTATTATACTTATACTGCATCTTCCTCAACTCAATCAGCCTCTCCAACTTCTCCCGATGCTCCGCAAACTTGTCCATGATGCGGACTATCTCTGTTTGAATGTGGATTATCTCCTTTTGATATATGAGCCACTTCACCTAATTTTTTCCACTCCACCCCTTCAATCTTGTTCATAGGGAAAGGAATTAAGGTAAAACTAATAAAGGATTTGAAGCTAAGCCTTGGATCATCGGACGATATATGTTTATATCGTTCACCTTCTCTATCGACATCACTCTGTTGCCACCATCTTTCGACGATGCCCCGCAATGGTAGATGGCCTCGGTTGGAGTTCCTAAGTCTAACACAATATATCGGTCGTGAAAAATTCCTCCCGAACTTCTCATTTCTATATCTATCTGCGGATATTGCCTCTTGAAGTCATTGTATTCCGCACTATGTAGCCGTCCTCCCACATTGTCGCTGTAAATAGAGACTTTTACCGCAGAAGGAATATCATTCAAAAGCACTAATGTCTTCAATCCAATATAGTTGTCTATTAATTGTATGGAATTTTGCGCTTGGGCATATATTCGCTTATACGCCATGTCCGATTCCACAAATTGGCCATTTAGAATCAGCCAACCATTCGTTTCTACATTACCTGCGAAATCCATCATCACTTTGCCTATCTCAGATTTCTTCACCATAGAATTCATTGAGCTGGCTATTGCCACCACCTTTTTCGAGTGCCGCCATTGTTTTCCTAATAGTGGAAATTTCAGAGCTGTTTTGTGCTGTCTGTAACGACAGTTGCAGAATTTCCCGTTGACCTAACAAAGGCTGGTTTTGCACGATGTAATCCTTCATTTTCTTGAACGTCCGTATCAATGCCTTGCTTTGTCTTGTTGCCAATTCGCCCTTCAAGACAGTCATCAGCATGTATATTCCTTGCTCGGTGAAGGCATAAGGAAGGTATTTGGAGAATTTTCCTTGTTCTAAGGTCAAAAATTTTGACCTTAGAATCTCATCTTGCTCATTTTTAGTAAGTTGAAACATAAAATCAGCATCAAACTTTTCGATATTGTTTTTCACCTGCTGATTAAATGCTTTCGTGCTATATCCATATATTTGGGCAAGGTCGGCATCGAGCATCACCTGTTGCCCTCTGACCTCATATATCAGATTCTTGAAATTTTCTTCCGAAATCTCGATTATGTCTTTCACCTCAATCTTGTTCATGTTTGTGCTCTTTTAGCTCTTCGATTATTAACGTTTGAAGTTCTTTTCTTGGAACAAAAAGTTCATAATCACTAACCGCAATAGGTTTATTGATGTCCTGTAAAGCTATTTCTACATCAAGATGATCCTTTTCGGCACAAAGGATTATACCTATTGATTGGTTTTCTCTTTCTTCTTTTTCTAATTTATCTAAAAGAGAAAGATACATATTCATTTTTCCTACATATTCGCTTTTGAACTCTCCAATTTTCAGGTCGATTGCGACAAGACAATTCAATTTCCGATTTGAGAAAAGCATATCAACAAAGTATTCTTTCCCATTATATTCCAATCGATATTGATTACCTATAAATGCAAAACCTTTCCCCAGTTCCAACATAAAATGCTTGATTTTCTCTATCAATCTCTTCTCTAATTCTAATTCTGCAACAGGCTTCGTAAGGCCTAAGAAACCAAGATTATAAGAGTCCTTCAGAATCTCATTTGCCCGCATCGCCTGATCATCAGGCAACGTAACTGTAAAATTATTATCTCTAACTGCATTCTTATTCAGTGCATAGCTATCCATCTTGATCGCATTCAAAAGCATGTCTCTATTCCAGCCTTTCGAGACACATTCTAAAGCGTAGTAGTAAGTTTCGTCGTCAGAGAGTTTCTTGTTTATAAGCAGAAGGTTATGTCCCCATTGTAAAACTGCTACAGTTTGTAGCAGTTTCTTATCCGAATCTGCATATCGTTCATAAAATAGTTTCATATTCCAAAGATTGCGTGGGGAAAGTCCCATATCAGGAAATACACTCTTTAAATCTACCGACAATCTGTTTATCACATTGCTACCATAACCTCCTTCAATTTGTCTGTCATGCAACAACTTCCCAAGATTCCAATAGGTTGAGTTGGCAGCAGTATTTATTTGTAAGGCTATCGAATTGCGACCTGATTCTATCTGAGTCACAGCTGTTTTTAGCAATTCGGAATATTCATTCTCTGAAATATTGGCCACGCTTGACTGTTTCATTGCTGTCGTAATTTTTTTAACTTTACATGTTACTTTAATTCCTTGATAATCTTATTGATCTCATCATTGAGAGTCACCGCTTTCGCCATCAATTCGTTGATCTCGGCATTCACTGTGTCAATGTCTATCTCTTCCTTGATGACTTCCTTCTCCACGTAGGATGAGACGGAAAGGTTGTAGTCGTTGGCTGCAACGTCGTCGCACGACACCAACTTCGTGAAATATTGCTCGTCCTTTCGCTCTGCCACAGCCTTCACCACAGCATCCTGATGCTCTGGCATCATGCGGTTCTTGTTGCCCTCTTTCTTGAAAAGGTTGCTGGCATCGAGGAAAAGGATGCTGTTATCTCTCTTCGCACTCTTCTTCAGCACGATGATACAAGTGGCGATACCCACTCCGAAAAAGAGGTTGGCTGGCAGTTGTATGATGGTGTCGACGTAGTTGTTATCGACAAGATATTTACGGATTTGTTTCTCGGCTCCTCCTCGATAAAGCACTCCTGGGAACTCTACAATAGAGGCTGTGCCCGTTTCTGCCAAATGGTAGAGCATGTGCATAGTAAAAGCGAGGTCGGCTTTTGTCTTCGGTGCCAACACTCCTGCAGGAGCGTATCGCTCGTCGTTGATGAGAATAGTGTTGGCGTCTCCCTCCCAGTTGATGGAATAAGGCGGATTGGAGACAATACCGTCAAAATGCATTCCCATATGTTGTGGTTTGGTCAGGGTATCCTCCAACTGTATATCGAAGTTGGCATAGCTGACATTGTGCAGGAACATATTGATTCTGCACAGGTTATAGGTGGTAGGGTTCACTTCCTGACCATAGTAATGGATGGTATCCTTGTCTTGTGTCAGTTTGGAAAATTTCAGTAGCAACGAACCTGAGCCACAGGCTGGGTCATAGACCGTTTGGATGGACGACTGTCCCTGCATGACAATACGTGCCAGTATCTCACTCACCTCCTGTGGGGTAAAGAACTCGCCTCCGCTCTTGCCTGCCCCACTTGCGTACATCTTCATTAGGAACTCGTAGGCGTCGCCGAATGCATCGATGCTGTTGTCTTCGAACGAAGAGGCGAGGTCAAGGTCACGAATCGCTATCAACACCTTGGCAATAAGCTGGTTCCGCTTGGATACCGTATTGTCCAACTGGGAGTTGTTCACGCCAAAGTCGGAGAAGAGTCCACGGATGGCCATCTCAGAAGGCGTACCTTGGGCAGAGGCCTCGATAGCCGAGAAAACCTTGCTCAACGTCTCGTTCAAATTTTCGTCCTTGTCCGCCTTATTGGCCACGTTGATGAAGAGTTGGCTGGGTAAAATATAATAGCCTTTTTCCTCCACCATCTGCATCCTCACACTCTCGTCGTCGGCCTCTTCGTCAGAGAGCAAGGAATAGTCGAAGCCTTCCACCCCGCCCTCCTGTTGCAAGCGGTTGATGTAGCTACAGAGGTTTTCTGAGATATAGCGATAGAAGATAGTACAAAGGATGTATGATTTGAACTCCCATCCGTCGATAGCGCCGCGGAGCGAGTCTGCAATGCTCCAAATGGTTTTATGTAGTTCTTCGCGCTGTGTTTGCGCAGTGGTATTGTCTGCCATATTAAATTCTACTATTACCAAGTCAACATAGATTCAAAGATACAACTTTTGGAATAGAGAAATCAGGGTTCTGAAAGATTTTAGATAGTTTTTTCGCCTTGAAAAGATAGTCGGAACAAGATTTCACCAAACGGCTCTGCTCCTACGACCAAAGCCACGGACTTACAACAATCGCCACCCCGTAGATTCTTTGCATCTCAAGCTACGGAGTGGCGACTTCTCTGATTGGCAAGTGTTCAACGCCTGCTACTTATCAAAATACTTTCCCATCAACTCTTGGAAGGGTTTCGGAGGCAATCCCGGACGACCGGTTGCCTGGTTGACGAAGCAAAGCACCGTGTAAGCCGAGTTAAGCAGCTTGCCCTCCTCGTTGTACACCTCATAGTCGAACCGTATTTTAACGGAAGGTTTCTCCTTGATAAAGACCTTTACCGTCAACAAATCATCGTAATGGGCAGGCACACGATAATCAATATGCATCGTGACGACCGGCATGATGATGCCCATCTCCTCCATCTCACGATAGGTCAAACCTAAGCCTCGCAACAATTCGCCCCGCGCTACCTCATAAAACTCGGCATAATTGCCATAGTAGCAATAGCCCATCTTGTCCGTTTCGCCGTAGCGAACCCTTACCTTTGTCTCTCCTGAAAGCATATTCAATATTTTCTAAGAAACCAAGAAAAGAGAAGACATCCGTCCGCTCTTTCTTGGATCCAAATCATCAACGTATAAACAACAATTCGCGGTATTTAGGCAACGACCACATCTCATCGTCCACGATCAACTCCAGATTGTCCACATCCTTTCTAATCTGCTCGAACAAAGGAACTACCGTGTCATGGTAGGCTATAGCCTTCTCTCGCTCGCTCGTGATACGGTTGGCCACACGACGAGCCTCAACCATGTCAGACACCAACTTCTTGACGGAGGAGACACGGGCTGAAAGTTCTTCGATGAGGACGGTATCGTCGGCAGAGAGGCGCAAAGCCATCTCCTTGTCGTACACTTGGGTCAACTTATAGACGTTGTCCAACAACAAATTCTTGTATCGGGTAGCGACAGGAATGATGTGGTTGACTACCAAATCACCCAAGACGCGCGCCTCAATCTGTATCTTCTTGGTGTACATCTCCCATTTCACCTCATTGCGGGCCTCCAACTCCTTCTTGTTGAACACACCCACCTTCTTGAACATCTCGACGCTCTTTTCTGCCAAATAGGCATCGTAAATCAATGGAACGCTCGTCTCGCAGTCCAATCCACGTTTCTTAGCCTCAACCTTCCACTCTTCGCCATAGCCGTTACCGTCGAAACGGATTGGCTTCGTGATCTTGATATACTCTTTCAAAACGTCGAAAATGGCCTTCTCCTTGGAGGTTCCTGCGGCAATCCTTGCATCGACATCAGCCTTGAACTCCATCAATTGGGCAGCCACCGCCGAATTAAGGACAATCATCGCACAAGAGCAGTTGGCAGAAGAGCCGACTGCACGGAACTCGAATCGATTTCCCGTAAAGGCGAACGGAGAGGTTCTGTTTCTATCCGTATTGTCCACCAACACCTCAGGGATAAGGGCAACGCCCAAACGCATCTTCTTCTTGCTGTCCAAGACGATGGCCTCCTCGCTCGTCGAGTTTTCCAACTTATCCAAGATGGCCGACAACTGAGAACCCAAGAAGGCGGAGATGATAGCAGGAGGTGCCTCGTTCGCACCCAAGCGGTGTGCGTTCTGTGCCGTCATGATGGAAGCCTTCAGCAAGGCATCGTTTTTATAGACAGCCATCAAGATATTCACCAAGAAGGTTACGAACTGCAGATTCTCCTCCGGAGTCTTGCCTGGAGTCAGCAAACCCACACCCGTATCCGTGCCCAGCGACCAATTACAGTGCTTGCCCGAACCATTCACACCTGCGAACGGCTTTTCGTGCAGAAGGACACGGAAACCATGCTTGCGGGCCACGCGCTTCATGATGGACATGATCATCAAGTTTTGGTCAACCGCCAAATTCGTCTCCGAATAGATCGGTGCCAACTCGAATTGGTTAGGAGCCACCTCGTTATGCCTTGTCTTACAAGGGATTCCATATTTATAGGCCTCATACTCGATCTCCTTCATATAGGCCTGTACACGCTCTGGTATCGCACCGAAATAGTGGTCCTCCAGCTGTTGGTTCTTAGCCGACTCGTGTCCCATCAACGTACGACCGGTGAGCAACAAGTCAGGACGGGCAGCATATAAGCCTTCGTCCACCAAGAAATACTCCTGCTCCCAACCCAAGAAAGAGAAGACCTTCTTGACCGAAGGGTCGAAATAGTGGCAGACATCCGTCGCCGCCTTGTTGATAGCGTTCAACGCCTTCAACAAAGGAGTCTTATAGTCGAGGGCCTCACCCGTATAAGAGATGAAGACCGTCGGAATGCAAAGGGTGTCATCCACGATAAAAGCCGGAGAAGAGGGATCCCATGCCGAATAACCACGAGCCTCGAACGTGTTACGAAGTCCGCCGTTAGGGAAGCTGGATGCGTCAGGCTCCTGCTGGGCGAGGAGCTTACCTGAAAATTCCTCAATGATGGAGCCGCCCGGTGCGCCCACATATTCGATGAAGGAGTCGTGCTTCTCTGCCGTACCCTCCGTCAGAGGCTGGAACCAGTGAGTATAGTGGGTAACCCCCATTTCGAGAGCCCACATTTTCATACCCGCAGCCACATGGTTGGCCAATTCCCTATCCAACGGCATCCCCTTCTCTATCACATTTGTAAAGACCTTCAACGTTTCTTTAGATAAATACTTTGCCATCTTCGCACGATCAAACACGTACTTCCTAAACTACTCGGAAGTCATCTGGTCTGGGGCAGTGACAACCATGGCCTTCTTCTTGAAAGCTTCCTCTACGACTTTAAAACTAAGTGTTGACATATAAAAATAATTGACACGTCATTTCGAGAGTTCTCCTCGAAGATCGTCAAGTTGTTGATTATCAAATAAAACAAACTTCCGATTGGAATGCTTTTTATAAAAAAGGAAATGGAAAATCTTCCCCACCTTCCTTC
>JAGCWQ010000160.1 GCA_017961765.1 Paludibacteraceae bacterium | reverse complement strand
ATCGAATACGGCAACACTATAGCTGTACAAAAAAAGGGCATGTCTTATTTGACACACCCTCTTTTTCATCATTTGACTATTCCAAGGAATGGAAAGCTGTGGACGAACTCATGTATTCCAATCCTAAAACCGCTCTTTCTAAGGTGGATACTATCGAGAAACAAGCAAAATTGGAGGGAAATGCACCCCAACAAATACGTTGTATCATCAGTCGGGGCAATGCCCAATGCTTTATTGATAACTCTGCCTTCTTTCAATGCTTGGCGGAGATGAAAACGTTTCAGGAAAAGACGAATGACGAGGTGGCTCGCTCTGTAGCGACCTATATGATTGGAAAATTATATTTGTCTTATTACGATCGGAATTCTTATTCTATCAAGAGGAGGACAAACCTAGATTATGTGCCGGAGGACATTGCGGAGTGGACTTCTAATCTCTTCATTGATAAGATTCGTGAATGTTCGTTTGCTGCACTTTCCAACGAGAAACTGAAAACGGTTCCCTCCATCGATTACGAACCCATCTTGGAGAAAGGGGAGGATAGCCGTATTTATCGTCCTACACTCTACGATTTGTTCCTTTCCGATCTGCTAAAAAACTATGGCACAGATGATATCCTCTCTCGCGAAGAGACTGAGAAATATCTGAAGGAGTGGGTGGCCTTCCATGCGAAAGACAAGGAACGTGACGCCTATGTCCATGTTAAGTTGAGGCTCTTGACGTTTTTGCACGAGGGAAAGAGTGACCGAGCTCCGATCATCTCGGAGTTGGAGGCTTTGTTGAAAGAGGTGAAAAACGATCGTGCTTCCATCTTGGTTCGCATTGATTTGTGCAATGAACTGAAAGGAGGTGTTTCATTGGAGGAGTTGCCTGAGGACTCGAAACTGCCTCAACGCTTGAAAAATATTTGTGACGAGGGTATCAAGGCGTTCCCTAAACATAAGAAAATAAATGGGTTGAAACAGGTGGTCGAAGAATTGATGCGACCCAGCGTACTCGTCTCTGTGAAAAATAAGGCAATTCTCTCCTCAGATAAGGTGCGACTGGAAATCAGATATGCAAACATGAAGCAAGTTAAAATGGAGCTTTATCGTGTGGAGGCCTCTTCTATGTATGATTATTATGAAGATCGTCAAAAAGGTCTTTCCTATCCCTGTCTCCAGACATTCACCTTTGATTTGCCTAAGTCGAACTATTGTGTGAAACGGGAAAAAGAGGTGGAATTGCCAGCTCTCGATTACGGAATCTATCGTATCAAACTTCTCGCCAACGATGGGGTGGATTGTGTTACTTTCTCTGTCTCAGATCTCTATTCGATGGAGAACCATGTGATGAAGGATGGAGAAACCTTCTCAGAATATGTTGTGGTAGATGCTAAGACTGGTGCTCCAAAACCGAAGGTGAACTTGTTGTTCCGATCCTATGTGGCGGCAAACACGCCTAAAACGATTGCGAATGCAGTCACGGATGATTCCGGCTTTGCTACGCTTCCTCTCAAGTCCTCTTCGCAGTGGATGACTTCTGCCTTCACCTATTTTGAGGATGGAAAGGATCGTTTTAAATATCCTGATTCATATGCTTTGACTTATGGAAATGCTCATGCGAGTATCTCTGACAACGCAGGGTCGTACCTCTCCATTTTCACTGATCGTTCCATTTATCGACCATCCCAAACGGTTTATTATAAAGTTGTTGCCTATAATATGAACCGTAAATCTGTGGAGATCCTCTCGGATGAGGAGATGAAGGTGATGCTTTATGACGCAAACTATCAGGTGATTGCAGAGCAGAATTTGAAGACCAACGAGTTTGGCTCCATCTCTTCTTCTTTTGTCCTTCCTGAGGGTGGGCTCTCTGGTTGTTATCGGATAGAAGTGCGTTCAATGGGAAGACATTTCTATAATGATACGAAAATGATTCGAGTCGAAGAGTATAAACGTCCGACTTTCGAGGCGAAGATGACGGTTCCGTCCAATTCATTCTCTTTTGGCGATACGATTACGGTGAAGGGGCGAGCGGATTACTTGTTGGGTATGCCGGCCTCTGGGGCCGAGGTGGATTACACCGTTGTTCGTAAGCCTTGTTCTTGGTGGTGGTTCTACACTCGGATAGAAGAAAAGAGGGTGGCGGAAGGCTCCTGCACGGTGGCAGACGATGGCTCGTTCGACATTCCTTTCTTAGCACAGAAGGATGAGACGGATAAGGAACTCTCTTACTACCATTATGAGGTCCGTGCGAAGGTGACGGATGCGAATGGAGAGACGCATGAGGCCGTAATTTCCCTTTCGGTGGGCGATCGTTCTCTCTTCTTCTCGGCCGATGCGCAGGGCAATTTGTTGATGGACGATTTTGTTACAAAACAATATCGGGTTGCCAATTTGAATGGCGAAGGTCAGGTTGTCAATGTCTCCTATGAGGTATTGCGTGACGATGTTTCGGTGGCGAAGGGAAGTTGCCTTTCCGATAAGACGGGGGCTTTCTCTTTGAAGGTGGAGACGCAGGCATGGCCTTCGGGTGCCTATAAGGTCAATTTGAAGGCTTTGGATGAAAGGGGTAGGGAGGTGACAGCTTCCTACGAGATGGTGCTCTATCGCAAGGAGGATAAATGTCCGCCTGTGCATACGATTCTATGGGCTGAGGATGTGAAGAGTGTGGAGTTGCCTTATGGGGAAGAGTATAAGGTGCGTATCGGTTCCTCGTTGAAGGAGGCGCATTTGCTTTTGTTGGTGCGCGATGAACATGGCGAAGTGGAAAAGCGTTGGATAGATTTGTCCAATGAAATAAAAGAGTTCTCCTTCAAATTGGAGGAGAAAAACGGAGAGAACTTGAACGTTAAGTTCTTCTTGGTGAATGAGGCGGTTTGTCATGAGAAGGAGTTCTCCATTAAGAAGAAAGAGGAATCTAAGGCGTTGCCTGTCAAACTTTCTGTCTTTAGGGATAAGATGAAGCCAGGGTCGAAAGAGACTTGGACGCTCACCCTTCCGAAGGATAAGCAAGCGGAGGTGCTTGCGGCAATGTATGATGCTTCTTTGGATCAACTCTACCCGCAATCTTGGTCATTCTCACCTCTTTTCAGTCGGTGGTGTCGTTTCTCTTCTTGGCAGAATGGCGGTGGCGGTTGGACGGAAGGAAACCTTTACTATGAAGGTGATTTTTCTGTGCAAGGCGTGTTTTGGACCTTCGATGAGTTCATGAATTTGCCAATGGGCTATAGTCGAATGAGGAAATATACTATGGGATCGGCTCTTTTCGGTGGTAGTTGCCTTATGGTGGAAGATGAAGCGGTCCCTATGAAGTCTCTCGAGATGGCCGCTATCAGTTCGGATGATGCTATGGTGGAATATGCATCAGCTCCGATGGCTCAGAATAATGCTATGTTTGATTCGGCGACAATCGATGAAGGGGATGTTTCTGCACAGAATGATGCGAAGGCTCCAGAACCGCAAGTGCGTGAAAATTTCGCAGAGACAGCCTTCTTCTATCCACAACTTACTACGGACAAGGAGGGCAATGTGCAGTTCTCTTTTGAGATGCCAGAGAGTCTCACCCGCTGGAATTTCAAGGCCTTGGCTCATACCAAAGACCTCTTCTTCGGACAGATGTCCGCCCAGATGGTGACCCAAAAGGATTTCATGATTTCTCCGAATTTGCCTCGCTTCTTGCGCAAGGGTGACCGTTGTGTATTGTCGGCCAAGGTCATTAACCTCTCTGAGTCGGAGGTTAAGGGAACCGCCCTCATGGAGTTCTTGGACCCTGTGACGGAGAAGGT
>JAGCWQ010000020.1 GCA_017961765.1 Paludibacteraceae bacterium | reverse complement strand
TACACTTCTTCGTGGACAGGGAAATGGCGATAAATTACATAGTTTGATCATTATACGTGATATTTGAGACTGTTTAAAATTTTTTAACGGATATTTTTTGGTTGAACGTTTATTTTTGTGTAATTTTGCAATGTGAACGATATAAAAAAATATGGTTGATTTTATTCCTATTACGAGGGAGTTTTTAGATGGGAACGGTTTGTGGTAAAATATTAGAAAAATGGCAGATATATTGAAGGATGCGCAAGGGGATGACTTGCCGGAACTTGACAGGGAGGTGATAGTCCTTGTCAGGGAATACGGTGGATATGTGGTTTGTTTCGGTCACAGACCCGTTAAGGATAGACCGATTATCACAGGGAACGGTGAAGAACTGTTTCCGAAGGTTTATGGCAAGGGAGAGTGGAACATACCTGACGTAGCATGGTGGGTTGATATTGACTTATCTATAATTGAGTAACCTTTTAATGGATAAATGTATGGAAGAAAGAAATAGGTTTTATGTTTTAAGATGGGATTTCAACAATGACCAACCGATATATTATGACGTGTTGCCCTATCTAAGGACAAATGTCGGTCAGTTGCCGTCGAGCATTGACAAGTTAAAAGCGTCAATACAAGAGGCGTCTTTGTACAAGTTTCATGGACAATGCGAGTATGAGACGATAATCCATTGTTGGCCGAAAAGGATGAAGGATTACAAGATTAGCGTCCATGATCAAGTGATGATGAACATTGACGTGATAGCGTCCATCCTATGGGACGAACTTTCACGGGAGGAGAAAGACACGGCTGACGGCGGAACTATAGGGGAAGGCATCTTGGATCCCGAGAAATACGTGAGAAGGAACTATGACGTTGATTGGGCGACTTTTCCGTGGTGCTATAGTATAAAGATAGGCGGGCTGTCATATTACGGTATCGAAAAGTCGAAGGACATTGCCATTGGCAAGGTCAGAGACATAATCGCGAACAAGGAGGAGGAAGAGAAATGACATACCAAGTAATATATAGTCCTGTTGTCGAACCGTTGAATAATGTGGTTGTTTATTTCGCGGTATTCTAAAGCATTAATATATAATGAGTGGGTTATTTTTTAAAAGAGCATGAAGATAGTAGTGGAGATTGACGGCGTAAGGCATAGGCGTGTCATGGGCAGAAAAAAAAGTGATTGCACGAAATGCTCACTTGACAAATATTGTTGTTCAAAAATGGGTTCGCCATGTTTAGGTGGCGGGGATTATTTTGTGTACGATACACGAAAAATGTAGTTTTTAAAGATAGCGATAAGTAAAATGACTGAAAAACAACGGAATATGCTTCTTGATGAGGTGTCGTCAAGACTACGTCATGGAATCATCATATTACATGAGGGTTGGAACTACGAGATGGATGATTCTATGAGTACATGGGAGAGGGTTGTCGGGATAGACGAGACTTCGGTCTACACAAAGGTGATTGACTCGCGGACGTTGGAAGAATACCGTACGGATAGTTATACGGTAAGTCTTTTCGACGATAAGCTGCTTCTCAGGTCATTGTCGACTATGAACGGTGACGAGAAGCGTGAATTGATCGAGATGGATGCCATGATATGCCTTGACGATAACGACATGGTCTATGACATTGTTATGCCAAGTCCGTTGCCCAATTATTCTAAACTCATAGATTGGCTCAAGAGGCACATGTTTGACTATAGTGGCATGATAAAGACAGGTTTGGCAAATGAACTGCCCGAGAAACTATATAAGTTCATGAAGCTTTAAAATGTCACATTTAACAATAAAGATACCAATTGTTCCCAAAAATTATATACGACAGAAACATGAGTGTAAAAGGAAAAAAACTGTGTTCGTTTCAAGTATGCAAGTTACTCAAGAAGAATGGTTTCAAAGAATGGTGTAACCATTGTTATGGCATATCCGTGAGACATAACGGAGAGGAGATTGACGAGGACGAAGAATACGAGCTTGTATGCAACGGCAGAAAGAATGAGATAGAGTATGTTGATGGCGGTCATCTCTATGACCATTTTTGGAACAATAACACCGAAGATCTCGGCAAAGTATATGCCTGCCCGACGCATGAGGAGACTATTGACTGGTTGGAGAGGGAACATCACATAATAATAGTGACAAGCCCTGCATCGTTTAGCGTCAACGGAGAATGCCAATCGTGGAACTATGAGATATGGTGCGACGACAACTATGAGGTGACTGACCTTTCAGACAGTCATTCCAGGCATGTAGCTATTGAAAAGGCTTTATTATATGTTTTTGAGCAAAATCTTTTGACGCAAAAAATGGGCGAATCATAAAGTGTGAAGAATGAAGCAGAAAAAGTACATACATAAGAGAACAGTGAAGCCATACACCATTGTGACTGACGGACTGATGCTCAAGAAAGATGGCGTGTGGATTAGTGGCCTGATACTATACAAGGCTGAATACGATAACCCTGACGGGGAATTTTTCGCAAGGGAAGTCAATGACTTTAACGAGAATTTCGAGGAGTATTATGACGCAGTGAACTTAAACGATGGACTTTAATAACGGGTATTAGAATGAAAAATAGTATATTGGAAGAAAGATACTGCTCAAGCAAAGTTGCGCGTCTATTGCAGCAAAACGGTTTTGACTTCGACAACCCATATACCATAGCCAAGCCATGTAAGGACGAATGCGGCGAATATTGGACGTGTACACATCAGTCCGCAATGGACTGGTTAAGGACAAAGAAAAGGATTTTCATATCAATCCATGCGTATAGAGGGAATCATTACGATGGTTACATTGACTGTTTCGAGATCAATGTGTACTCTCATGCCTCGACAATTATCGTACCGGAAGAGATTAGGCTACAATACGATTACGGGAAGGCTGTCGAGAGCGCTCTTATTTTCGCACTTGAAACCGTGGTGAATGATGTTTGAAAGACGAATCCCATCCGACAAATTGGTACACTCCGCACAACGTGCCATTGACACTCACGCAACCAACGAGAGCAGGGAATGGCTGCAAATGTTACTTGACATTTTGAAAGCCGGTGAACATGCAAGAATTGAATGTGCAAACGGGCTACAAGTTGACGTTTCAAAGATTGCCTATACGTTCACGTACGCATCGTTTTACGACGTATTCAACCACATGGGTTACTTCAACTTGGAGACGTTACCGGCTGTGATTGACGAATTGGTAAATCCTGTTTGGAATTATTACGCCAATGACGGAAACATTATGAATTTTTAACTGTTTATTTTTGTGTAAATCATTTTCTTTTAATATATTTGCAACAAAAAGTTGAAAGTATGGGTCATAGTGCATTCGTTTACATAAACAAGAAAGGTGTCGAGATGATTTGTCAAGGTACTCCGTTCCGTTATCTAGACGCCGTCTTGGAGATGGAGAGGAAGGGATTTCTCCCAAGGGACTTTATTCGTCGCAAGAGGCGTGTGATAGTCGTGAGAGATGGTGTAACACTTGGTCGGACGGACATTACAGGGTGCCAAAGCTTGAAGGGGTCATGCTACCAAGCGGGACAATTGCTAGAATGGGGATTGTATATTACACTGAGCCGGTAGAACTCAAATAAGCCATGACTGTAATATATTCAAACGTGATGGTTCTATTGATTTTATTATAACGTACAAAAATGAATAAAATTGGAATAAAGAATTATATTACAAAGGGAACTATATTCGAATACGAATGCGATAATAATACGTTTAGGAAAACCTTGGAACGTGCTGTTGAAGATGGGATTGACTTGGCATATGCGGAAATTATTAGTCAAGAACTAAACTACGTAAATATAGGAGAGGCTAGTTTGCCTTATGCGTATTTATCAAAAACGTCTCTTATTGGCGCAAATTTAACAAACTCAAACTTACACAGTGCGGTTTTGAATGACACGTTCTTGGTTAATGCGAATTTATCAGGTGCGAATTTAGAATACGCTAATTTATCAGGTGCGTATTTAGAATACGCTAACTTATCAAGTGCGTGTTTAATTAATGCTGATTTAAGCAATTCAATATTGTGTAATACCATTCTAGATAATGCCAATTTGCATGGCGCTAGTTTTTATCACGCTAAATCCTTAGGCAGTGCTGTCAAAGATAATGCACGTAATTTCTGTGTGCCAATGTCATGCCCGTCTGATGGTGCGTTCATCGCATGGAAGAAAATACTCTACCATAATGGTGATGGGTTGGGTTACATCGTCAAGCTATTGGTGCCTGAGGATGCGCGGAGGTCTTCCGCCACGTCCGAGAAATGCCGTTGCGACAAGGCCATGGTATTGGCGATAAACAACATAATCACAGGTGAGAGTGTCAACGAGATCGTCAACAAGCGCCGATTTTGTCGTCCCACGTGTTACAGAGTTGGTGAGATGGTCTACCCGGATAGTTTCGACGATAACCGGTGGAACGAATGCTCTAATGGCATACACTTCTTCGTGGACAGGGAAATGGCGATAAATTATATTTGATGCTCATTTTGTTTTGTGATTATTATTGAATGAAGGCACTTAACACTATATACAACGAGGATTGTCTTGTCGGTATGCGTGAAATACCAGACAAGAGCATAGATTGTGTCATCTGCGACTTACCTTACCAGATAACAAGCAACAAGTGGGATGTCATGATACCATTTGACGAACTGTGGACGGTATATGACAGAGTGTGCAAGGACAATGCCATGATTTGCCTTTTCGGAAGCCAACCCTTCAGCTCTATGTTGGTGATGTCCAACCCAAAGATGTTCAGACATGAATGGATTTGGATTAAGAACCGCGGCAGTAACTTTGCCAACACAGTTAGGGAGCCGATGAAGGAGCATGAACACATACTCTGTTTTTCCAAGGGCAAGTGGACGTACAACAAGCAGATGCAGCCAAGGACTGGCGGTGGTCTTGACAGGGTCCACTACAACGTAAAATTCGAGAGCAAGTCGTCCAACTACCGCGATTTCGAGGGGCGCAAGGAGAATAAGCTCACAGACATGAGAGTACCGTCGTCATGGCAGAAGTTCAACACGGAAGTTGGACTTCATCCGACACAGAAGCCGGTGAAACTCGTCGAATACCTGGTGAGGACGTACACTAACGAGGGTGAGACCGTCCTCGATAATTGCATGGGAAGCGGGACAACGGCCGTGGCTTGCATGAACTTGGGAAGGAACTTCATTGGATTCGAGATAGATCCCGCCTATTATGACATCGCAATTAACAGAATCAAACAACATAAACCAACATGAGCATATTCGGCATTTTTAAGAAATGGAAGATAACACCAGAGAAAAATCCGAGAAGATGGATTA
>JAGCWQ010000159.1 GCA_017961765.1 Paludibacteraceae bacterium | reverse complement strand
GAGAAGAAGTGCGGCGTCTTGTCCGGTGGTGAGCGAAACCGTCTGCATTTGGCATAGACGCTCAAGTCGGAGGCGAATGTCCTTTTGCTCGATGAGCCTACCAATGATATTGATGTGAATACGCTTCGTGCCTTGGAGGAGGGTTTGGAGAATTTCGCGGGTTGCGCAGTAGTTATTTCGCACGACCGTTGGTTCTTGGATCGTATCTGCACGCATATATTGGCTTACGAAGGTGATTCCAAGGTCTTCTTCTTCCAAGGCTCCTATTCCGAGTATGAGGAAAATAAGAAGATGCGTCTGGGCGATTTGACACCTCATCGGATTCATTATAAGAAATTGATGGTTTAGAATATGGTAAGATAGAATTGTTTGAATGATGATAAAGTGGGAATGGAAGGGGTTCCCTTCTGTTCCCTCTGCTTCTTGTTTTGTATGTATATCTCTTGGAAGTGAGTTTTTATTAGGATGTCGGTAAGGGGCATCTATACGTTTGGGATTAGAAGTGGACGTTTGCAATTGTTTGTTTGTGATTCTCTGTTTTGTAAAATAAAGATTTAAAAATGTTAGTGAAGACTTATGGTGCGGCGGTGCAAGGCATCCACGCAACAACGATTACCATTGAGGTGAATGTCTCTCAGGGTATAAAATTTTTCTTGGTCGGCTTGCCGGATGTGGCAGTGAAGGAGAGCCATGAACGAATTGTCTCTGCTTTGCAATTTATTGGCTTAAAATTGCCTAAATATCAAACTGTTATAAATATGGCTCCTGCCGATATCCGAAAAGAGGGGGCTTCGTATGATTTGCCTTTGGCGATAGGTATCTTAGCGGCAGCGGAAAAGATGCATTGTCACGAGCTGGACCGTTATATGATTATGGGTGAACTATCGCTCGATGGTACGTTGCAACCGATTAAGGGGGTGCTCCCTATTGCCATAAAAGCGAGGGAGGAGGGATTCAAGGGTTTTATCCTGCCTAAGCAGAATGCTCGAGAGGCGGCTGTGGTCAACAATTTGGAAGTCTATGGCGCCGAAAATCTGAAGGAGGTCATCGCTTTTCTTAACGGTGAGTTGGAGATTGAGCCTACTATAGTCGATACGCGCAATGAGTTTTTTAACAACCTGAATCATTTTGACTTGGATTTTTCGGATGTCAAAGGGCAGGAGAGTGTCAAGCGTGCCTTTGAGGTGGCGGCTGCTGGCGGACATAATATCATTTTGGTGGGTCCTCCGGGTGCGGGTAAGTCGATGTTGGCCAAGCGTGTGCCTACGATCTTGCCTCCGTTGACGCTTCATGAGGCGTTGGAGACAACGAAAATCCACTCTGTGGCGGGCTTGTTGGACAAAGGAACCTCCTTGATGGCGCAGAGGCCTTTCCGCAGTCCTCATCATACGATTTCAGATGTGGCTTTGTGTGGTGGTGGCAACTTTCCGCAACCGGGAGAAATCTCGTTGGCTCATCATGGTGTACTTTTCCTTGACGAGTTGCCTGAGTTTAAGCGTACGGTCTTGGAGGTGATGCGTCAGCCGTTGGAAGATAGGAAGATAACGATTTCCAGAGCCAAATCCACGGTGGAATACCCAGCGAGTTTCATGTTGGTCGCTTCGATGAATCCTTGTCCTTGTGGCTATTATAACCATCCTGATCGTCCTTGTGTCTGTGGACCGGGTGTCGTGCAGAAGTATTTGAGCCGTATTTCTGGCCCTTTGTTGGATCGTATTGATTTGCATGTGGAGATAGTCCCTGTCCCTTTTGAAAAACTTTCGGATGCGGCACCGTCGGAGCCTAGTTCGGTGATTCGCGAACGGGTCATTAAGGCACGGATGATACAGCAGGAGCGTTTCAAGGATTCGCCAGGTGTTTTCTGCAATGCGCAGATGTCGAGCCGTCAATTGCATCAGTATGCGGTTTTGGATGCGGCTTCCAGTTCTTTGTTGAAGTCGGCAATGCTGAAGATGAACCTTTCCGCACGCGCTTACGACAGAATTCTCAAAGTTTCGCGTACGATTGCCGATTTGGACGGGTCTGAGAATATAGGGACACAACATATTGGAGAGGCAATAAATTACAGAAATTTGGATAGGGAAGGATGGGCTGGATAATGCTTAATAAGGAAAATCCGTTGCCTTTGGGAAAAATCAAGCGTTTTTGTCGTAGAAAATATGCTTTTTGTCTGAATTTTTTATTTTTCTATTGTTTTTATGTAAATGATTTATAATTTTGTAATGGAATAAAACATAGGACTTAGACCTTGACGAGAATAGATTTCATTCTCAAAAAACAAAAAGAAAACAGTTTAGTACTTTCAGTACAATTACATTGCAGTTTGCTCGTGAGGGTGGACTGTTTTTTTTTGTCTCTTTCTCCCAGAGAACTCATCATAATTTGTAATTTTGTTTAGCAGGATAACGGGAGCCTTTTGTTTGGGTGTTTTCCTTTGATTTTGCAGATGAATGTTATAGGAAGACTAATTGCGGAATTTTGATGGCTGGCAAAGGTAAAATGGTAATGGGCTATGTTGCAGGTCTCTTGGCCGGCATGGCTTATGGGGTCAATCCCTTGTTTGGAAAACCTCTGATAGATGCTGGGGTTTCCATCCTGACGATGCTGTTTTTCCGTTATGCCATCTCTGTTTTGGTGATTGGTGGGTGGTCTCTCCTTTCTTGGCGTTCGTTGAGGGTTTCTTGGCGTGAGTTCGGATGGGTGACGTTGCTCGGTATGCTCTTCGCTATAAGCAGTTTGTCGTTGTTTGCCTCCTATTGTTATATTCCATCGGGTTTGGCCACGACGCTCATTTATCTCTATCCAGTCATGGTGGCGTTGCTGATGGTCATGCAGAAGGTCTATCCTTCTCGAAGGACCTGGATTTCAATCATTGTTACCTTTGTGGGAGTCGCCCTTATGTGTGGCACTGGTGAGGATCTTGATATACACCCTGTTGGAGTTTCGTTGGCACTCCTTTCCGCACTTTCGTATGCTGGTTATTTTGTGATTGTCAATAGAGTGAAGTCGATTCAGTCCATCGCACCTTATACGATAACGCTCTATTCCTTGATGTCCGGAGCTACGCTATATCTTGTATGCCTATTTGTTTTGGATGTGGATTGGAATGTCGGTTTGTCCGATAGTTCTAATTGGCTTTGTTTGTTGGGCTTGGCCTTGATTCCGACGACGGTTGCTCTGTTGGGATTGACTATCTCCACCCGTTTGATTGGAGCGACGAAGGCTTCTGTCTTGGGTGTGACGGAACCGCTAACTTCCATTTTCATCGGTGTCTTCCTTTTCCGTGAGCCGATGACGGTTGTTGGTATGGTGGGTGTCGGGCTTTGCCTTGTGGCGATTCTCTTTTTGATGGTTGGCGGGAAAAAGGGAACAGATGGGGAGGCGTAACAAGAAATAGGGCAACCTTAAAGGTCGCCCTACGTTGTTATTTCGTCTCTGTTTTGGTTGCTCCTGTCGTTGCTTCCACCGTGTCTGTTTTTAAAACTTCTGTTTTTGCCGTTGAGTCGGCCTTTTCGTTTCCGCTACTCTTTCCGTTGTTCTTCATTAATGCGAGGGCTTGCTTGACGTAGCCGTATCGGTTGGAGGCGTTCCATAAGATCCATTCTTCATAGCCGCTGTCGTAAACGGCTTGGATTTGTTGCTTGAGTTGTACGCTTCCGTAGGTGATGTGTCCCTTCACCCAAGGGGCGGAGAAACATTGAAGCCAAGGGCGGATGGTGGCAACAGGGATGGAATCACCCAACGTTTGCAATTGCTTCTGCGAGAGTTGCATAGCCCCCTTGATAGTCCCGTAAGGATGTGCGTCAGGCACGTCAAGACCGAAAGTGCGTGGTCCGTAGTGGGAAGGGTAGATCATAGGGTAGAGGACATCTGCCTTGGTGGCTAAATCCACGTAGTCTTGTCCTGTCCTGTCCCTGTCCGTGTCGCTGCCGATGACCGTTCCGAAGAGATCGGCTCCGAAGACGATATCTTTTTTGTGTAGTCGATTGTTGGCGTAGTCGAAGAAGTCGTTGAGGCCGTCTTCGCGAGGGTAGGTCTTTAAATCCACCCCATAGTCTGCTTTGTTGGCATCGTCTCCGATAGGGAAGCGCACGTAGTCAAACTGAATCTCATCGAAACCGTCGAGCGTGGCTTGCTCTGCGAGGGCACAAAGATAGTCCCAAACCTCTTTTTTGTAAGGATTGACCCATGGTTGTCCCTTGCCGTCGGTGACAGCTCCTCCGTTGGGTTTGCAGAGTGCCAAATCGGGTTTGTTCTTTGCCAAGACAGGATCTTTGAAGCAGACAATACGTCCGATGACGTAGATGCCCTTTTCGTGTAAATCTTTGATCAGTCCTGGCATGTCACGCACGTATCGGATGCAGGCTCCCATCTCTTGAGCCAAGTCATTGTCTATCTTGTAGGTGATTCGACCTCCGTCGTTCTTGATGTCGAGCACGATGGCGTTCATCTCGGTCGAGGTGATGAGTTCAACCAACTCCTTCATCCTCTTGGTCCCTGCCGTAGGCCCCGTGATGTAGATGCCCTTTACTTTCATGCTCGGCCTGATGAGGTTCCCTGCCTTGTAGGTCTTTCGGACAATTTTAGGGTGGGGAATGGCGAGTGCGGCAAACGAGTCCGTGTCAGCCTTAACGCTGTCTTGTTTGACAGAATCTACACTGACCGCAAGGGTGTCTTTTGTCTCCGCTACGGATAACGAGTCGTTGCTTGTTGGGCTCTTTGGATTGGAAGTGGGCTGGCCACATCCTATTAATAGTCCGGATAAAAGAAGACCGGAAATCAATTTCTTCATCATTATTAGGTGCAAATGAAATTTTCTCTATTTGTTTCTAAGACAAAAGTAAGAAAAACCTTTTTATGGTAGTTCATGGAATGTGACAATTTTGAGTACGACGAATAAATCCTACCTTAAGACTCCCGATTCTTGATGAAATTTTGTAAATTTGTTTATGGTTTAATATAAAAAAGAGATAATTATGGGAAGTGGTTTCTATTCTTATAAGACGGCCTCTATGCGCCGCGTCAGCCTATATGAAGAACAGGAGATAACTCGAATTTTCGTGAATAAGTCTATGCCCAAGTCTATGGATCCATCCGGGGTTGTCCGTGAATGTTGCGAAAATGCGGAACATCCTGAAGTGATGCCTATTATTATCGGATTGGATGTGACGGGCTCCATGGGGCATATTCCTGCGAATCTGATAAAAAATGATTTTCCTGAAGTGATGAAGAAAATCCTCGATGAGGGCATCCCTTGTCCGCAGCTCTGTTTCACGGCTTACGGTGACTATACGTGCGACTCTGCCCCTTTGCAGGTCGGTCAGTTTGAGGCAAGCGATGAGTTGATGGAGAAATGGCTCACTTCCATCTATTTGGAAGGTGGAGGTGGAGGTAATGAAGGGGAAAGTACCTCTCTGGTTCACTATTTCGCGGCCTTCCATACTTCATGCGATGCCATTACAAAAAGAGGAGAAAAGGGGTTGATTGTTACCATCGGCGATGAACCCAATTTGAGGTTTTATCCTAAGAGTGCGCTTCGGGAGATTTTCGGTGGGGCTCAGGTAGATATGACGGCTGAGGAGATTCTTGAAGCAGCCCAGAAGAATTGGGAGGTTTACCATATCAATGTCTTGGATTACAGTGGACGATTGAAGGGAACCAAGGATAATTGGAAAAAATTGTTGGGCGACCACTACATTGAGGTTGATTCCAACTCGGATACGAATGTCTCGAATGTAATCGCTTGTTTAGCTATCGAGCATTATCAGAGAATCAAGGGAAATCTCGCATCCAAACAACAGGAACGGTGAGGAAAGAGATTGTCATTGGCGCTTTGTTCGGTGACGAGGGGAAGGGCACTCTGGTTCAATGGCTTTGTCGAAAGTCCTTGGACGAGGGGCGCTCTCCCTTGGTTCTCCGATTTACGGGAGGTCCGCAGGCAGCGCACACGGTGAAGTCCTCCCTGGCAGGAAGGCCAGTCACTCATGTCTTCGCCTCTTTCGGTTCTGGATCTCTATTGGGGATTCCTACCCTTTACCGACCCTCGTCGATGATCGATCCTATTTGTTTGAAAAACGAATGGGAGGTCTTGAAAGGGAAATGCAGCCTTCAACCAATATGGGATGTTCGTCAAGCCCCCATCATCACCCCTTACGATGTGGAAGCCAACCGCAACGACGCCCAAAACAGGGAGGACGGAACTTGCGGGAAGGGCGTCTATATGGCATGGAAACGGACACTTTCTGGACTTCGGTTCACCTTGGAAAACGTTCCTGAAGAGATTTTATCGAAGGTCGCTCATTATTATAGGACAGAACGCTATGCCTCCTATGATGAGATGTTTACGGAGGCTTTCGAGTGGGCGCGGAAAGAGAATCGGCCCTTGCAGGAAGGCAATTTTGATGATTGGATCTTCGAATCGACGCAGGGACTCTTGCTGGATGCCGATAGGGGATTCTTGCCCCATGTCACGGCGACTTCGACAGGCTTGAATGCCTTGGATCCATCGGAACTTGATGGGGCGAATGTCTATCTCGTTGTGCGAACCTACTTGACTCGCCATGGCAATGGATATGAGCCTTTGGTGTTGGAAAACTATGATCTGTGCGATGAGGAGAACGAGACGAATGGAATGAATGAGTTCCAAGGACGGTTTAAGACAGGCCTCTTCGACTTCGACCTTCTGAACGAGGCGTTTGAGAGGCACTCGCTTGCCGCTTATGCTCACTGCCGTTTCCATCTGGCGATTACCCATCTCGATGTGGTTTCCCGAATGGGAAGAATGGCCTATTTGAAGGGAGGAGAGGTGCACCAACTCCATTTCCGGAAAGAAGATGCTTGTGAATCAGTTGCCCGTTTGTTCCGTGAAAATTGTGCTTTGAAATTCACTTCCATTTTGTGCAGTGACTCTCCTATGGGAGATTTTCAACGGGTCGGATAGATTCCCTCATGCCCTTAGTTTGCGACACCTCCCTCTTGACGTATATTCAAAAAACGATAGAAATCGATTTTTAGAACTGCCTTAAAAGCAAGTGCTTTGATTTTTTTTGTATTTTTGCAGATATTTGGATTGTTATCAAGAGATAAATATAAAAGACTGATGAGTTTATTGGATTTGAGTGAACAGGAAATCCTGAGGCGCGAGAGCCTAAAGGAGTTGCGGGCGATGGGCATAGATCCCTATCCTGCTGCAGAATATGTCGTTACAGGTTATTCGACGATTATCAAAGAAGAGTTCTCCGATGATGCTCCACGCAAGGAGGTTTCGATTGCAGGCCGTATCATGAGCCGCCGTATCATGGGAAAGGCATCTTTCATGGAGTTGCAGGATAGCAAAGGCCGCATTCAGGTCTATATCTCTCGTGATGATTTGTGTCCTGGTGAGAACAAGGATACATACAACGTGGTTTTCAAAAAGTTGCTTGATATCGGTGATTTCGTGGGAATCAAGGGTTATGTCTTCCGTACGCAGATGGGTGAGATTTCCGTCCATGCTGAGGAGCTGACCGTATTGAGCAAGAGCTTAAAGCCACTTCCAATCGTAAAATATAAGGATGGTGTAGCATACGACGCATTTGATGATCCTGAGCTTCGTTACCGTCAACGTTATGTTGACTTGGTCGTAAACGATGGCGTGAAGGAGACTTTCTTAAAGCGTGCTACGATTGTCCGCACTATACGCAACATATTGGACAACGCAGGATACACGGAGGTTGACACTCCTATCTTGCAAAGTATCGCAGGTGGTGCTTCTGCCCGTCCGTTCATTACACATTTCAACGCTCTTAACCAAGATATGTATATGCGTATCGCTACGGAGCTTTACTTGAAGCGCCTCATCGTAGGTGGTTTCGAGGGGGTTTATGAGATGGGTAAGAACTTCCGTAACGAGGGTATGGACAAGACTCACAACCCTGAGTTCACTTGTATGGAGCTTTACGTCTCTTACAAGGATTTGAATTGGGGTATGGGCTTCACGGAGAAGATGATTGAGCAAATCTGTGTCGCAGTAAACGGGAAGCCTGAGGTTGAAATCGACGGTAAGGTTATCTCATTCAAGGCTCCATTC